>CAMDPZ010000034.1 GCA_945905765.1 Nitrospira lenta
GACTCGCACTTCGAGGCCGCGTCCCAACATACCATCACAGAGCAGGATCTCGAACTTCAGGCAACCGATCGGCCGGGGAACTTGCTGCGCCTGGTGCCGGGTCTGATCACTTCCAACCCTGGCGGCGGGGCAGGCAAGCCGGACAATTATTTGCTTCGCGGATTCGACGCGGATCACGGGACCGATCTCGCAGGATTTTTGGATGGGATGCCGATCAATCTCCGCAGTCATGCCCACGGTCAGGGCTACCTCGACTTGAATTTTCTCATTCCTGAAACGATGAAGCGGGTGGACGCCTATAAAGGGCCCTACCAGGTTCAGTTCGGAGATTTCGCCACGGCTGGCGCGGTCAATTTTGTGACGAGGGATGTGGTCGAAGAGGGGGTGGTCCAGGTTTCCAGCGGACAGTTCAATACGCAGCGGCAGCTCTTGATGTTCTCTCCCACCAAGGACAAGGTCCGTTCGCTGGTCGCGCTCGAAGGATTTTACACAGACGGCCCCTACGTCAATCCCAATCGAGCCCTCCGGCTTAACGGGTTGGCCAAGGCGACGATGAACCCGACCACGCATTCGGAACTCACTGTCACCGGCACCCATTACCAGGGCCGCTGGAACAGCCAGGGGGAAATCCCGCTGCGCGCCGTCGAGTCAGGGCTCATCTCCCGATTCGGCTCGATCGATCGTTACCAGGGAGGCAAGACCCAACGGTCCACCGGCCATGTGCGCTACAGCTACGAGACTCAGTCAGGCGGGACCCTCTTTGCCGAAACCTACCTTCAATATTATTCCCTGAATCTGATGTCAGATTTCACCTTCTTCCTCGACGATTCGACGAATGGAGACGGCATCGAGCAGGCAGACCGGCGCTATGTCTATGGAGGAGATCTAGGCTATCGCCAGAGCGGGAAATTGCTGGACGTCGAGAGTTCTGCCACCCTCGGTATGCAGACTCGCGTGGACGATGCCCATGTTCGTTTGAGCCGTCAGAGGCAAGGAGTCCTGTCAGGGACGACGTCGGATAGCAAGATCCAGGAGTCCTCCTATTCGCCTTATCTGAAATTGGAATTTCAGCCGATGCCTTGGGCCAGGCTGACGGGTGGCACGAGGGCTGATTTCTTTCAGTTCAACGTGCGGAATCTCTGCCAGTCCGGCTGTACACAAAATCAGAGCGGGAACGTCGATGCCATGATCACATCCACCAAGGGAAACCTGATCCTGGGCCCTTGGGCCGGCACAGAAATCTTTCTCAATGCCGGCACCGGCTTTCACAGTAACGACGCGCGAGCCGTGGTGGGTTCTTCCAATGTTCAAGCTCTGCCGAAGGCGACCGGGTACGAAGCGGGGTTTCGCGCCAGACAATGGGAGCGGCTGGAGGTTTCCGCCTCCTTCTGGCTTTTGGACCTGACTTCCGAGCTGGTCTATCAGGGCAATCTTGGCACGACGCAGATTCTCGGCGCCACGCGCCGATATGGCACGGATCTCGGTAGCCGCATTCAGTTGCTGGACTGGTTGTTTCTCTCCGGCAGCGCAACGCTGAACTCGGCGGAGTTTCGTGCGACGGGCAATCCGATTCCCCAGGCCCCGACCATGACCGGACATGGCGAATTAACCGCGCGCCTGCCGATGGGGCTGGCCGCCTCGCTGCAGATGGTGCATCTGGGGGCCAGGCCCCTGATGCAGGACCGCAGCATCAACGCCCAGCCCTGGACCATTTTCAATTTCGTGGCTCGTTATCGCCCGCGCTCGAAGGGCTGGTGGCAGAATATGGAGGGGTTTTTCAGCATTCAAAACCTGATGGACGTTTCTTGGCGGCAGACCCAGCTCGCCTATGAAACGAAGCTCGCCACGGATGCAGCGCCGGTGAACGGACTGCAATTTACGCCGGGCGGCCCCAGGACCGTCTCGGCCGGTTTGGCCTGGCATTATTGAGTCGGAGATTACTTTCTGACGAGGGTGGTTACGGACTCAAAGCCTAGGAGCGTTGGCACTTGTCGATTGAAAGGCGAGTCTGCTTTCATAGGTGTGCGTTGCCGAGCCGGAGGGTATTACTATGATCGTGGGGTGAGCAGATCGAGCGCAAGTTGCCGGATAGATACCACGAGCGAGTCGCCGATGGTCTGGAGGTCATGATGTAGCGAATGGAGCGCTTCTGCCTGGAGTTCGAAAGGCTGGAGACCTTCTGGCTGAATTTGAAAGAGGGTGGCGCCGCCGGGGGTATGGGGACAGACGGACACAGCCCAGGGATGGAGTAGTTTTCCTCGAGATCTCAGGTCTGCGAGATAGGAAGCAATCAATTCCGGATAGACGGTAGAGGCGGAATAAAACCATATCTGCGGAAGTCGGGTGAGCCCGCCAATCGGACGGAGATGCCCTTCACAGGACCAGCAGGGCGGCACAAGCCGCAAACTGATCAGGGCATAAGCCAGGGATACCATATGCGGTTCAATCGGATGCTGATCTGGCTCGGATGAAAGAAACCGTGGTGCGTCAGGACATTGGGAGGAACAGCTGCAGCAACAATTTGTTGAGCGAGCGGGGCATCCGCAAGTAGTGTCGCAGTTCGGGCAGGGACGAAGTTCCCGATCCGTCGGCTGCTGGAGCAGCCGAGTCAGATCGTCAGCCCTAGGACCGCGTATCTTTTCCGCGTCGGGGAAGGGAGTCAGTTTCACGGCAAATCCATTCTCCGGCCTACGCTAACTATAGACGATCTGGCTGGAAAGCTATAGTGATTCGTCGGACTCGCCTTAGGGTGTCTGATCGCTTGTGCGCCAGCAGGCCTCCATAGTTGGCGATTAGCCGCAATGGCGCTGCCATGGCCGCTTGACTCGGATGGAGCCCACACCATAGACTCCCGAAATATTGGTATTTCTGGAGGTGTGCTGATGGCTAAATTACGAGTGAACAATCGCAAGAAGACCGCATCGATGTTGCCCTGCCGACAGGAGGCCGCTGCCCTGATCGCGCAGTTAGTGTCCGGCCTGGAGAAAGTCGGGCTGGCGATGAAGAGCCGGACATGGCGTCGCGAAGGCCGCGCCGGTCTTGGCCCGTTACAGCGGCAGGTCCTGACATTGCTTCGCACTAAGCCGGGGCAACGAGCCCGTATCTCTACCGTGGCGAATGAATTGGCGGTCAGGCTTCCGACTGCGTCGGAGGTTATTGCTACGCTTGAAGAGAAACAGTTGGTTCGCCGGCGTCGAGATTTGAGCGATGGACGGGTTGTGCTGGCGCAATTGACGGCCAAGGGGAATCGGTCCTGTACCCCCTCTCCCGACGCGCCAGACCGGCTAGGGGCGGCCACGGCGACCCTCTCGTCGCCGGAGCAAGTGGTGCTCCTCACCTCCCTGGTGAAGGTGATTCACAGCCTCCAAACGCAGGGTGAGATTGCGGTCGCGAGGATGTGCGTGTCCTGTCAGGACTTCCGGCCCAATCAGCATGCCAATGCCGAGCGGCCGCATCACTGTGATTCGGCGAACGCGTCGTTCGGTAATTGCGCGCTGCGCGTCGATTGCAAGGAATATAAGCAGGCTCCCGTTGCGCAGGCGAATGAGGCTTGGGCCAACTTCACCGGTTCCGGTACGGCATAAAGCGGGTTTCCGATCTGTACAAGCAGCGGGAGTCGGTGCCTGTGGGCTTGCCAGAGCGTAGGACGAGATGAGTGAACAAAGAAGGATGATTCGCGCCAATAGAGACCTGTCTCGCTCGGCAGAGGAGGAATGGCTCGGGGGCGAGTCCCATATGCCGAATCTCAGCCGGGAACTCCGTCGTCGTGAAGCGAGGCCAGCGGGCGTTTCTTCCGGCTGGCTAGTCAGTGCGATGTTTGTGGTAGGTCTGGCAGCAGGCTGTCTCGTGATGCGTCTTTTCGATCGCCGGTCTCAGGTCTCCTAGCTCCCCCGTCTTCAGTTCGATTTTTCAATACAAGAGGCGGTCGGCTTCGATCTGCGTGAGGAGATCGTCCAGCGCTGCCTGGACCGCTTCCGCAATGGGGGCTTGATCGGAGGCCGTGCTCCAGCGGACTTCCTGGCCTGCCGCGTCTTTTTCCACCAGATAGGACTTGATCGGCAGTTTCTCCGAAGGGCGAATGGCTGATTCTAGGATCTTTGTCAGCGGATCGTCAGGCGCGGCCTGGGCCATTTCCGCAATGAGAGGCTGATTAGAATCAGTGCTCCACTGGATACTTGACTCTGCTGCATCATTTTTCAGCGCAGAGACCCCGGCCTGAGGTGTTTTTGATGGGCTAATGGTCGTTTCCAGGCGCAGCTTGTATTGGTAGCGGCTGCCTGCTCGCAGCCTCAGCCAGGCTTTGACGGTCATGGTGAGGTCTGCCGGTTTGTCGCTTGCCGAGGCAAAGGTCTGGCGCGATTGGATGTAGTCGATCACGGCGGAGCGAAGATCCCGCGCTGGCCATTCGAACAAGGCGATGCCAGGCATACGGTCGGCTCCTTCCACTGCGAGGAAGGGCACGACGACTTGCAGTGACCGGGCAATAGGGGCAGTCGAGGCGGCCGGAGGCGCCGGGGTCACATGAATCCGGTGGACGCAGCCCCAGCTGAGCAAGAGAAGCCCGCTGAGCAGGAGTCGAAAGGATTGGCGCAGGATCTGTGGATGGTTCATGGGTTTGCCGTTGTCGTGGATGGATGGCGACTATCCAAGTCTTTTAGCGCGCGCAGGGCCTGTTCGCGATAGGGCCGGTCTAGGGAGTTGGTATAGCTGTCGATCAGGCGGCGATAGGTGGCGCGGGCCTGAGGATATTGGCGTTTGATGGTGTAGTACTGGCCCAGGGCAAGCCAGTTGGTGGCGGCGGTTGCGTTGGCGGTGTTCAGTAAGGCCAGTTCCTGCTCGGCGGCCGGCGTGCTTGGCTGGCCGGTTCGTTTCCTGACCGTGTCCCCCATCTGGAGGGCCATCGCTTCAATCTTCCGGTTGTCCTGGATCGCGGACTCTACTCGGTTCATTTTCAGGTTGCCATAGAATGAGTCGGCGTGATCCTTAATCAGTTTCGCCCGTTCCTGGTAGGTTTCGCGTGGTTGGGGGGTCTCATGGGCGCAGTTCGCCAGAATCAGACAGGTCGCGACGAGCAGTATCGATCGGTACGCTGCGAAAGATGGTCTTGCCATGAGTCCTGCTCCTTGGGCGCCTGCCAGGCGAGGCGCCAATATTCATGCGAGCCGCTATCCTACCGAATTCGAGCAGGAAACGCGACCAGCCGCCGTGGCGCACCCCGCTTCCTCTAGTGACACATGAGTCTGAAGTATGGTAAGAATTCAGCTCGTTTTACGCACCGTCTCTCGTCCCCATCGTCTAGCCTGGCCTAGGACATTGCCCTTTCAAGGCAGTAACACGGGTTCAAATCCCGTTGGGGACACCATTTATTACGGAGCAGCGTTCCCGGGGCGTATTCAGCGGGGCTAACGTTTCAGGTAAGAGTGGTAGGTAGTTGCCGGTGCCCGTCACACGATATTCCTCCCGATCTCCCTCTCGTACCGCTTCACACTGCAACGGATGTTCCATCAGTACTCTTAGGAGTCGTCTGGCTGATGAGATATGACGACCCATTAAGGCCTTGGTATCGGCAAGCCTGGCTTTGAGCTCACGCTTGAGCCGGGCTTCGTCGAGGGAGCATACCTGATCCGCTATGGCCAGGTGCGTGAGTTCTGCCACCAGGGCTTGTCGTCGCGCTTCTTCCGCTTTGAGCCGTTCGAAGATCTTGGGGTCTTTATCCCCTGCGGCGATTGCATCCACGAGATGTTCCTTTTTGGCCTCAATCAGCGACAGTTCCCGTTCGATACTGGTCCGCCTATCGAGCGTTGCCCCTTCTCCCGCCCGATGCTTGGTGAGAGCCTTGTCGACGGCAACTTTTATCATCTCCTCGGTGAGCGCCTCATGGAGCGACTGGAGTACGATCTGATCAAGGAACGCCTGTTCAACCAACAGTGAGTTCTTGCAGATGGAGGAGCCACGGGTTTTGTAATAACTGCACCCGTAGAAACGTCCTTTCTGCCGATGGTAGTCTTGGCCTACGATCGTCATCGGCCCACCACAATGCGCGCAGCGCGCCATGCCGGTCAGCAGGTACTTTGAGTCCTGATCTCTGAAGGTTGAGCGGCCCGTACCTTTCGTTTTCGATACCCGCGCTTGCACGGTGTTCCAAATATCAGGGGTGATGATTCGAAGGTCTGGGGCATCTAAGCGTATCCAGTCCTTCTCGTTGCGTTGGCGACGTTTCTTGGTGCCTCCCCGGATAATCTTCTCGTGCTGGTTCCAGACGATCTCGCCCTTGTAGAGCGGTCGACGGAGAATCTCACGCACGGCAGTCGGGGCCCATCCGCGAGGGCTTTGACGAGGGGCAGGGACGCCTTCCTCGTTGAGCCGCTTGGCAATGCGTGTGATACCGAGGCCGCCTGCATACATGTCGAAGATCTGTCGCACCAGCTCCGCTTCTCTCGGATTCACGACGCGGAGTACATGCAGTCGTTGACCTTCGGCTGATAGCACCTCGTGATTGTCGTACCCGTAGACCTTCCCTCCCGTGACATGGCCGGCTTTGGCTTTCCTGAGCATCGCGTCATAGGTGCGTTGCTTCGCCCGTTCTCGCTCCATCTCTGACGCAAAGCCCGTGAGCGATAGCATCATCTTGTCGAGCGCCGAATCGAGTGTCCGTTCTCGGTCTTCGAGGTAAAAGAACACCCGCACACCCGCATCCATAATGGACTTAAGGGCGTAGGCCGTCTCGATCTGCTCACGGCCGAGGCGGGATTCTTCTGACATGACGAGGAATTGAAAGGCAGGTCGAGGTTTCAGGGCGTTCATCAGGCGGATGAAGCTGGGGCGCTTCACAAACTCGGCCCCGCTAATTCCATCATCCACGAAAATCAGTTCGTCTGGGACCGTCCAGCCTTTTTTTAGTGCATAGGCTTTCGCGTGATCAATTTGACGGGTAACTGATTTTTCCTCATCGCTCACGCCGGTCTGTTCGGTTGATTTGCGGGCATAGATCGCAGCGTTCATGCTCCACCTTCCTGTGTAAGGAGCGCAGTATTCTCTCGTCTGCTGAATCTGTCAATGCGTGGCCCTGTGGGGATTAAGGGAAACTGCTTCAGGTCCTCCAGCACAAGATCGGCCAGAATGTCGGTAATCTGATCGAAGATATGCGGCGGATAGGCGCTCCTCGTGGGCCGTGGCTTGCGTCGAGTAAATGAGGCCATCATGGGCGTTGGTTTCAGCAAGGTCTCCCCTGATACGTCAATTGGGGCACATCGCGCATATGCCATGAACCGTGTTCTGGCAGAATGGCCCCTGGTCAAGCCCGTAGGCCTGACCAAGGCGGGTGTCATCTAGCCATCCTTGGAGCCACTCCGATCCCGTGTGCTCGGAGCGTCCGTAGGCGCGGCTAATTTCTTGCGCCCAGGAATTGTTGCCATCGCAATCGTGCAATAGCGCATCTAGCAAGGCTATAAACACAGAATGGGGTGGTACAGGTATAGGTCCAAGTCTTGGGAGAGAAGAGTAGCGGTCAAGGTCAAGGAAAGGTGTTCTCTCCCTCATCATCGTCCCACCGTGACTTCTAGCAGTTCGTCCACCACGCTATATTGTTGGGCGGGTGTTCGGTCGATCTGCTTCGAGGTTTTCAGCACCTTCCGCATCCGTGCGCGAAAGACCTTGTTTCTAAATATGGCAGTACTCATGCGATCAACCCGCTTAGGCCGTCTCCCTGCCGCCAGGACCCACGTCAGCCAGAACTTCGATGAGGGCCCCCACTTTCCCTTTGAAGCGATATTGCAGGCCATGTAGAACTTTTCCCCATGCCACTCTCCCGGGGTCGTCAGTTGGAACCACAGATATATTTTGTGCCGTCCATATTGATGGGCTTCCTCTGCTCGGAGAAAGCCAAGCTCATATTGATCGCCATTGGGGATTGCTGGCGGGATGTCGCTGGTGCAAGGACAGACAAGATCGCCACTCCCCTGGTCGATCAACGACATGATGCGCGGCATCCAGTCCAAGGCACATGGCACATGCAAATAGATCGTTTGGTTATCATTGTAATGCACTGAATTGGCCCGTAACCGCCGCCGTAAATGGAATAGTCATAGGATAGCTTTGCACGGTCCAACCGTCCGCGCAACCTCGGCAAAGCTCTCGTACATGAAATACATGAAATACACGGGCTGCGAGATGCTAGGGTTTGCTGAAGTGGAAGCCTGGCTGTCCTAATAACCCCTCCAATTTGCGACACTCAAACCCCAACATCCATGGGGTGCGGGGTTTGTCTAATTGCATGTCCTAAATACAGTTTGATAATCTCGTTAGAGACTATAGGCGCACCTCAGCGTCCTTTCTTTTTAAATTGTACCGGCAACCGATACTGGAATTCTGGAACACCTGAAAAATACTTTGTGGGAGGGGGATATGCTGAAGAAAACCCGCAGGCCGGATTGGCAAACACTGCGAAATTTTCGTGGCATTGCTGAACCGGTTGCTCGATGATTAGTATTAAATGAGTCCAATTACCCGTTAAACGCTATGCAGCCAGATGCCAAATCCGAACCAAAAAAAGACCACATGTAGATCGTGAAAAATACAAGTGCAATAATAAGCAGCCAATGAAAAACAAGGTTATGGCAGTCCAGAATCTACGCCCTTCCCTACTGAAACCGTCAGCTATAATGTTGGGCGACGAAAAGACGATGGTGCGCCCATGGGAGATTTTTGCCCCACTCGAAAAAAGCATCTCAAGGGCTGGCCTAACTCATGTGAGTCTGTTCTCGGGTTGTGGCGGCTTTGACCTGGGCTTCCACCAGGCAGGATTTAAGACGGTTTTCGCAAACGACATAAATCCCGATGCGTGTGAAACGTATCGCCATAATATCGGGGAGATATCCGATCAGGATGTGCGAGTGGTCGGTGTCCCCAAGTTGAGTAAACGTCCCGATGTGTTGACAGCTGGGTTTCCTTGCCAGCCATTCTCGAACGCAGGTTCCAGGAAGGGTGTGGAAGACAGCACCAGTGGGACCCTGTATCAGACCGCATTGGCTTTTGTCCGCGACCTGAAACCCAGAAGTGTGGTGTTCGAAAACGTGCGGGGTTTGCTTTCCTTCGGGGATGGGGGGAAGCTCCTAATTCAAGAAATATGCGAGGAGTTGGATTCGCTGGGATATAACGTGGTGTTCAGTCTTATCGATGCGTCCAGGCATCATGTCCCGCAAAAAAGGTTGCGCGTATTCATCGTCGGCGTGGAGAGGGCTCATGCCGCGGGGGTGTTTTCTTTCCCGCACCCCATCGACCGGGATGACTTGAGCCTCAAGCGCACCATCCTCGATTTGAATAGCAAGGTGTTGAACCAGAAGGAACGGATGCAGCTTAACCCACAGGCCATTCAGCTGGGTAGCATGGTTCCCGAAGGCGGCTCCTGGAAAAACATCCCCTACGAGAAACTTCCCGAGCGCCTCAAGAAGATAAGCGACAACATGGAGCGATACCGGTGGCCCAACTTTTACCGAAGGTATCATCGCGACGAAATCGCTGGGACGATCACTGCGGCTTTCAAGCCCGAGAATGCCGGGGTTTGGCACCCTATCGAAAAGCGCATTTTCTCGGTGCGGGAGATCGCTAGAATCCAAACCTTCCCCGATTGGTTTTATTTCGTGGGCCGCACCATCAAGTCGAAATACCAGCAGATCGGAAATGCGGTGCCGCCACGGTTGGCCTACGAGATGGCTATCCAGATCAAGGCGGTGCTAGGTGGTGCGGATCTAAGGGGGAAGTCTGAATACCTGAGCTTCGAGCAGTTCGTCGACTCCGGCAAGCCGCTGCGTGCCTGCGATAGAGATGTGATCTTTTCGCATGTGAAGCCGTCCGTAAATACCAAGAAGCGAGCATGACGATATGTCAAAATATTTGAGTCAGGAGCTGGTTTGCAAGTCCTTCGAAAGGCTTTCCTCGCGAACTAATACGGGGAAAACGCATATGGAGCGAACATCGGCGCTGATGTATTTTTTGTCGATCGATGCCGCGTTCAAACATTTTGGCGTGAGTATCCTGGGCCTGAATCCTGACAGTTTGGAAGGAAAGAATAGCCGCAAGCATGTGGAGCTGGAGTTTACTCGGCTGGTTCTGGTAGGAAAGTCCCCCAGTGGGGTCAGGCAGGTTACCGAGTTGGGTAAAATCGAAGAGGCAGGAATCCACCCGGAGAAAAGGATCTCGTCGAATTTCTTGACGGTGCCACTGAAGAAAGCATCAAACCAAGCGACCCCTTTTTACTATCCGAACCGCCCCAAACACCCGCTATTCGAAATGGGGCTCGCTGCCACAGGCAAGAAGTGGGGCATCGGTTTCCACAACAACTGGATGTTGAATTTCTTGGCGATACTGACCACGATAAAGGGTTCGACGCCATTGTTGGATCTGGCTGTGTTCGTTTGTAGGGACTGTGCCATAGATGATGGAACCGCAGACATTATTACGGCTCTTGAAGAACAGCTCAAAAAAAGGTTTACCAGAAACCTGGCCGACTTCTGGATTCAGAGGATAAAGAAGGAAAAGGTTATGGCTCGGGACATTGATGTTCCTTTTGCCGACCACCATGCGCCATTCGCGAGTTTTTATAAGCAGGCCCCTACCCCAGTTAAACAATACGGGCAGATGGAAAAATCTGAACTGATAGACCGCATTCATCAGTTGGAATCGATGTTGGCAACGACAGATTAACCCGGAGGATTAAGCCGACCATGTCCACTCATCCCGAGTTTATGTTGGACAAGCCCCAGCCTCAAATCAAGCAGAGGCTTTATAACGGTAGGAGGATCAACGTTTGGGAAGGGAAGGTTAAAGTTTCGTCGATCATCGGCTGGGTGGACAATCCCAGAATCGAGCTAGAGAAAAAGAAATACTTATCCCAGGTTGGCGGGAGGCAGCTAACCCAGGATGAGATTTTCGATCTGATGAAGAACGATCCGGAGGTAAAGCTCAAGGAGCTTCGGGACGACATCATCAAAAATGGTCTGCGCGAACCTCTCGCCCTGTCGTATACGGGAAAGCTGCTCGATGGGAACCGCAGGTTTTTTGCCGTCAAGTACGCGTTGGCGAGTATGCCGTTGCCCGACCCAAACCGACAAGATTTTGAAACGGTCGAAGTTCACGTCCTTTCTGAAGACGCGACCGATGCCGACGAGCAGAATGTCCTGGTGGAAGAGAACTTTTCGGCATCGTTGAAAATCGAGTGGCCTGCATACGTGAAGGCGGTCCAGGTTATCGATGCGCATCAGGAGGGTTTAAGCCCGGAGCAGATTTCGCAAAAGTTCAGTTGGGCCAAATCGAAGGTCAAGGAAACGCTCAAGATCCACAGCATAATCCAGGAGTTCATTACCTTTTCGACCGCCAATATAGACCCGGACGATGAGTCTGGCGGCGGTTTAGGGTTGTCGGAGCAGGCGGCGGAGACCGTTGCCGCCAAAAATTATCAATATTTCAACGAGGCGCAAAAGTCATTTTTCGACCCGTTGCAGACGGACATAGATTTCAAGATCCAGTTTTTCAAATGGATCAACGATTCTAAGTTTTCGAGCTTCCCCGAGGTCAGGGTCGCATACAAAGCATGGCAGCATCCAGAAGCCAAAGCGGCCCTGTTACAGCCAGATCCGGCAGCCGCGAAATCAGCGAAAGCGATTCTCGACTACAACGCGAGAATCGTGAGGAGCGGCGACGAAGTCATCGGCAGGATCGACACGTTCGTCAAGTTCATCAAAGAAATGACCGCCTCGGATATCAAGCTGATTCCAAAAAGCTCGCGAACAAATCTCCAAGAGGCGCTGGAACTGGTAATCAAGCTGAGCAAAGCGGCATCGGAGTGAACCGATGAAAGCCCGGGTCGAGGAGGATAGGATACATATCGAGTGCGCCGGACTTGAACGGTTACAGCTTAAGGCCCAACTTGCCCAACGGATAGGCTCGCAGCTTACCTCGGGGAAAGATTTCATTACGTTTCCGTTGTCTGCTCTTCCTATAGTCGCAGACCTGATAGGTCATGCGGAAACGGATGGCGAGGTGGAGAACGCGTTGGAGCGATTCAAGCGGCACGAAGCGGCCCGAATCAGGGCGCTTAAGATAATAGAACTCAACGAGCCGCCCGCACTGTCTGGAAACTGGAACAACGTCCTCGAACCCGCCCAGGCATCGGCGGTCGGAGCGATGACTGTGCCGGGGCTTTTAGGACTCTGTCTGTTCGACGAGCAGGGCAGCGGGAAAACCGTGATGACCATCGCCGCGTTCGACGAGTTGAGGGAATTGGGCGAGATCGATGCGATGATCGTGGTGTGCCTGAAGAGTATGGTCAGCCAGTGGCCGAAGGACATCGCCAGGTTTCTAGGCCCCGAATGCCGGGTCGAGGTGGCCGAGGGCGCCCAGAGGCAGAGGTATGAAACTGCGCAACGCAAGTTCGATGTGCTGGTCACGAACTACGAAGGTGTTGCGCCCATGCTGGTCAACCTGAGGGCGAGCGCATCGACCCATCGCTACCTTCTCGTGGTAGACGAGTCCTACTACCTGAAAAATGGCAAGTCATATCGTTCGGAAATCGCGGATAAGCTCCGGTCGAAGTGCCGGAAATGTTTCGTTCTGTGCGGAACACCCGCTCCCAACTCCGCCTACGATTTGGTGAATCAGTTCGACCTGGCGGACTTAGGCTACACTTTCGGCGGCTTCAAAAAATCGAACAACCCAGAGGCGGACTGGGACAAAATCGCTTTGCTGGTAGACACGAAAGGTGTTTTTGTACGACGGCTGAAGCCTGATATTCTCAAACACGTCCCCGACAAGAACTTTTATGTTATCAGGGTTGATCTGACGGGCAAGCAGGCCCTGATGTACGAGAAGGCGAAATCAGCATTGGTGCTGGAACTCAGGAATCTGAACAACGAGTCGTTCAAGAAGAGTTTGATGACTTATTTTCAGAAAAGGGCCACGTTGTTACAGATATGTTCCTGCCCCAGCTCGATAGACCCTACGGCTTCGGAAGTGCCGGTGAAATACACCGTGCTCGACGGGATTCTGGAGAAATTGATCTCCCAGGGCCGGAAGGTCGTGATCTGGTCTTTCTACAAGAAGAGCCTGGCCGAGATCATGGCGAGATATTCCCGATATCATCCAGTAAAAGTGGATGGCTCCGTTCCTTCTGCTGCGAGACGAGACGCGGTGCGCTCCTTCCAGGAAGACCCGTCTACCATGCTGTTCGTAGGTAACCCCGCAGCAGCAGGCGCTGGGATCACATTACATGCTGCCCACGATGCGGTCTACATATCGTATTCGAACCAGGCGGCACACTATCTCCAATCGCTGGACAGGATACACCGGCGTGGGCAGGTCGCGGACGAGGTCAACTACTACCTGCTGATTTGCAAGGACACGATCGAAGAAACCGAAGTGGTAAGGTTGCGCGGGAAAGAGATTCGGCAGCACGATTTGTTAGGCGACCACATAACTTGGCCGACATCGCTGGATGACGCACTGGGGGAGCTCGGAGCTCATGTCTGATCTGGTCTGGGTCCTCGATAACGAGAAGGGGACGTCTTTCGGAAGCGCCGGTGTTTCCGGCAGTTACATCCTCCCCAAAAACGAGGTCGATTTCGAACCGGAATCCCTTGCTGGCCGACGGCTCTGGGTCGTGCTGAGGGGGCAAGAAGACAGGTTGCTCCTGCTCGTCAAGGTCAAAAAGGTGGAGCGAATAATCGACGGTTATTACTCAGGCGATTATTGGATATCGCCGGAGATGACGGGATCGCTCAAGCTGGTGTCTGACTACGTGGGTGCGGCCAGATACGCCACGATGTCCACTCGCGCTTCCAAACTTGGCGTGTCCGAACTGTCGCAAGTATCATCAGTTGCTCTAGCTTTACTCGTCAAAGGCTCGATACAGACTAAGTTGCTTCCGCCGGACAAGCACTCTCTGTCGAAAGTCGATTTCCAGTTGATGCCGAGCAACGGTCGCCGTCTGGCCCAGAGCGCTTTAAGGGCTTTGGTGTCGCATCTGACGCTGGATCAGGTCTGGGCGAATGGGACGGGAGACAGGCTGGGTGCTTTTTCTAATTACGCTTGTGCGTTACTCACGAAAAAAATGGGCACAAAGCCTTCACCGGAAATTGTTGGCGACCTGAAAGCTTTCGACCCGGTGTCTGTGATATTTGCCGAAGAAAAGCCTTCGGCCGAACGGGGAGAACCTGGTCATAATTACAACGCGCCATCCGTGGACACCGAGTTTGCCGAGATCGATCCGGGGAAAATATACGCCAGGGAGTTCGTGTCGGCGGACTCGAAACTGAGGAACTTGGAGGAGGCACTCAAGAAGACTCAGCATGCGGAAAAAATCCACCAGGCGATGCTGAAGGATATTTCAGAATACTTGATCACGAATGGCATCAAACCTTACGAAAGCAGTTCCATCGACTTGTTATACATGTCCAGGGAAAAGCTGAACGTCTTCGAAATCAAAAGCTCGAACATCGATAACATCCTGTCCCAATCATCGAAGGGGGCGTTCCAGTTGGCCTGCTACCTGAACGAGCTCAGTAAGGACTACGACAACTTGAACGCCAGACTGGTGCTTCACGTGACACAGAGTCCCGAGCTTCAAAAGTATGCGGTTGAAGCGTTGCTAAGGCTGGGCATAGAGGTGTTGTTCTACGACCCTGGCAAGTCTTGGCCTAACCGCATACAGGGCCTTCCTGAGCTTCCCCTCGAATTTCGCCTTCCAACGGTAAGCGGATAAGATAGACGCAACCGGAGGAAAAAGATGTTCAAGATACCGAACCAAGAGTATACCGCCGAGTTCAAGGACTTGGCCGTGAAGCGAGTCAACGATGGCCTGACAGCCGGCGCGGCGGCCAGGGAGTTGGGGTGGGTCGAACAAACCTGACGAAACTGGGTCAAGGCGGCCGCGGAAATAATGACGAATCGTAGGCTAGTGACCCGTTTGACAGCACTAAGCAATCGGCCTAGCCTGGCGTCGTCTGGCGTAAAGCTTCCCTGATTAGTAGTTGGAGCCGAAGGGCATTCAGCCCAAATGGAAGTAAATGTTGCTTAAGATATCCTCCATAGGCCATTTCCGAGGAGCGAGCACAAGCAGCCTGCGGAGGCTTTTCGCCAATCATCGGAGGTCTGATGCAGACGTATACTTGCCCGTCTTGCAAGTTCTGGTTCTCAGAAGCTGAAAAACAGTGGGATACCACTATCGCGGTTGCAAAATGCCCGAACTGCTTAATGTTACTCCGTGATTTCCCTGTCCCAACAAAGCCAGAAAAATTTCAGCCACTAGGTGCTGCAGTCAGCGTGCAGCCGAGCGGGGTGCCTTCGGTACCATGGTTTTGCACAAGCTGCGGCGCACCGACTAAGGCGAGTGCAAGATTCTGCATCAAGTGCGGATGTGCACTTAACTTTCCCGTCGGTTCTAAACGGCATGAAGACACGCCACCCGCACAACAGCCAAAGCATCATGAAGAAAAAGCCGCCCCACAGCAGCCATACCCATGGGGCGCTGCTCTTACATGGGTGTTATTTGCCTTCCAGCTCGGGCTTATCATGACGCACCCGCCTAGAGTGGGGACCAGCGCGTTTGATCCGATCAACTCGGGCGCTTTTCGCGTGATGGGAGGGATCATATTCGCAGTATTCACCGCGTTAATTATCGGGGCGTTGAAGATTTTCAAAAGAACGCCTGATCGTTTTTTCCGTGGTGCCTTTGGCCTACCAGCCGATGCGTCATCTGCCGACAAAATCGTTTTCTCGTTTTCTGTCGTACTGGTCATTCTGTTCGCAGGCCTGGCTCTTTTTTTTCAACGCTATGGTCTATTAGCAGACGCGGCTATTTGTGGCTTACTGGGGGCCGGAGTAAAGTTTGGGTTTGCGCCATCACGTTGGCTCTTGGCAGTTTACGCATTCATGAGTCCTATTTTTGTCCTTTTTTTAAAGGATTCACCTGGTGGGGCGGGGGTGATTTGGCCATTCTTCTTTTTTGCTGTGTGCGGGTCCATCCTAGCGCATCAAAGGGAATCACCAAGGAACGTTGCCAGTGCAGGAAATACGTTTCACGCCATTGAATCGTCGAGCATCGATACGACGTCTCAGAAAGCCGACCAGAAAGTAGGTGTCCCCAAGCCGGCCATAACTCGGGAACCAGCCTGGGACCGGCAGTTCAACAATGCCTCAACGGAATCACGTACGCAGGCAACTCCAACAGAAGTGGGGCAATCAATGCTTCTCTCTCCTCCAGCCCCAAATCCAATCCCTCCCGTTCTTATCCTAGATGAATCGAGCCAAAAGACTACTGAAGCGCACGAAGAGCTCCTATATGCGCAGATCGCGCAAGAACTGGACACCAATACCGTTGATAAGGGTCTCTGGACTAAGATGTATGTCCAAGCCGGAGGCGATGATCAACAAACCCGCGTGCTCTACATCAAGGCACGCCTTGCTCGACTTGTTGCGATGGAGGCTGCGCAGCGTGAGGCAATGAGGCGCGAGCAGCAAAAGGGGCGGGTTTAAGCTCCAAACGCATCGGTTGAACACGCGCCCGAGGAAATGCCTCGACTGTGCCACGCCCCTGGAAGTCTATACGCAATTGCGCCCTCATTCCCCCGTTGCGCTTGGAACTTGAAACCGCCATTATCGAAGCTCTTTTCCATAAGCTACGTATCAGGCTTTACCTGATAGACACTGGTCAGCCGCAAGCGTGGGAGAACAAGGGTGGCCCCACGCCTCCAGCCTGCGAGGAAACAGGTGTTATCCCAGTGTTAAGAAGAGCGGCAAACCTGGCAGAAATGAACCGACGAGCAACAAAGAGAACCAACTCACCAACTCCGCCACTGGAGCGGGAGGAGAAGGGGATTGCCCAATCATCAACGACTTGAGCAACCCCCACGAGCAGCACTCTTAATCCCTTTCCATTCTCCTAGCGAAACGGTACTATTATCGTGATACATCAAGCGGTTATGAGGGCGACCCCTCCCAGCGTGCTCCCGCTTCTAGCGGACGAATGACTCGACGTACGGCTCATCAATGGCTCAAATGGGTCATTGGGAACAGGGAAATAATACCGGCGCATTGTGTGATACCTTCTCACCTCTATATCGGACACCCCTCTAGAACGCACACAGTTGCCCCAGGATCAACGATCGACTGCCAACCCATCCATCGCAGCTACGGGATGAGGTCGGCTTTGTGTACTCCGTCGATCAATTTGCGTACATTGTCCCGCGAGAGCCGTTTGAGCTTGGTGCCGGGCACAGTATGCCACGCCTATTGGAACACGAGAAAGCCCAAGTAGCCAGTGAACGAGTAATCCGTGTTCATGCACAAGAGCCTGGATCCCCCCTGAGGATCATGCTATTTGCGGTGAGGAGCCGTTACGAGCGCCGCGTGGCGAGTCACATGCGCCTTGAGCGCGTCTTTCACGACGGCCCACAGATAGCGGTTCTGCTGCCGGGCGATCGTGCGGAGCGCCTCGATCAAGTCGGTTGAGACCCACGCCTCCAGCCTCCCACACTGTTCTGTCCTCAGCGTGGCACAGTGCGTCTGGACGCGAGCCTTGGCGGTCATATTCCCCCCATGATTTCAACGGGTTTGATAGCGGACTCCCCTGAGAAATGATCGTGAACGTTTGATGTTTTTTCAAGCCACCCGCATGAATCCTCGTATCCGGTCACGCGGCAGGGGTAATCGTGTCCGAATACGTGCCAAGACGTACGCCACGAGGACCGCGGCACCGGCCAGGCTGACGCCTCTCTAGCTCGCGAACTATGTCACCGAGACGTGAACACGTCTCATGCTTGGGGACATGTCTAGACGTCTTCGACTCAGGGTCTCCATAGGTTGATGGAGGCACGCACCCTGACTTGAACACACGGGGGAGAAAGCTTTCTCCCTCCGACCTTACAGACACTTTCATAAGGAGGAAGAAGAAGCCGTGTCAGCCTATCACTATCGACACTCAAAGCAGCCCCAAGAGGAAAAGACTAAATAGCCCGCGTCCCTACCACTACCAACGATCCCCTTTCTGTACCGTGAGCATTTAACGTACCGCTGTCCCTGTAAAAAGGGTTCCCCTTGATAATCCTCTCCCCATACATCTTTTCATTGAAAATCATTGAATAAGATTGAAATAAGATTGAATAGGATTGAAGGGTACTAATCTCCATGTTTCAGGCTAGCGAGTTTCTTTAGTTTTCGTAGGTAGTTCAGCTTTTTGAGCGCGGCCGTGTTCGTCTTAAGCTGGCCGCGCAAGGATTCTTCCACAAAGGCATTCATGGGGTCCGTGACACGGAACCGAAGGCGATAGATGCCGGCGATCATTCCTGGCTGTCCGGTGGGGATCACGGCGAGATACTCGGGCGGCTCCACGGCTTTCAGTTCTAACTCGGCCGCGGTTTGCACGTACCGTGCCCCTAACCCTTGTTCAGCGGGTGAGAGTGGCCCGTAAGGGCTTGGACTGCCCAGGTCACAGACAATATCGGCATCGGCGTGTATGCTCAGAGCATCCTTGTTGTCGCTGGTTGCGTTATGGTCTAGCAAGACGACCGCCCAATAGCTGAATCCGCTGGATTCCAGCGCAGTCAACGCCGGCCAACAAGCCGCACCCCGTACCTGTCTGGCCTTCTCATCTTCCTTCTGGTTGGTGGCGCGGTTAATACGGTCGATCAAGGCCCAGGTTAATCCCTTCCTACTTACTGAAGTGGCATAGATCACGCGAACTGCGCCGGCTGTCTCGTCTTTCATCGTGTAGTACGACCAGGGGAACTGATCTGGCGGAACCCCGTACCAGTGGTCGGTATCTTGCCCCGCATACATCGCTAACAACAGACGCGCCGCGACAGCCCCGCAGGCTTTGAGATCAAGTAGCGGGGTCTCAATGTCGGCATCCCCGCGGACCAGGCCGCTTCCAAACCACACCCGATCTTTCAGCGGTTCATCGAAGGTCGGGAGAACATGCCTGATACGGAAACGCTCATTAGGTCCATCTGGTAGCGTGCCACGGTTCAGGTTCAGCCATGCGTCCCGCGTATAGACAATCGGTGCGGTCTGGGGTGGACTCTGTTTGCCCCGCTTCTTGGGGGCGGCGGCCGTTATCGTAGGAGCCGATACCTTCGCCTGGATACTACACAGGGCAGCAATCGCCTTTTTGGCCCGCGGTCGATTGACATTGAGATGCTCACGAATGGCCTTGAGGCTCGCGGTCGAGTACTCCCCCGTCCTGTCCGTATGACAGGCCAGCGTGAGATAGGCCCCGATGGTGATGGCATCGGCTTGGGCGTCGAGAAGGGCATTGATCGCGGCGCGGGGAACGGCGAACGAGGCGGGGCGGGCGAGTTTCTTTGGCTTGGGTGCGGCATCGTCCATCATGTCCTTTTTGGCCGGTGGGCCTTTCGAGTCGTGGCCGGCGTGAGCAGCACACGGCCGGGATGCTCGTGCTCGGGCTGTTGGGTTCCTCATGCCGGCGAGACAAACTTAACCGTGAGGCAATGAGTAATGGGATTCTCAGGATCGCCCGTCATCTCGACGGACTTCAGATCGGGGATAACCTTGCCAATCACGATGCGCATCGCTTGCACCTGAGCCGCCGATAACTCGACTTTTCCGTTGGCGAAGGCCTCCAATCGGTTCAAGAGCTGACTGGCCCTGATCCGAAGCTTGTCGCGTTCACTATGAAGTCGCTTATTGGTTCGTGCGGCCATGTAGTTCACCACTCCTGCCAGGCCACGCCGGGCGGTTGAGGAAGTTAATCAAGTCGACCGATCAGATTCGACAAACTGGAACAACGATTGAGGCGATCATGTCCAATGATGGGGCCACAGGGAACACAGTTGACTTCAGCGAGGAGATCTTCCACCATCTGCGCGGGTATGCTCACGGCGAATCAGGAGGGCAAACTGATGAGTCATGCGGCCACCACGAGTAGGTCAATCGTAAAGCTGAGTGGGCGCTCCGTGGTTTGATTGGTCCCGTTGGGGACACCAAATCATCTTTTAGGGGCATTGGAGTCTCTAAGAGGTTGAAAGCTAAGCAGGTCTTTGCGGTTCCAAAAGTCCCGTTAGAAAATGTCACTCCTCCAGAGAATAGAACTCCTTGGAGACGCTGTTTCTGGTCCAAGGACGCCTCAGCCCAAAGCCGACCTGCATTGAGAAATACATATTGAGAGAAGGTTAGGACGGCTTCGACATCAAGCTCTTCAAGTCTAGCCTCATTGAGTTCTATCTCGGCGAGTGTCATTTCCTCCTTTAGCTTGTCGAGTTGGTCCTGAAAGGTAGCTTTGTCGATCGCCCCCTGATAAACGAAGGCTTCTATCAATTGCTCCTTTCGTTCTTTCAATGCCGCTAGCTGCTTTTCTATAGCCGCCCTTTGCAGTAGAGCGTCGGCTTGTTTCCCTCTCCAAACGTCCAGCACAATTTCGGTGAAGAGACGGAGGTATTCGGGCTTTGGTTGAAGCCTTTCCAAGAGAAGCATAAATTCCTTCTCCACTATCTCCTTGCGGGCATTTACGCCCTTACACTGAGAGTTTGGGCAGCGGTAGTAGGGGTATGCCTTAGCCCGTCCCTTGGACCAAGAAGCAGTAAGGGGCTTGCCGCATTTCCCACAGCGTACAAACCGGCGCAGGGGAAAGTCCGGGTGATCGCAGACGTGAGGCGTCAACGATATGCGCTTACCATCTAGGACCATCTGAACCTGCTCGAAAACTTCCTGGCTCACAAGGGGTTTGAAGTCGCCGCGTTTCGATTCGCCCCATTTAGGGACCGAAATCCAGCCCGCGTACAGACGGTTGCGTAACATCTTGTTAAAGGTTTGCGATGTGACCTTTTTGCCTTTTCGTGTGAGAAGCCCCAAGTTACTAACCACCCTCAGCACATTATTTTTTTGATAGTGCCCTGTCGCGTACAACTCGAAAGCTTTTAGGACCAATGGCCCGCGCTCAGGATCGGGAATTAGGCTCGGTTGTCCAGCAGGGCTAGGCGAGTTGAGGTAGCCAATCGGAGCCTGGAATGTCCATCGGCCTCTTTCAAGAGCCGCCCTCATTCCTGCAATGGTTCTCTCTGCCTTCACATCGTTGTCAAGTTGAGCAATGGCCGCAAACATCGTTTCAATGAATTTACCGGTTGAAGATTCGTCGGTAGGCTCTGTCACGGAGCGAAGGGTAATGCCGTATCCTAATAATAACGTCCTGTATATAAGATGAATGTTGGTGTTCCGAGAGAATCGACTGAGGCTATAGACCACAACCGCTTGAATGTTGCCTTTGTGCGTTCGGCAATAATCCAATAGTTTTTTGAATTCCGGTCGCTCCGCAGTCTTGGCAGATTCCCCTTCATCAACAAAAATGCAATCAACTTCATAGCCGTTGGCGATGCAGTACCTAGTACATTCCTTGTTCTGCGTGGCAAGGCTCAGGTTTTGGACTTGCTCCTTCGTTGAGACTCGACAATAAATAATGGCTCTCATTCCAACTCCAGGTCGACTGGTTTAGCCAATTCTTATGAGCTTGAGGCAGATGAGAGATTGGCTGGGAGCGGTATCCACTGCGGGAGCACCCGCACTGCGACATAGGCCAAAGAATATAGTTGATCCCTCAAAGGCTCCCATTCAGAGCTTGTTAGGGAGCAGCCAGTGGTAAGGAGATTGCGGATCTGTTGTTCGCTAAGCATCACAAACTTCCGTTGACTCAGATATGTTAGGTTTTTCCGTGACACGGTTCATATGGCATGGGGTGTCATGGTCACCCCATGCTGCGACGTTCCTTCCAGGCGTCAAGTTCTTCAAGGCTTAGCAAGGTGAGGGTCTTGAATTTGTAGGTTGTTAACTTGCCTTCACAGAGGTAGTTTCGAACGACCGTTGGCTTGATTTCTAGATAAGCTGCCGCTTCCTCAGTTGAAAGGAAATCCTCGGTCGACGCAGCGTTCAATTTTTTAATCATGATGCATTATAACATGATACTATGTCATGCACAATGCGTCTTGTGCGCTGATCCTGCGGAAGGGTATTCTGCCGAGAAGCAAATGGTGTGCTTCTGGGTGAGTGGGCCATGAATTGCAAGACTGCCTGCAAGCTTGGGGTACATCATTGAGGTGGGGAAGCAAATCTCGAAGGGGACGACGCATTAACAAGGAGGCGGCGATGAGATCAACGCTCGTTAAATGGATGATTCGCGTAGAGCTGGGAAGCGTGCTTCCGATTGCTTCTCTTCTTTGGCTAGCAACTGGATGTGCGAGCATCATGGATGGAAAAACCCAAGCGGTTGTTTTTAATTCTACGCCAGACGGTGCGGAAGTTATTTTTAACGTCACTAAGTTGGGCGTAACTCCTTTTACGAGCATCCTGGATCGAAAAGAAGCGGACAAGATGATCGTTGTCGTGCGGAAGGACGGTTACGAGGATCAAACTATTCAGTTGACGACGAAAATGAACAATTGGTTCTGGGGTAATATCCTTGCTGGGGGCGTGATCGGGTCTACCACTGATTTCGTTTCGGGGAACTATTCCGAGTATGCTCCGGACAAGTATTTCGTCACTTTAGTTCCAAAGAAAGCCTCGACGCGGGAAATAGAGAGCCTCGAAAGGCAAATGTGGGCGAGACATTTCATGCTTAAAGAGTACGCAAACATTATGCAGGATCTTGCTATGGAACGAGGAGAATACCTTTCATCTGTATTCAAGATTCTCGGATATGGCGGAGAAGAGCCTCAGGATCGCCTCTGGGAGCTGAGAGAATTGTCTGCGAAGCACTCGGATGTAGTGACATTTGCTGAAGCTATTGTGAGCCGTATGCCGCTATAACCCACATTCTTTGAGCTACGCTGGAGGGCAAAAGCCTGCATGCCCATGTACAGACCTAGAGCGTAAGGGCCTGTTGCCGAAGGGGAAGTGAGTGTTGCCTCAGCCAAGAGCATCGTTTGCGGATTAAAGTCTCGCTCGCGCATCGGCACAATGGTGTCATCGGGAAGTTGGATGTTGAGGTCATACGTGTAGCCACTCCCTCGCACGAGACACAACGAGTCCAACATCGAGATCGACTCATGGCAGTGAGGACAGGCGCGTTCCTGCGATAAACGGAGCGCGTGCGCCTGTTGCTCTTTGAGCCGCAGTTCATAGGAGTTCATATAGGAGTCTTCCCGGGAAACAATTTGTTGAAGAAATAGATGGGACCGGAACACTCATGCGAGGAGAGACCGTACTGCATGACGTTAGGTATCACATCACGGTTTATCAAGAGGTCCATCGCCCACGGCCAGACATGCCGCCAACTTTGGGGATGCCGGAGATCCGAGGAAGTATTTCTCCCATCGGTGAGGTTCGTCCTTCCGCGCTTATGCGACAAGAGTTCACTCTCCACCTCGACGACGGGAGGCGGCTGGACCTCCACCTCGGTCCGAATGGGGAAATTTTACCAAGATCAGAAATCAGGGTTGCCATTCAGTGAAAATCTCCTGTCTAACTTCATAAGGCTTCCCGCCGTCCCTGCCATGTATTCCGGCTCCCGCGTGGTCCCTGCTTGGCGCATGACCAAATCGCTAATGTCGCGCCTGCTTCCTCCTTCAGCCGTGAAGCCTTCCGCTTCCAACTTCGCCTGACGTGCCGCATGGTTGCCGGTTGTTGTGGGGTAAGTAGAAGGTCACCCTCGGTGCAAGCGTACCGCCTCCCGCTCCAGTCGATTCAACGCGTTCTCGTGGCTTGCCGTAGGCGTAGGCGAAGGCCAAGGCTAGGAGCTTCGGCTCCATCAGGCGCAAAGGCGTCGTCCTAAAGTAGTCCCGCCATTTCTCCTGGAACTCTGC
>CAMDPZ010000035.1 GCA_945905765.1 Nitrospira lenta
CCCATTGGGGCGCTCAACTATATCTGGGACCGGAAGGCGCCGGTCGGTACGATCGTCGAGAATGCCTACACCGGTTTCGCTCAGATGATTGTAGTGGAAAGCGGACCGCAGAAAGTCGGCACCTGGGTCGAGGAGGAGCGGAATATCTACGAGGACTATACCCGCGCGTTCGGGGAGGAGCCCCCGATGATTAACGGTGTGGCGATTATGACGGATACGGACAATACCAGGGAGCAGGCCACGGCCTATTACGGCGACATTGTCTTTCTGCAATCGCTGAAGGAGTCGTCCCGGTGATCCTGCGCTGCCTGGTGCCCCATAGGGAACGGGCTGACCTGTTCAGGGCCAGCCCGTTCCTGGACACCACCGCGCTGGAAGTGGGTGCGCGGATTCAAACTGTGGGCTACTGAATAGAATTCGCGAAGCCGCCTCGCGTAATTTCAGCGCGGACGGTGTCCCCGACATTCTTCTTCTTGAGAAGCTTCGTGCCCCGCCCGACGTACACTTTGACGGGCTTCCCTTCGTAGTCCTCAACCATGTAAACGCCGCCTTCGACGTTCTTCACGGTGCCGCCGACGGTGATCCAGGCCGGACCGGGCTTGCTGTCGTGATGTCCTGCCTTCGGAGCCTCCGGCACTTCAGGAATCGATCCGAGCGATGAGGCGGCTGCAGCGGCAGACGAATGAGACTTCTTGGAACTCTTCGCCATCGCCGGCGTTGTTGCCAAGGCCATGATGGCCAGGGCGGCAACTAGGATCGGCAGAACCTGTCTCTTGCTATTCGTCTCCATCGCGAGAACCTCCTTGAAAGGTGAAAAAGTTGGACATTGCGCACGTCTTGTAATTCCCAATTGAGCAAGCCGCATGCCAAATTTATTAATCCATAAATTCGTTTATTATCATGCAATTAGATAGGCTTGGTCTGGTGGGGCACGTCGGCGAAGGAGAAAATGGAGAAAAAGCGGAGGAGGCCCGTGCAAATCTGCTCAAACGGGGTTACGGCTCATTTATTACGGTTCACAGTCATTGCCAGTTGACCCTTGCCGATACCATAAGTTTCTGAGAGTTGGTGCAGGCCAGCTGAGGAGTTCCGTAATATTCATCTGCGTGAAACTCATCTGGGCTGCAGAAGAGTATTCCCAGGGGATATTGACGTCTGCATAGGGGGAGCATTCTGAGGCTCGGTAAGTGAGTGATTGGGGGGGGCCTTACCCTAAAATAGGCAAATGGTCCTAGAGTGCAAATGGACCTAGTAGAAAATTAACTTGCAATGTAATATTCCCGCGTCAGAGTAGTGATTCAGACTGGAGGGTGTGATGACAGCACGCTTATCTGATCAGCGCATTCTGATCGTCGAAGATCAAGAAGGGCCCTGTGCGGCTCTGATGATGATTCTTCGTCCCTTCTATCAAGTTGAGAGTGCGGAGACTGCTGCCGCAGCGCTTGACCTCGTGGTTCAGAACCCGATCGATCTCGTCATCATGGATGTCGGCCTTCCCGACTATAGCGGAATTGAGTTGCTTCGGCGGATACGAACGGCCGGAAAAGACGTCAAAGTAATTGTGATGAGTGGCGGGAGGAGCGTCGAGTCCGCTGACGATGTTCTGCAATTAGGGGCCGTGGCCTACCTCCTCAAGCCATTTAACTTCCAAGAGGTTCTGACGCTGGTCCAGAATGCGTTGCAGGCCTCCTCTGTCGAAGCACCATCCAGAGTGCCAACGGGAGCCGGCCACGCATCATTGAAGTGAACGTGGATCGCGCCTGTTTTGCTCCTCTCATTTTATTTGAGCCTACGTCCCTCTGTCCCGTTGTTGTTCTTCCTCCTTTACATGGACTCCTGTGGTTTCGAATATAAAGCAGGGTTGCTACAATGCGGCCATGCGAGTGAACCATTGTGCGAGCTTCTAGGTCCATGGCACAGCAGACACTTCGCCCGGCGCTACTCGAACGGCTTCCTTCCAGGGTCGTAGGGCTGTTGCGAGAGATTGGGGCGCTGGGGGATGAACGGGGCTGTCACGTCTATGTCGTGGGCGGCGTGGTTCGCGATCTGTTGCTCGGGCATGTGACGTTGGATCTCGATCTGGCAGTGGAAGGGGATGGAATCGCCTTTGCGCGGGCGGTGGCCGATCGATACAGAACGGGGCTGGCGGTGTTTGAGCGGTTCGCGACGGCGCGGCTGGTCTTTCCGGACGGGCTCAAAATGGATATCGCGACGACCAGGCGGGAGTTCTACGCGGAGCCCGCGCTCCTGCCGACAGTCCAGCCTGCAGCAATCGAGGAGGATCTCTACCGGCGGGACTTCACGATTAATGCCATCGCGATGCAGCTCAACCCAGGGCAGTTCGGACGGCTGCTTGATGTCTACGGGGGGCAGCGCGATCTTCGTGCGCGGAGGATCTGCGTGTTGCATGCCGGCAGTTTTCAGGATGATCCCACTCGCATCTTCAGGGCGATCCGGTTCGAACAACGGTTCAAGTTCCGCCTTGAGCCTGGCACCTTACGGCTGTTGACGCAAGCCGCCTCCACGAATCTGATCCAGCAACTCTCCGGCCCACGATTGCAGAACGAAATCCTGGTGCTGTTCGCCGAACGGGACCCGGCGCGTGCGATTGCGCGCTTGGCGAAGTTGAAGTTGCTTCGATTCCTCCATGGTCGTCTGCGCTATACGATGGATGTGAAGCGCGTGGTTCTGGCCGTTCCCAAGGCGTTTGCCTGGTGGGGCAGTCGCTCCCCTGATGCGGTGATCGATCGGCCGCTCGTCTACCTCATGGCCTTGTTGAGCGAGTCCAGCCCGGCCGTGATCGCTGCGATCAGCAAGCGGTTGGCTTGTTCGCGCGAGCAGGCGACGAAGCTGAGCGCCGGAGGAAAGCGGCTTGATCGCATATTGAAGAAACTCACCGCTAAAGGAACCCTACGGCCATCGCAGGTTTATCGCCTGTTAGTAGATCTCCCGGACGAGGCCCTCGTATTGCTTGTTGCGACGCAGGTTAGCTGCCAACAGGCGGCGCAATTGAGCCAGTTGAAGCGATATTTGATGGCCTATGAGAAGAACCGGGCGATCGCGACCGTATTGAAGGGGAGAGATCTCCAGGCCATGGGGCTGAAGCCTGGCCCTCAGTACGGAGCTATTTTGGGGAAATTACTGGATGCGCGGATCGATGGAGCGGTCGCCAGCGAGGCGGAGGAGCGAGCCTTCGTTCAGAAGCGGATCGGCGCGCTCGGTGATTGCTGATAAGCCAGCAGGATGCTCAGAAAGTTTGTCTAGCGCGGCCGCAGCCGATGAAAGCACCGGAGGCGTAGCCTCGGGCTACGTTGAGGATGCTTTCGAGGCGAGAACAAAGCTGGCGAACTTTTTCAGCATCCTGCCAGCCGTCTGCTAGTTCAGCGAGGTAATGGAGAGCGACACTTCGTTCGGTAGCAAGAGCGTCACGTTTGCCTGGTGTGTCGGGTCCGGCTGAATGAGGGCAAACAGCGGGACCGGCTGAGGCACCCTGCTCGGAGGTAAGGCCAGCAGGACGGGAAAGTCGAGCAGCGGAGAAACCGTCGTCAGGCTAGCCAGGCGCAGGCGGAAGGCCATCAAGATGTCGCGCAGCCGCCCGGTTTGATCTTCTTCTGAAAGGGATTGGCTCGTGACAATCCCTGATTCCCAAAGGGGTCTGGTGATCGTGACGGGAAACGAAATGCCGAGTTGCAAAGCGGTCGGTGTCACGTCGATCAAGGTTCCGGCCTGAATCGCCGCGTCCCGGTCGCGCAGGTTGAACGGTACGACAGTTCCTTCCACCAATTCATGCCCACCGGCTGGTTCTTGTTCGACAGATTCTTGAAGCTGAAGCGCTTCGGTTTGCGCGGTCAGAGCCTCTGCGAATGTTTCGGCCTGGGCCGGGGCGGGAGCGTCGGTCTCTGCCTGAGGCAAGGCCTTCACGATTCCGTCATAGACCACGCGCGCCGATGCAGACCATGCATCATTGAAAGGACGGCCTGCGAAGGCGGCGTCAGCGGCTTTCTTTTCGTCGTAGGTCAGGGATTTGGGTGGTGGTGTGTTGGTCATGTTGTAAGTGTAAGCCGCTTTGGCGGGATGTCAAGGGCTGGTGTGTTTGATGTTGATTCGGCAGCGATTATTCCGGCAGCGGCATACAGTTGGCGGTCCAGGTGCGCCGCTGCAAGGTGCATGGTATAGTCGCGGCCATGGCACGAATCGACTTGTATCAGGTGTTGGGGGTCTCTCGTGACGCGTCTGACGACGCGATCAAGAAAGCCTACCGGAAGCTGGTGTTTCAACACCATCCCGATCGCCACCCCGATAGCGCGCAGGCTGAATCCAAGATCCGTGAAATCAATGCGGCCTATGAAATCATTGGCGATTCGGAGAAGCGCCGCAATTATGACCGGCTTAATTGGGGGGATGAAGCGACGAGGGATGAAGCGGCAGATCCGGCTGTCATCCTCGATGAGATGGAGCAGAAGCTCTTCGATGAAGGGCGCAAGGAAGTGTTTGCGGTCCTGATGAAAGACGTGATGCGGATCCGGTTCGAGCTGGCCGTGATTCGTGAGCGGACCGTGGCGGACCAAGGCTATGACACGTTCAAAGATGCCATGCTGCAGGCAAGGGCATCGGAGATTATGGATGAGTTGGTGACTCCGGAGATGGAGGGGCGCAAACAGCGGCTTATCGAAGTGGCGCTGGAGATGTTGCTGTCTCAGGGGGTGGCCAAGCGAGGCGATCCGGGAGGCGTGCGAGCGTTACGCGGGCAGCTAGAAGAGGTGTTCCGCAAGGGACGGAAGAAGGGCTATGCCGCAGCATTGGAGCTCTTCTACGAGCGGAGATAGAAGCGTCAAGCGTCAACAGTCAATCGATTGGAAATCGGGAGGTGGCTTTTCACGTTTGACGAATGACGATTGACCAATGGCGAGGTCTTACCTGAACAGAGGTCCCGCCACGAATCGCCCCGCCTGCATAACCCCGATAATCCTATCCCGGTCGCGGAGTTGCTCGATGTGGCGAAGCAGATTTCCTTCGAACAATAGGAGGTCCGCCAGTTTTCCCTTCTCGATGGTTCCCACCTGGTCTTGAATCCCGATCAACCGTGCGGCAGAGGAAGTTGAAGCGAGGATCGCCTGCATCGGGCTCATCCCGAAAGCGACCATCCGTTCGAGTTCCTGGGCGTTCTCGCCATGGAAATTAAAGGGCGTCCCCGCGTCCGTGCCCATCGCAATCTGGATTCCGTCACGCAAAGCGTTCTTGAAGCTCACGGCATGACGTTTCGTCATGGCTTTGGCCTTGTCGCGCGCGCTGTCCGGCACGCCGCACCCGAGCCGGCAGGAGGCGGTGGTGGCGAGCGCAGAGAGAGTCGGGACCATGAAGACATCATGCCCCTTCATGAGGGTGGCCGCTTCTTCGTCCATGAGGGTGGCATGTTCGATCGAATGGACTCCGGCGCGGATCGCATTCTTCATCCCCGACGATCCATGGGCATGGGCGGCGACCTTCCGCCCTGCCAGCTGCGCTTCCTCGACGGCGGCCTGGATCTCTTCAATCGTCATTTGCGCCTGGTCCGGCGAGGTGCCCGGCGTGAGGACTCCGCCTGAGGCGATGACTTTAATGACGCCGGCTCCGGCGGCGATTTGTTCGCGCACGACGGAACGGACCTGCTTGATCCCCTTCACTTCCTGGCCGATAAATCTGGCATGGCCGCCGACCATGCAAATGGCCAGGCCTGCCCCGACAATGCGAGGCCCCTGCACGAGACCTGTTTCGATGGCCTGTTGCAGTGTGAAGATGGAATGGTCCCGCGAGCCCACGTCGCGCACGGTGGTGAAGCCTGCCTCCAGGGTCTCGCGCGCAGCCCGGCTGGCCTTGAGCAGGTTCAGGGCGGGCGTTTCTTTGGCGATGGCGTCGACGACATCCGGTTCGGCTCCGAGGCAGAAGTGCACGTGACAGTCGATCAAGCCAGGCAACAGGGTCAGGCCCCGGCCATCGATTTTGGCCGCGCCACGTGGAATCGAAATGTCCCGGTCCGATCCGACTGCGGCAATCGTGGCCCCGCGAATGATCACGGTGGCCCGTTCGATGGTTCGACCGGTCCCGTCGATGACGCGCGCGGAGCGAATAGCGAGGGTCTTCATGGTAGATCGATAGGAATGGTGATGATGATGCCGCCCATGACATCGCCGATTTTGTAGTCGCGGCGCGGGCTGTTGGGATGTTCGTTATGGCAGGTGGCGCAGGCCTGGACCACCGCACGGTCCGGGTAGATGGCTTGGTAGTAGCGGCCTCCGTCGATCCTGACGAATCCTCCGATCGGCTTCGAGGGGTCTTTGGCCACGGTGTCGAGCCCCTTCCGTTCGAAATCGGTCGTGGCCCCATTCCAGACATAGATCGGCGTCATGCTGGCCAGCCGGAAGGTGAACTTGAGATTTTTTTGCGCGACCAGCCGTCCCGATTCCAAGAGGAACTGCGCGGGAAGCGGGACGCCCTTTTCGTCGCGCCAATGTTCGACGGCTTCGGCGAGGCCTGCCTGATGGAGTTTGCCGACGACGTTTTCCGTATAGTTGGTTCGGTTGGCCTCGATGAGCGCATGAATATAGGAGGCGGCCTTGTCCGGCGGAACGAGGTCAGATTTCATCTGATTGGCCAGTGTCAGGGCGAAGATCCAGTAGGAGACCACGGCGACAAAGGCAAAGGCCCCGCCGCCGAGCACCCAGAGTAATGGTTTGTTGTTCATGCGATTCATGTCCTTTGTCGTCAGGGTGCCATGCGGCTATAGATGCGTGCCGCAGCTTGGAGCGCGACTCCGGGAGTGGAGAGCCAGCCTCGCCGGATAAACAGTTCTTCCAGGGCGTTGAGCAGGGTTAAGACATGCGCTTCAGTCGACGATTCACCCATCAAGCCGATGCGCCAGACTTTCCCTTTGAGCGGGCCGAGCCCTCCGCCGATTTCAATCCCATAGGCCGAGAGAAGGTTCATCCGTATCTCGGCTTCAGGAATGTGAGGGGGGACTGTGACACAGGTTAACATCGGGAGTCGATGGCCCGCTTGGGGGAGGGGCAAGAGCCCGAGTTGGGCCAAGCCGGCGAGCAGGGCCTCGCTATTGAGTCGATGGCGGGCGAAGCGGGCCGGTAGCCCTTCTTCTTCGACAAGGCGCAAGGCTTCCCGCAGGGCATAGAGCATGGAGATCGGCGCCGTATGGTGGTAGGCCCTGGTGCCTTCGGCCCAGTAGTCCTCAATCAAGGTCATATCGAAGTACCAACTCTGGCAGGGGCTGCGCCTGGCCTTGATGGAGGCCAAGGCCCGGTCGCTGAGCGTAAAGGGCGAGAGGCCTGGCGGACAGCTGAGACATTTCTGGGTGCCGCTATAGCAGACATCGATGCCCCACCGGTCGATCTCGACCGGTATGCCGCCCAACGAGGTGACGGCATCCACGAGGAAGAGCGCGTCATGTTTGCGACAGAGGTTGGCGATCGGTTCAAGTGGTTGCCAGGCGCCGGTCGAGGTTTCGGCCTGCACGATGGCCACGGCTTTCACCGGGCCGGATCGGCTCAAGGCCTGCTCAATGGCTGCTGGATCGATGATCTGGCCCCAGGGAGCTTCGACGCGAATGGCTTTGCCGCCGCAGCGCTCGACGGCGCTGGCCCATCTCGTCCCAAATACGCCATTGACCCCGACGATGACCGCATCGCCCGGCTCAACGAGATTGACGATCGAGGCTTCCATCCCGGCCGAGCCTGTGCCGGAAACGGCGATGGTGAAGCGGTTGTTGGTTTGAAACACGACCTTCAGCAGGGTTTGGATATCGTTCATGACGCCCAGGAAGGCCGGGTCGAGGTGGCCGATGAGCGGCATCGAGAGTGCGCGAAGGACTCGGGGATGCACCATGCTTGGCCCTGGGCCAAGCAGCAGCCGGCGAGGGGGTGTAAAGTTCTGAACTGGCATAACGCTCCGATATGAGGAAGCCATTATAGCGGAGTGCAGTCGCTCTCGGCCACGGGTATTCCAAGCCGGTCTGCTCGTCCTTTCGCGCGAAAGGGGTTTCGAGCCCGAAAAACCGCATGTTATAGTCGCAAGAATGATGGAACCAGTTTCTGCTCTCAAAGAACCCAAAGAATACCGTTCGTGGTGGCGTGCCACCTACGTGCCGCCGTTGACCGGGGGACGGCCCGGGCGATTTTCGCCCCTGGTGACGTGGCTGGCGGCCTTCGTGCTTGTGGGGGCGCTGCTGTCGGTGGTTCTGCTGTCGGCTTCCTCCTCTAAGCTGGAGCGGGTCGAGGCGCCGGAGCAAGCCTTGAGTCTGATGGTCAGTCGGACCATGGATGCGCAGGAAGGACTGAAGCGAGCGCCTCAATGGGAGCGACAGCTCTTTGCCTGGACCTCCGGCGGGAACGAGACGGAACAGGCCCATGCCATCGAATGGTATCGAGAGCTTGCGCGGGTCTCGACCGATCCGCTCGTGCCGCTGCAGTTGGCGATTCTCCAAGCTGAGGCGGGTCATGAGTCGCAGGCGCTCCTCTCCGCGCATGAGTGGGCCGATGCCGAGGATCCGTTGCCGCAGTTTGCCGATCTGGTGCGGGCCGCCTATGGCGAAGGCGCGGCCCCTGACGCGGATCGGTATCTGGTGTGGCAAGCCGAGCTGGCCGAACTGTTGCCCTCCGGCTGGTTCTACGATCGTCTGGCCGAACGACTGGCGCGCCGCGCCAACGATGTTGCGCTGTTATCCAGGATCCAGGAACAGGCGGCGGTGCGCGTCGATCGCCAATTTGTCTGGTCGCATCGCATTACGCTTGTTGAGCTTGGCGCGATGGTCGTCGGCACGGTGGTTTGTTTGCTGCTGTGGCTTAACCGGAGCGAGGCGGCTCGTTTCGTCCGGCTCCATGAGCCGGGCGTGCCGCCTCCGTGGCCTGGCGCGATCGGGGTGGCCGTGTTGCTGCGCGGGGGCGCGCTGGGGGCGATAGGCACGGCGCTGTTTTTGATCTACGCGTCGCCGGATAATGCTTCGCTTCGGGCCTTGGCCATTCCCCTGACCAATGTGCCCTTGCTTTTCTTGGCCTACCGGCACCTCTTCCGTCCGTCCGGCATGACGTTCGAAGAAGGGTTCGGCTTGGAAATCGGATGGGCGAATGTCGGACGTCTGATGGTCGTGGTCGTGGCGGTGGTGGCAGCAGGGCTCTGGGGCGAATGGGTGATGGATCGTTTGTCAGAGCCGCTTCACCTGACGAGCCATTGGACCGAATGGTTCGATGCCGATCTGGTCTGGGGCTCGCCGGCCCTGACGGTCATTAGTGGCATCGAGTATGTCATTTTCGCGCCGCTGTTTGAGGAGCTCGCCTTTCGCGGGATTTTGTTCGCGATCTTGCGCAGGAAGTTTTCTTTTTTGCCGGCTGCGCTGATCAGCGCCGGCATCTTCGCGATCGCCCATGGCTATGGATTGATCGGCTTCGTCAGCGTGCTCTGGAGCGGGCTGCTCTGGGCTTGGCTCTATGAGAAAACCGGGAGTCTATTGCCGGGGATTTTGGCTCATGCCATCAATAATTTGCTGGTCTGTCTCAGCGTAATGGCTCTCCTCCGCCTTTAGCAGGCTTGTGAAAACGGTCCCCAACATCGTTCTCGGCTCATCGCAATCCTCAACGTACCCTACGGGTACGCCTCCGGCTGCGACTCGCCTGCGGCCTTGTTGGATGACCGTTTTGACAAGCCTGCTTACGATTGTGGGTTTATTGACGCAATGAGGTCGAGCGCTGCGTAGAGATCCGGGTGCTTCAGTTTGTAGCCTAGCTCTGTTCGAAGTTTGGCGTTGCTGATTCGTTTTCCCGGTGCGGGGTCTTCTTGTGCTGCTGCCGGGATCACGCCCCAGCGCTGCCGGGCCGTTTCGCAGATTTCTTTCCAAGTATAGGGCGTCCCGTCGCTGACGTTATAGGATTCGCTTGGCGTGCCCTTCCCGATTGCCGCGAGGCAGATCCCTGCCAGGTCTTCTCCATGAATCAGGTTCACATATTTCTTCGACGGGCCGACGCGGCCTTGTGTGATCCAATCCAACGGGTTTCTTCCTGGTCCGTAGATGCCTGTCACGCGTAGTAGGATGGCGCCGAGCTCATTGCGTAAATATTCTTCTCCCTGCACCCGTGGCTTGGTTCGGTCGATGGGGGCAGCTTCATCGATCAAGGGCGGGGGATAGTCGGTGGAATCGTCGGATACCTCGTAGGCGGAGGTGCTGCCGAGTACGACGAGGCGGTTGAATCGTGGACGTTGCGTCCCGGCCCATTGCTGCACGGCAGAGAGGGGGCTGGCGGGAAAGCACCAGATGAGGTCTGCCCCGGCTGGCAGATGGTCCCAGGTCGCAGGGCGGGCCAGATCGAACTCCAGACGCTGCGAGAGAGGCATCGTCGTAAGTTGCTGCGCCGGGTTTCGGCTGGTGGCCCAGGTTGCGGTTCCTCGCTGGGCGGTCAATGGCAAGATAAACCTGCCTGTATAGCCGCAGCCAAGGATGATCAGGGGTCGATCCGTCTGGCCAGTCTCTGCTTGGCGGGTGTGCTGTGGATTCATAGCGGGCATCATCCCATAGGGTTGAGGGATGCCACAATGTCGAATCGATCAGACCTGGCTCTGTTTGCGCGAACTCCTTCAAAGGTGGACAATAGTCCATGAAGCTGACAATGGTTTCAGGAGTTATTGATTTATTTGCCTTTCATCGCCTGAATCCATTTCATCGATCCTGCCTCTTACGTGCTACAAGGTGATCGTTATTGGCGAGGAGGAGCGTGATGGTGTCTGGAGATTTGGTTCGAGTAGGGTCCTATCTGTCGGTGCTGGGTATCATGGCGACGTGGGAACTGCTGGCGCCGCGCCGGACGCTGACGGCTTCGAAGCTCTGCCGGTGGGGCGGGAATCTTACGATCGTGGTGTTGAATACGATGATCGCCAGGCTGTTGTTTGCGGGAGGCGTCGCGGCGACGGCGGTGATGGCGAAGGAGCGGGGTTGGGGCCTATTGAACTGGGTCGATTGGCCAGCCTGGCTTGAAATGGGCCTGGCGGTAGTGTTGCTCGATCTGGTGATCTACTGGCAGCATCAGGTGTTTCATGGGGTCCCGCTTCTTTGGCGGTTTCACATGATGCATCACTTAGACCTGGATTTGGATGTGTCCAGCGGGGTGCGGTTTCATCCGGTGGAGATGGTCATTTCGCTGCTGGTGAAGAGCGCGGCAGTGCTGGCCTTGGGGGTTGCTCCTTTGGCGGTGGTCGCCTTTGAGATCGTGCTGAATGGCACGGCCCTGTTCAATCACAGCAATGTGAGGATTCCCTTGAGCTTTGAGCCGGTGCTCCGGTGGTTCATTGTGACTCCGGACATGCATCGCATCCACCATTCGGTGGACCCGCGCGAGACCAACAGCAATTATGGATTCAATGTGCCCTGGTGGGATCGGCTCTTCGGGACCTATTGTGCGGAACCGGCCTTAGGGCAATTGGGGATGAAGATCGGCCTTGAACACCTCGGCCCACCGGTTTGTTTGAACCTGTTCATGATGCTGCGGTTCCCCTTTGTCGCGACGCTCGGGCGGTATGCTGGGCGTCCCCAACCGTGACTCCTGTTTGGCAGGATGCTGAAAAATGGAGTGGGATCGTCCCATCCGCCCCTAAGTGAACAGTCGATCGCCTGCGGCCTTGCTGGCTGGACTTTTTGACCATCCTGCGAAGAGCAAAGTGGCCTAACCTCTCCCATGATTCTGCTCACTCATCTCCTTCTTGATTGACGATCATTGGCTATAGGCCATAGGCTCTTCTCTTCAGCCGAGAGACGAACGACGCTTCACGTCTCACGTACCCCCAGCCGCTCCATCGCGATTCGTTTCAGGCCTCGCAGATCCATTTTCCCTGTGCCTAATATTGGCAGCGCCTCGACTTTGATGAAGTTCGTGCGCGCGGGAATAAAGAGGTTCGGCAGGCCATTTTCCGCGAGCTTGGCGACGAGGCTGGGGATTTGCGACTCGTCCAGGGTATGCAGGACTGCGAGCTGCTCGCCCTTCTGTTCGTCAGGAATGCCGGTGACGGCGAAAATCTGAGCCTCCAGGCCGAGCGCCTGATGCAGCGCCTCTTCTACCTGCCCATGCTGAACCATTTCCCCGCCGATCTTGGAGAAGCGCGAGAGCCGATCCGTGATGGTCAGAAATCCGTCGTCATCCAGCGTGACGATATCGCCGGTGATGTACCAGCCATCGCGCAGGGCCTGGGCCGTCAGATCCTCACGTCCCAAGTATCCCTGCATGACGTTGGGGCCTTTGACCAGCAACATGCCGGGAGCGCCTGGAGGCAAGGGTGCGAAGCTGTTCGGATCGACGATCTGCACGGAGACGCCCGGCAGCGGCTGGCCCACGGTTCCCCGTCTGGAAGCAGGCTGATAGTAGCCGGCGGCGCGGAAGTCCGGACAATTGACGGAGATGACGGGGGCGCATTCGGTCACGCCGTAGCCTTCGATGGGGGCGATGCCGAAGCGATCTTCGAAGGCCTGCGCGAGCCGGGCCGGCAGTTTCTCCGCGCCGGTCAGGACCACGCGCAGGGAACTGAATTGCTCCGGGGTGCAGCGGCGTTGATAGAGTTGGAGAAAGGTCGGCGTGGTCACGAGGAACGTGAGGCGGTAGCGGCGCACGAGTTCGCCGATGGCGGTGACGTCGAGCGGGGAAGGATGAAAGACCATGCCCGCGTTGTTGTGCATGATCAACCAGAAGATGAGATAGCCGAAGGAGTGGAAGAAGGGCAGGATCCCCAGGACTCGTTCCTGCTGGTAGAGGTGGAGCATCTGGCTGGCTCCCTCCACATTGGCGTCGATGTTGAAGTGAGAGAGCATCACCCCTTTGGGCTCGCCGGTGCTGCCGCTGCTGAAGATGATGGTCGCCGGATCGTCCATCGTCACGGGGGTCTTTTGCCCGCAGGCCAGCTCGATCAGCCTGGCGGGGGCGCAGAGGGCGAGGAGGCTCGCAGTGAGTTTCTGTCTGAGGCCGATCGTGTGCGCCACATCTTCCAGCCAGACAATCGCCGGTCCGTCAGGAAGATCCAGCTTGGCCTTTTCGACAAAGGTTCGGCTGGTGACGATCGTGCGGAGGCCGGCGAGCCGCACGGCTGCTTCGAGGCCTGCTTTGCCGACCGTGTAGTTCAGGTTCACGCTGGTCTTCCCGCAGAGAGGCGCTGCCACATTGACGAGTGCGGCTGCGACGGTCGGAGGGAGGAGGATGCCGACATGGCGCTGGCCCTCCCACAGAGGCCGCAGCGTTCTGGCGAGCACGATGGAGCCGATCAGGGCCTGGAGCGACGAGACAGACGGGCGGGTCTGGTCCGCCATGGCGAAGCGGAAGGGATGTTGCCTCATGGCATGGATGAAGGTCCGGTGCAGCGGGCGCCGGTCTTCTTTGTGGAGGGTCCAGGCCGTTTCGCCGAGAGAGCGAATGGCGTGGCGGATGTCATGGGCCGAGGTGTCTGGCGGCAGCGGCGCCCCGAATGAGACGGTCACGGGATAGGGGATGCGCTCCGGCATTTTCGAGAGAAATTTTCCTCGATTGAAGCTGAAGAGACTCCCCCAGATGCGATCCAGATGAACGGGAACGATGGGGGCGCTTCGGCCTTTCATGATCCGTTCGAATCCCCGGCGAAAGGGGAGCAGGGTGCCGGTCCTCGTGATCTGGCCTTCTGGAAAGATGCAGACGATCTCGCCCCTGTCGAGCGCCGCTCCTGCTTCGCGTAACGCATGCAGCACGCCGCGCAGTCCGCCTTGCGACGAAATCGGAATCACGCCGAGCAGCGTCATGAAGGGTTTGAGGATCGGCAGTTCTGCATACTGTTCATCGACGACGAAGCGGATTGGCCGGTCGAGGCTGGCGATCAGCAGGAATCCGTCGATGAACGACACATGGTTGGGGACCAGCAACGCGCCACCCTGGAGGGGGACATGTTCATGCCCGACAATCCTCAGGCGGTAGAGACTATTGGTGAGGAGGACCAAGACCGCTCGGAGCAACGCGTCCGGCAGGAGCCAGAGGGCCCAGCCAGTGCCGATGACGGTGAACGAGGCGGTCACGAGGAAGATCCCGGTTGTGGAGACGCCGCTCTGAGCCAGGGCTCCAGCGCCGAGCGATCCGAACAGAATGCCGGTGAAGACGCAGGTGTTTTCGAAGGCGATGACCGAGCCCCGGCGTTCGTTCGGCGCGCGCCATTGGATGAGGGCGTTGAGCGGCACAAAGATCAGCGCGCTCGCGAGACCCAGGAAGCCCATGAGTGCGAGCGTTGCTGGCAGGTCTGGCGCAAAAAAACCCACGGCGGACAAGAGGAGCGCGACTCCGGCCGCGCCCAGCGGGATCAATCCATATTCCACGCGGGCCTGTGATAATCGTCCCACCAGTTTGGCGCCGAGGCCGATTCCGATGGAGAGCGTCATGAGCGGCAGGCCCGATTGCCAGTCGGACAGGCCCAGGACCGCCTTCGCATAGATCAGAATATTTTGGGCGAAGAGGCTGGCGATGGTCCAGAAGAAGACGGCACCGATCACCGCGAGGCGAAGCATTCGATCTGCCGCCAGCGCCGACCAGGCTCCCTGAAGGGTATTGCAGAGGCCGCCTGCCGATCGCGCCGCTGGAACGGGGGGAATGGTCCAGGCCGCAGCCAATCCGGCGAGCGAGAGGAGCGCGAGGAACAGCGGGGCCAGCCAGAGGGAGGAGCCGGAGAGGGACAGCAAGATGCCTGGCGCGGCGGTTCCGGTGAGGATGGCCAGGAAGGTCCACATTTCGAGCTGTCCGTTGCCTGCCGCCAGTTTTTCGTGTGGGAGGAGTTCGGCCAGAATGCCGTACTTCGCCGGGCTGAACAGCGCGCTGTGGATGCCCATACAGCCCAGCACGATCAACGGCAGGATGCCTCCGGCTGGATTGCTCCAGAGGGCTGCGGCGGCCGCGGCCATCAAGAGCACCTCCACCGATTTCATCATGATGATGACGGTGCGTTTACTGACTCGATCGGCCAGGACACCGGCGACGATCGAGACTAAGGCCAGCGGGATGGTGAAGACGATAAAGGTCAGGGCCGTCTGGGTTTGCGCGGCGGTTTCAAACTCAGGCCCCGGCGCAATGGTGCCGGCGAGTTGCCGGATGGCGAGCAGGGCTACCATCAGCTTCCAGGCATTGTCGTTGAAGGCGCCGATGAACTGGGCGATGAGAAGGCCGCGGAGCGGATGGGATGTCGCGGAAGGTTCTGTGCTGATCGGTGTCGTCACACTATGCCTTAGGCGGTATGGTCCTGTGGGTTTCCCGGGACTGGCAACCCCTCCAGCTGCATGATCCGTAGCGCGTTGGTCGTGGGGCAGGGGCCCGGTCTGAGCTGGTAGTCGAAGAGCAGTTCGCCTGCTGCCACCGTTTCCTGGAAATGGGCATTGGCCACGCTCGGGACACTGCGCTCCAATTCCGTCAATTCTAAATCGTGAGTGGTGACGAGGCCGAAGCCGTGGCTCTGGGCCAGGGCGGTGATGAAGGCACGGCTCCCGATCAACCGTTCACGATTATTGGTCCCCTTGAAAATTTCGTCGATCAAGAAGAGCACCGGTGGCTGGCTCCGGTCCGTCGCTTCGTCGAGCAGCGACTTCAGCCGTTTTACTTCCGCATAGAAAAACGAGAGGCCTGCGTCGAGTGAATCGTCCACGCGGATGCAGCAGGCCATTCGCAGCCAGGTCCATTCGAATTGACTGGCACAGACCGGCGCGCCGGCTTGCGCGAGGCACAGGTTTATTCCGATGGTACGGAGGAAGGTGCTCTTGCCGGACATGTTGGAGCCGGTCACGAGCAGAATTTGTCCGAGGCCACGGAGCGAGAAGTCGTTGGCCACGCGCTTCCCCGATGGGATCAGCGGGTGTGCGAGGTTGCGGGCGGAACAGAGAGCTGTGGCCCCGCTTCCCTGGCTATTGGCTTGGAGTGATGACGGCCAGATATAGGCGGGATGCAGATGGGCGAAGGTGCCCAAGGCTGCCGCCGCTTCGACCTCGGCCAGCCGATCCAGCCAGAGGGGCAGGTGATCATGGATCTGATCCTGAATCTGGCCCAGCTTCTTGACGTACCAGAGGTCCCAGGGACAGAGGGCATTCACGACCAGGTGCACGAGCGGATGGGCCTTGATGCTGACGGCATGGAGTATCTTCGCGGCCTGCCGGATTAGGCTGACCGGAGCTCTGTCGCTGTTGGCGAGGGGAGCCCAGGTGCGAGCGAGGGCTGAGGGAGATCGTCTCGCGTGGCGGTCGATGTATCCGAGGACCTTGCCGAGTTTTTCCACTTCATGGTGCAGGCCCATCGCATGTTCGAGTAACTCCTCTCCCTGGTCCGTGAAGAAATAGAGCAGGGCGTAGAGACCAAATGAGAACATCCAGTAGCCGGGCAGCCAATTCAGGAGCGCGGCGAGCCCGAGCCCAAGCGTCGTCGCTGCGAGGAGGGCTTGCAGGGGCAGGATGATGTGTAGCCGGGGGATCTCCAGACGATGTTGCAGCACCGCAGCCAAGCGATGGCCGTCGATCTCCTGTTCGCCGAGCAACCGGGCCTCTAGCGTGAGACGATCGCGAAAGAGTGAGCGCGTTGTCAGTTCGCGGACCAATGTTTGGCGCGCTGCCCATTCGTCAGGGGCTGGCGGCTGAGTAAGAAGCCAGGAGGCCAAGCGCTCACGACCGTGCGAAGAGACGGTGGTGTCGAGCAGTTGGAACAATGAATGGGAGCCGACAAGATCCAGATCCTTGGCATAGAGATGGTTGTCCGGCGCTGGATAGACCCGTTCCGTGAGCCGGTCCCAGTCGAGGCGGAGGCGGGCCAGATGCGTCTGCTTGATATGTTGCCATTGGCGGAGCCGATGAATCCGTTGTTCCAGCCTGGTATGATAACTCGCGACGAGCAGGAAGAAGGCGAGGAAGCTGCCGAGCGACAGATTGCCTGCCTGGTACCAGCCGAGTCTGTAGAGGGTGATTGTGCAGAGCAGCGCGGTCACGAAGAGGATCAAGCGCCAGCGCGTGAGAGTGGCGCTGGCTCGATGGCCCTTCACGAGCAATCGCGACGTTCGACTCAGCAGCCGCTGCAACGTCTGTTCTCGCGAAGAAGTTTCTGGGGGTCGTTGGTTGTCCTGCATGGTCGCTTCGACCTTACTGGATGGGCCTGGCTCCGTCAATAATGAAGAGGGCATGGTTGCATGGCACAGGACTGGATTGAGGTCACGATTCATACCGATATCGATGCGGGCGAACTGTTAGGCGCTCTGGCTGACCCCTTCGCGCAGGGGGCCTGGCAGGATGGTCAGACGATTCATCTCTATTGGCCGGGCGACCGGTGGAGCGCCGATCATGTGGTGGCGCTTCGGGCTCTGTTGCAACAGTTCGGTGATGCTGCGGCCGAACTGTCGGTGCAGCCGGTGCCGGATCGGGATTGGAACAGGCAATGGGCTCAGTTGGTCAAGCCCATCAGGATCGGACGGAGGATCGTGATCAGGCCGAGCTGGGAGGCGGCGACATTGCAGGCGGGGGACATTGAGATTGTGCTCGATCCGAAACAGGCCTTCGGGACCGGGCACCATGCGACGACCAGCATGTTGCTCGAATGGCTTGAAGAACTCATTCACGGCGGCGAGTCCGTGCTGGACGTGGGATCCGGGAGCGGCATTCTGGCGATGGTGGCCCTGCGGCTGGGGGCTGCCTCGGCTGTGGGAGTGGAATGCGATCCTGTCGCGGTGGACTGCGCGAGGGACTATGCCAGCGAGAATGGGTTTGCCCAGGAATTGGAATTGGTCTGCGGCACGTTGAGCGATGTGGCGGGGCGGATCAAGCCGGATCTGGTGCTGGCGAATCTCGATCGGCAGACGTTGCTTTTGTTGTGCGATGAACTCGCGCCTTATGTGAATCATGGCGCGCGGCTCTTGCTGTCCGGCGTGCTGCTCGATCAAGAAGCAGAAGTGCTGGCGGCCTTCTCCAAGGCCGGCGCCTGCTTCTCTCGGCGGCGGGAGCAAGATGGATGGGTGGCGTTGGAGTTGCTGAACGCTGAATCCTGTGAAGGGGCGTCGCGTGACTGAAACGGAACGATTATCCCATCCCCGCCTGCACCAGATTAATGTGTCAGACGGGGGTGTGCCGAAACGTCCGGTTCCGGAAGCGATGATCGCCAAAGCCGGTGTCGAGGGCGATCGGCAACGAAACCTCAAAGTGCATGGAGGCCCTGAGCGGGCCGTCTGCCTCTTTTCGCGTGAACTGCTCGATCGGCTGCAAGAGGAAGGTCATCCGATCGAGGCAGGCTCATCGGGGGAGAATCTGACCCTCGCTGGATTGGAGTGGAGTCTCATCAAGCCCGGCGTGAAATTGTCGATCGGGCAGGACGTGCAGCTGGAAGTGACGAGCTACACGGTTCCGTGCAGTCATAACGCCCAGTGGTTTCAGGACGGAGACTATCACAGGATTTCTCAGAAGAAGAATCCCGGCTGGAGCCGGGTCTATGCGAAGGTGCTGCGTGCAGGACTGGTGAGGCCTGGCGACGTAGTAGGGATACAGAGCTGAGAGCGGATGACGAGGTTTCGGATGGTAGGGTTGGCTGGGTGAGTGGTTCGGCCCCCTGCACCTGAAAGCCCGGTGGTTCAGGGAGGGGGCCGCACGCACATGTTTCTGAAATGGAACCCGGAAGGGTTTAGTTCAATGCATCCTTCAGGGCCTTGCCTGCCTTGAATTTTGGAACTTTGGCTGCTTTGATTTTGAGGGCCTTGCCCGTGCGAGGGTTGCGGCCGACGCGAGCGGCCCGGTGGCTCACTCGGAACGTGCCAAATCCGACCAGGGCAACCGTCTGCTTTTTCTTGAGCGTGGCTTTGATCGCTGCCAATGCCCCGTCCAATGCTCTGCCTGCCGAGGCCTTTGAGAGGTCGGCATGTTTGGCGATCGCGTCGATAAGTTCAGATTTGTTCACGTAAGTTCCCTTTCGGTAATGGGAGGACGGTGACAGGGAAACCCTGTGCGTGCTTTTATAGCAAGCCGGTCTCACTTGGTCAAGCAACGAAGCCGCCTCTAGCAGGATGCTGTAGTGGGAAGAGTTGATTGTGGAATGGCAGGAGAGAAGATTGAGGGGGGATCTGTGAATCGAATACTCGAGCCGGAGCTGATGGAGAATGACGCGCAGGCCCAGGCTTATGCGGAGGCGGATTTTTCGCAAGAGAACCAGGGCTTCGTCGATCGCTTCCGTGCATATTTCCCTGATTTCTCCGAGGGCCATGTGCTCGATCTTGGTTGTGGTCCCGGCGACATTCCTATTCGTTTTGCGCGCGCAATGCCTGGGTGTATGGTGACTGGCGTCGATGCGTCGGCCCCGATGGTGCAGTTGGCGGAGGAGGCGGTGCAGCAGGCGGGCTTGTCCGGCCGTATTATTTTCCTCTGTGAGCGCTTCCAGGCCGTTGCGCTGGGTGAGCCGGCCGATGCCGCGATCTCCAATAGCCTGTTGCACCATGTGCCGAACCCCCTTCAGTTTTGGCATAAGCTGCGATTGGCGGTGAAGCCTGGCTCGCCGGTGCTGGTGATGGATCTCTTGAGGCCTGAGTCGCCGGAAGAGGCGCAGGCCATCGTCGATTTGTATGCTGCCGGGGCGCCGGACATCCTGAGGAGAGATTTTTACAACTCGCTGCTCGCAGCCTTTACGGAAGATGAGGTGGCGGCGCAGTTGGCGGAAATGAATTTGAGCCGGTTAATTATTGATGTGCCGGATGATCGGCATTGGGTCGTCGGCGGGCTTGTCTAGCGGATGCTGAAATAGACGCCCAACGTCGTTCTCAGTCGTCTGCCTCCCTGCGACGTGCCCAGAGGGTACGCCTCAGTCGCCCGACTCCTTGCGGCCTAGTTGGATCGTCTATTTGAGCATCCTGCTCATGCCGCAGTATTCCCCGATTCGTTTTTCTTGCCGATCTCGCATGCCCCTCGCGCGATGGTGCTGGCTTGTGTATGCTATCGCGCATGCGGTTCTCGCTTGGATTTTTCTCTCTCATCCCTCTTTTGATTGTCATGCTCGCAAGTGCAGACTCTGCGCAGGCTCAGCTTGAACGCCTGCGGAAAAATAGAGCAGCTGAACAGGCGGCAGTAGTGGAGACTCCCATGGTCGAGATTCCTGAAGGGACATTCGCCATGGGGGCGGATGGGGGGCAGGCGTTAGAGGATGAGCGGCCTAACCATCAGGTCTGGCTTCCTGCATTTTTCATGGATCTCCACGAGGTGACGACGGAACAGTACGCCTCGTTCCTTTCCGCCACACACCGTCCCGCGCCCTGGCAATGGAATACGGTCGATCTGTCGCAGCATGGCGATCGTCCGGTGATCGGCGTGGACTGGGCCGACGCTGACGCCTATTGCCGGTGGAAGGGAAAGCGGTTGCCCACCGAAGCGGAATGGGAGAAGTCGGCCAGAGGAACGGATGGACGTCTCTATCCCTGGGGCAATCAGCTTCCAACTAAGGAGCGGGCGAATTTCGCCTTGGGCGCGCGGTTCAGCTACAGCCAGGTCTTGATGCCAGCGCTGTCTTACGAGTCAGGCAAGAGCGCCTTTGGCCTGTACCAAATGGCCGGCAACGTATGGGAATGGGTGCAGGATTGGTATGACGCGAGCCATTACGACAACTCGCCGGAACGAAATCCTCAAGGACCGGAGCAGGGGCCATTCAAAGTGTTGCGAGGCGGGTCTTGGTCGGACTTGCCCAAATATTTACTCGCCTATGGACGATTCAAACTCCCGCCAGAGACGCGCAATAGTTATACGGGATTTCGTTGTGCCAAGTCCTAGCATCTTGCGAGGAAACGGCTGATGGAAACGGTCGTTGTCTTCTTTCCCACGAGATCCGCTTCACGCTTCACGTTTCCCTGAGAGATGGGTCACGAGCCATTCGACGATCGCTGTGGTCATCTGGCGAAAATCCTCCCCGCGAGTGAACTGGTGATCCGCGCCCGGCAGGAGATCCAGCCGTTTCTGGCCTCTCAGCACGTCGTGCAATCGCCGGCTTTGATGGAGGGGGACACATTCGTCCTGCTCGCCCTGCACGATCAATGTGGGGATGGTGATCCGTTCGGCCGGTCCATAGGCAATGCGGTTGAGACAGTCTTCGTAGAAACCGTACCGCAGTCTGATCCGCTCAGTGCCGCCCATGATATTCGGGATCGTGTCTGTATCTTGCCAGCGAGTCAACTCTTCAGGGCCCAACGTGAGGAGCAGTTCCTCCGCGAAATCCACCACAGGACATTTGAGGGCCAGGCAGGCGATGTCGCGGCGTTGGGCTGCCGTGAGGATGGCGACGAGTCCTCCAAAGCTTGAGCCGACGAGCCCGATCTTGTCATAGCCTCTGGCTGTTACCAGATCCAGGGCCGCCAGGGTTTGCTGTATCGCCAACGTGGTGGTGATGGCCTCGAACGGTCCCTCGCTCTCTCCTTGGCCGAAAAAATCGAATCGAAAGGTTGCAAGGCCCTGTTCGTTCAGGAGGCGGGTCAAGGTTTTGTTCGTCGTGCTGTTTTTCCCGGAGAGAAAGCCATGGCATAGAAGGACGAGACTGGTCGTCGGCTTCTCGGGCCTGCTGAGGATTGCAGCAACGTTGTGACCTTGCGGATCGCGAAAGGTTAGGGCTTCTTCCATGGGCGGGGCGATTAGTCGGAAGGCCTGGCTCCAAACGCCCAGGCGAGTTTGGCTGCAAAGAGGGTCAAGCTGCCCAGGAGCAACCCAACCGTGACCCACGTCGCGATTTGAATGGAGAGTGACGTGAGAGAGAAGTTCCAGGTCATTGCAGCCAGCAAGCCGAAGCCCATCGTGCCTAAACTCAATCCTGTCAGTTGAACGGTTCGCCACCGGTTCATGATGGCGGTGAGTTGATCCCGATAGGGCCCCTGCTTCTTCTTGCTGGAGATTCGGCTGGTCGCCAGCATTTCAGGGATGCCATAGGATAGAGCCCCCACGACGGTCTGTAGGATGAATCCGATCAAGGCCATGTGGGTATAGGCCGCGAGGTGCAAGGACCCGAACGGCAGTATCGGCAACTGGGGGAATGCATTGGCTCCGACGAGGACCCCCATGATCATGGCGAGGACCAGGAAAAATGTCGCGACCAGGAGGTGGTCGGAGGCGGCATTTCCCGGCTGGCCTGAGCCGATCCAGGTGCGCAGGAGGTTATAGGCATAGAGGCCGATGCTGATGACGAGCAGCCCCCCGACCGCGAGTTCAAGCTGGAGGGACGAGGTGATAAACCCGCCGATCAAGACGGCAAAGCCGACTGGCAGCAGTCTCATGACGAGTGTGGCGAGTCGCGGACTGTAGAGCTCTGCATGCAGGATGATCGGCAGGAGGCGATGCGTGAGGCCGATGATGGCCAGCGTGACGAATCCCATCAGAATGAGATGCAGATGCAGCAGCCGCGCATGGGCATAGAACTCCGGCATGAAGCGGAAGGCCATCGCGGCGCCCAGCGCCAATCCTGCGAGCAAGGCGAGGAGTGAGAATCGATAGAGCCAGGAGGGACTGGCTGGCTCAGCGCGGTGTTGCCGCGTGTATTGCCAGGCGGTCGAGGCATGGGAGAGGACTGCCCCAATCACCACGATTCCTGCCAGGCCGACGATCCTCATGTCTCCGAGTCCGAATCCCACGAGCAATGTCGCCGTCGCGGCGTTCAGGGCGACGAAGAGCAGTAGATGTGAGTCGGACGGGGTTCGGTCTCCTTGGGCACTATGGGACTGGGAGGCGAGCAATCCGCCGACCATCAGCTGAAGGATGCCGCCGATAAGGGAGGCATGCACATGGACCAGTTTTAGCCAGGAGGGCAGTGGCGTGCCATGGACCAATCCAATCAGGATGGCGAATCCCACCAGGGCGGCCAGCAGGAGCCAGCTAAATCCTGCAATGAGAAATGTCAGCGGGCGAGCGGTGAAACGACCCATGGAGTCCTCCTGTCAGGAGGCTGAAACAGTCCGCCAGCTTCGTTCTCGGCTCATCGAAATCCTCAACGTACCCCTGAGGGTGCGCCTCCGGTTTCGATTCGCCTGCGGCCTTGCTGACGAACTGTTTAAGCAGCCTGTTCGCGCATCCATCCTGTCGGCCTCTGCGCCATTGCCCCTGAAAAAATCTGCATGGTAGGATACCCAATCAAAGTGCTGAGTGGCCGAATAGTCAATTCAGCACTTGGCACTCAGCACTTCTTCAGCGGGAGGCTCTCATGAAACGACTACTATCGATACTTGGCCTGTTGTTGATT
>CAMDPZ010000036.1 GCA_945905765.1 Nitrospira lenta
CTCTATTCAAGCCCCTGTTCGGCCAACTCGACTGCCTTCATCATGGCCTGAGCCTTATTACAGGTCTCTTCATATTCATGTTCAGGATTGGAATCCGCGACGATGCCGGCCCCTGCTTGAATGAAGGCCTGATGCTTTTTCACGACGACCGTGCGGATATTGATGCACATGTCCATGTTGCCGGAGAAACTGAAATAGCCCACCGCGCCTGCGTAGGGACCGCGCCTGGTCGGCTCCAGTTCGTCGATGATCTGCATCGCGCGAATCTTCGGCGCTCCCGACACAGTGCCGGCCGGAAAGCAGGCCCGCAACACGTCGTAGGCCGTCTTCGACTCATCAAGTTGTCCCGTCACGTTCGAGACGATATGCATCACATGCGAGTAGCGCTCGACGTGCATGAGCGAATCCACGGTCACTGATCCGGGCTTGGCCACACGGCCCACATCGTTCCGCCCCAGATCGACCAGCATGACATGCTCGGCCCGTTCCTTCTCGTCCGCCAAGAGCCGCCGCTCCATCTGTTGATCTTCTTCCGGCGTGGCGCCGCGACGGCGCGTACCGGCAATGGGGCGGACGGAAATGACGCCGTTTTCACAACGCACGAGCGTCTCGGGCGAGGAGCCGACCAGTTCAACCCCCGCGATGCGAAGGTAATACATATAGGGAGAGGGATTCACCACCCGCAAGGCGCGATAGAGCTGCAGCGGCGGCGCCTGCACATTGGCCTCCCACCGCTGGGACAATACCGTCTGCACGATATCCCCGGCCTTGATGTATTCTTTCGTCTGCACGACCATCTTCTCGAAGTCGGCCTTGCTCATGTTCGAGGTAAAGGTCACAGGCTTGCGACGTCGATGGGGTTTCGTGCGGCTGAGCGGACGTTTGAGCCTCGTGATCATACGCTCGATCCGCTCTGTGGCAGATCGATAGGAGGACTTGATGCCACGTTCCCCTTTGCCCGTGATATGGGCTGTGGCCACGACTTTGATCTTCTGTGCGACATTATCGAAGATCAACATCGTGTCGGTGAGGAGAAAGGCGAAGTCCGGTATGTTGAGCTGGTCCTTCTGTCTGGCAGCCAGATCCTCGAACGTGCGCACCATATCGTAGCTCAGATAACCGACCGCGCCTCCCACGAAGGGGGGCAGGCCAGGCACGGTCACAGGCCGGTACCCCTCCATCATCTCTCTCAGACGTTCGAGGGGATTCCCGCGGCTGGGGATACGTTTTTTCTTGGAGCCCTGCACGACCAGGAGGTCGCCCTTGTCTTCATAGACGACAACGGGCGTGCCACTGCCAAGGAAGGAATAGCGAGCCCATTTCTCGCCCCCCTCGATGGATTCGAGGAGGTAGGCGGAAGGGCCATGGTCGATTTTGGCAAAGGCAGAGACGGGGGTCTCATAGTCCGCCAGGATCTCCCGATAGAGCGGAATGAGGTTCCCCTGCCCTGCATACTGCCGAAATTGGTCAAGGCTGAGTGAGTATTGCGGCGGCGCCACGGTAACGTCCTATTATTGCTATTGGCCTACGATGAGTTTCTGTCCGATCTCGATAGTATTGTCCTGCAGCTTATTCCACTTTTTTACCTTGTCCACGGACACGCCATATTGGCGGCTGATCCGATAGAGCGTTTCGCCTGCCTTCACAACATGGGTCGTGGGAGCCCCCAGGCCGCCCTGCGATGACTCGGTCAAGCCTGACAGGGAAGAAGATTCGGGAGAGAGCCCGAGATCGGAAGCGCTCAGATCCACCGTATCGGTAATATCGACAGGGGGTTCAACCGCTCGCGTTTTGCGTCCTGGCGCAACCGGTCGTTTCATATCGGCTTTGGCTTTGCGCTCCAGCAGCGCCGATTCCTTCATCGCTTCTGCTTCCTCCTGCGCACGGGCCGCTTGCTCCCGCACGGCCTGGATCTGCGCCGTAAGCTCACGGTTCCTGGCCTCAAATTCCATCAGTTCGCTCTTGCTCCGCCTGGCTTCATTATCCAGCTCGCTGGTTCGCTTTTCTTCCTGAGCCAGGAGGCGCTGGAAGTTCAGGCTGCGCGCCTTTTCCGCCTCGTATTTCTCCGCCATGACACAGCCGCTCAACAACAGTCCCACGCAGATGACGGGAACGATTCGATAGCTGAATCTGGGCATCAACTTGTTCATGCGATTCTCCTCTTTCATGGATACCTCCTATGACGGTCGCGAGGGACGGTCCCTCTCGCAGTAAGGAGCGGGCACCCGCTGCAAGCAACGGGAAATCGACCCAAATCGAACAGGTAGAATAGTGTCTAACGCGGCGAAAGTCAAAGCGAATATGGAGCATGTGCCGTTTGACCCGCTCCCCGCCCCTATGGTACGGTCGGGCCGTCGCATCCTCTATTCGTCGCCATCCAGCCCCTATGACCCACGCCGATATCCTTGCCAAACTGACTGCCCTCAAGGACGAAATTCGTCGCCACGATAATCTCTACTATGCCAAGGACCGGCCGGAGATTTCAGATACGGAGTACGATCGCCTCTTCCGCGAACTGATCGATCTTGAGCGACAGCACCCGGAACTCGTCACGCCCGATTCCCCGACTCAACGGGTCGGAGCGCCGCCGCTCGAATCGCTCACCAAGGTTCCTCACGAACAACCGATGCTCAGCCTGGACTCGATTGTGGATCAGGAAGAAGTGCAGGCCTTTGATCAGCGGATGAAACGTGAACTGGAAACCCAATCCATCGAGTACAGCGCGGAACCGAAGTTCGACGGCCTGTCGGTCGAACTGGTGTACGACCATGGGATCTTTACCCGCGGCGCGACCAGAGGAGACGGAACCACCGGAGAGGATGTCACGGTCAACCTGCGCACAATTCGCTCCCTGCCATTGCAGTTGCATGCCAAGCCAGGGATCCCCGATCATCTGGTCGTGCGGGGCGAAGTCTATATGCCCCTCGACGATTTCCAAGCCTTGAATCGACGGATCACGGAACGGGGCGACGACGCCTTTGCCAATCCTCGCAATGCCGCCTCCGGTTCTCTCAGACAGTTGGACTCCACGATTACGGCGACCCGTCCCTTGGTCGTGACCTGTTACGAAATTATGGCCCAGTCCTCACCGGTTCCGCCGACTCATTGGGATGAGCTGGAGCGCATGGCCCACTGGGGTCTCCCGGTCCCGACGCATCGACGACTCTGTGCCTCAATCGATGAAGTGATGGACTTCCACCGCGAAACGGAATCGATCCGCGATCAGCTGCCCTATGAGATCGATGGCGTGGTGGTGAAGGTCAATCGCCGGGACTGGCAGGACCGCCTCGGCATGAAATCCCGCAGCCCCCGCTGGGCCATCGCCTATAAATTTACCCCGCGCAAAGAAATCACCGTCGTGCAGGATATCGCCGTCTCCGTCGGGAGAACCGGAACCCTCACCCCGGTCGCCCTCTTGAAACCGGTGGAGGTCGGCGGCGTCACCATCAGCCGCGCTACCCTGCACAATGCCGATGAAGTGGCGCGAAAAGACATTCGAATCGGCGACACCGTCAAAGTGGAACGGGCCGGCGATGTGATCCCTGCGATTGCCGAACGGGTCCCTATCCCCGGTGAGCAGCGCCAGGCCCCCTTTTGCATGCCGGATCATTGCCCTGTCTGCGGATCGAGCGTCGCTCGCGAGGGCGCCTATTTTTACTGCACCGGCCAGTCTGTCTGCGGCGCGCAATTAAAGGGGGCGATCGAACATTTTGCCTCCAAACATGCCCTCAACATCGAAGGCTTGGGGAAGAAGACCGTGGCGCAGCTGGTCGACGAGGGGCTGGTGAAATCGCTCGCCGATCTCTATCGCCTAAGCAAAGACGACCTCATCACACTCGATGGATTTGCCGACCGGTCCGCCACCCTCCTCCTGGAGTCGATAGCTGGCAGCAAAACCGTGTCTCTTGATCGGTTCCTGATGGGACTGGGCATACGACAAGTCGGACAACATATCGCCAAGGTCCTGGCCCGTGAATTCAAGTCGCTCGATGAAATCATGTCGGCTGACCGGGAACGGTTGCAGCAGATCCGCGAAATCGGTCCTGAAATTTCAGACAGCCTGGTCGCCTATTGCTCGGAACCACGCAACCGGGAGGTCATCGCACAACTTCAGGAGTCAGGCGTCCAGATCACGCCTGGTCTGGCCATGGGAAATAGAGCTACGTCTCCCCTCGCAGGCAAGACCTTCGTCTTCACCGGAGGGCTGGACCGCTTCACGCGAGACGAGGCGCAACGGGCGGTCGAAACAGTAGGAGCCCGCGTCTCTTCCAGCGTGAGCAAGAAAACGTCCTATGTGGTGGCGGGACGGGACCCTGGCTCAAAACTGGAGCAGGCGAAAACTCTCGGTGTGACGATTCTGACGGAGCAGGAATTTGCATCCCTGATCGGGGAAGAGGGGAAAAAGCTTAGCTGACGAGGTCGAGGTTCGGCGATTCGACGTGGGCCGGCGATTTCTCTTCTCGATAGATTTGAACGCTGCGGATGGAGCGAGGCTCTGCTTCATGGATGAGAATCCGGCAATTGGCGATCCGCACTTCTTCTCCCACCTTGGGGATCCGGCCGATTTCCTGCTGAATGAGGCCGCCGATCGTCACCGCCTCGTCGCCGAGATCGACTTTCAAGAAATCGTTGATCTTGCGTACTTCGGTTCTGCCATGCACCAGGATATGGTTCTTCCCTAGCCGCTTGATGAGTTCTTCCGTAATGTCGGTTTCGTCCATGATCTCCCCGACCACTTCTTCGAGCAGATCCTCCAGCGTCACGATCCCCATCACACCGCCGAACTCATTGACGACAACGGCCATATGCCGTTTTTCCTGTTGAAATTGCTTCATGAGGTCGTCCGCCGTCTTGCCGGCCGGCACGAACAACGGAGGATAGGCAATGTCCTTGAGCTTGGCCTCATTCTGCCCCTTGGCCAGTTCGGTCAAGGCCCTCGTCTTGTAGAGAATACCCGTGATGTTATCGAGCGTCCCGTCATAGAGAGGTATTCTGGAATATTTGGAGTTATAGAGAAGCTCCTGCGCCTCTTTCAGCCGCATGTTTCCGTCCAAGGAAAAGACATAGAGACGAGGGGTCATCGCGTCTTCCGCTGTGATGTCTTTGAGCTGGAAGACGTTCTTGATCATCTTGACCTTCTCAACCTCGATCGTCCCGGTCTTCCCGCCCTCGTCCAACATGATCTTCAGCTCTTCCTCGGTCACGAGAGGAAGCGTCAGACCTTTTCCGCCGGTCAGTTTATGGATCAAGGGCACGATCACGAACAAAAATGGCTTGAGGAATATTTGAACCCCATAGACTGGATAGGCCATGTTTAGCGTGACCGGCACAGCAAATTTGGCGGCTAACGTTTTGGGGATCACATCGACGGCGACCAGGAGGACAAAGGTCAGCAGGCCGACCATGACGGCCATCGCCTCGTCAAAGAAATTGCGGCCCCCATAGATGTTCAATGTCAAAAAAGTGGCATACATCGGTGTCGCCACGCCGACCAGGCGATCGCCGACCAGAATGGTCGAGAGGAGCTTTTGCGGGTCACTGCGGAGATGGAGGGCCAACTTCGCCCTGGCGCTGCCGGTTTGGGCGAGCGCCCGTAGCTTGGTATCGTTGACCGCAAAGAAGCCGATTTCGGCCGTCGAGATCACGGCTGAAATAACAATAAGGGCTAAGAGAATTAACACATCCATAGATTGCAATTTACTTGAGGGGACCGACTCTGTCGGTTAAACGAAAATGCCCGCAGGCCAAGGGGCTATCCCCTATTGCCTTGGACCGGCAATGAGAGCTTTGGCAGAACAACGTGGCGTGATAGGAACCTATAGGACCTGTATCCATTGGCTGTAGATGTATCACAGGATAAGCTCGTGAGCAAGCATATGATGAAAACCAACCGCAAAATCATATGGTTATGTTTCGTGACTACAGAATAACTAGTGAATTGAGCGGTAAGATGCATCGATGACGAAAACTCTAGGAATCGTCTCGAAAGACAAATGGATGGAGCGACAGGGATGATTCGAGACGGGACGCTGCTGCTTCGGCTTGAGCTTCCGTTGCAAACTGGCCTATCTGAACCCGATAGCGCCTTCCTTCCGGCAGATCGATAGATTGGACTCTGCCCCCCGAATAGAACGGGTTGACTCGCTCCAGCAGGTTCACAGCATTCTGCTGATCGGAAAAGGACCCGACTTGGACTCGTAAGACCCCCATATCGGCAGTCCTGCCTTGATAGCCCACGACCCGCAACTCGATCTGGTCTGTGCCAGGCCCGGTCATCCCGAGCGCCTGGGCCCCGGCAAGGGACAGGTCCAGTACCCTCCCTTTGGCGAAGGGGCCGCGATCGTTAATGCGGACCGTTACTTCCCGTCCGCTACTCATCGATCGGACGACCGCAATGGAGCCAAGCGGCAAGGTTCGGTGGGCAGCGGTCAACTGATGCATGTCGTACCGCTCGCCGTTGGCTGTCTTATTTCCATGAAATCCAGGCCCGTACCAGGAAGCGACGCCCCGCTCAACAAAGCCGACAGGATAGCCCGGGAAATAAGCAGGCTTGGAAGGGCCACTACAAGCAGTCAGGGCCGCGGCAAAGAGGGAGAGCAGCAAAATCAGCTGGAGGAACTGATAGGAGCGAAGCCCCCGAGAAGTCATGGCTAGAACTCGTCGAGCGATTGGTCCTGCAGGATAGTGAGCGCTTTTGCCGTGTTCGAGACGGTGAGGACGACGATCGCCCGCTTTCCTTCACGGGAAGGGGTACAGTAGCCGCATTTAATATTGATACGGGCCTTGGTCAAGAGATCCGCCACTTCCTTCAACGCGCCAGGCTTGTTCTCCAGGCTCAATAGCAAGGCCGTTTCCTCTGCGAACTTGATCTTCGCGGCCTTCAGCGCAGCTCTGGCTCCCTCCAGGTCCGCGACCAAGAGTCTCAGCTTTCCCGTTCCAGTCACTTCCGGAGCGGAAAAGGCCTTAATGTTGACCTTCGCCTCCCCAAGGACCTGGGCCACTTGAGCCATGACGCCAGGCTTGCTCAGTCCGCTGATGACCAATTGTGTCGTGGTAGGCATGACCGTTACTCCGTGACCAAGGGACGCATGATTTAAAGCACCTGACAGAGATCGTTCACAAACTGATATTCATACACAGAGCTGAACGGAACAGAAGCCTCCTCTGCCAGTTTCTGCGCCGATTCTTTCCATCCTCGTGGCACGAGCAGATAGAAGGGAACGCCGGGAACCATCACCCGCTTCCACTTCGAGAGGATCTCCGGCCCCCCGATCGAATCGGAGGTTTCCACCTCAGCCATCCACTCCATCCGATTGCCGGATGAGCTTACCTGCCATCCGACGATGTCGCACTGCTGCTCTGGGTCAGCCCAGGGATTCTGCTCCAGACTGGTGTGAATCGTGACCTTGCACTGAAAGGCCTTCGCCCATCGCTGCGCGACCAGACTCACCACTTGATCATGAACGGTCTCGATGCCCTGCTCCCGAAAAGTCGTCCCCATGGAACCCTCGTAATTAGGAGCAACCGCTCGTTTCGCCACAGGTCTCACACTTGAGACAGGTTCCGTTCCGCACCATGGTGAACTGTTTGCACTGGGAACAGGGATCTCCCTCGTAGCCCTTTTGACGAGCCATTTGAATGGCGGTCATCGTTACGGTTTCACGCTTCAGCTCGACTGTATGAGTAACGCTCGCATGGCCATTGCCATGGCCGTTGCTCTTGTGGCGCGGCGCCGCTCCACGCCGAGCAGGAAATATGTCGGTGCTGATGGAGGTCGCCGCGAGCGTTTCCGGCGTGGCTTCCTCATCGACACATTCAGGGTCCTGCTCGTCCTTCTTGACCGAATCCATTCGCAGATCCTCTTCCTTGACCTGCGCCAAGTCGTAGCGATCGAGATAGGTCACGGCCAATTCCCGGAAAATGTAATCGATAATCGATGTGGACATCTTGATCCGGTCGTTCAACTTGACCGGGCCGTTCGGCTCGAAGCGGGTAAAGACAAAGGCTTCGACGAACTCCTCCAGCGGCACGCCATGCTGAAGCCCGAGCGAGATGGCGATGGCGAAGCAGTTCATAAGGCTGCGGAAGGCGGCCCCTTCCTTATGCATGTCCAGGAAGATTTCGCCGCAGGTACCGTCCTCGTATTCACCCGTGCGGAGATAGAGCTTATGCCCCCCGACGACGGCTTTCTGCGTATACCCATTGCGTCGGCCAGGGAGCGGACGGCGTTTCGCCAGGTACCGCACCAGCACTCGCTCTGTGACTTTTTCCGCCATCGCCAGCACTTCCGACGTGGCTTCAATCGTCTTGCCGCTGTCCGTCGAGGCGGATAAGGGCTGGCTCAGCTTGGAGCCATCGCGATAGAGGGCCACGGCCTTGACCATGCTCTTCCAGGCCAGAAGGTAAGACGACTTCACTTCGTCCAACGTCGCATCGGCCGGCATGTTGATCGTCTTGCTGATGGCGCCGCTGATAAAGGGCTGCGCCGCCGCCATCATGCGGATATGCGCATCCACGGCAATATAGCGCTGACCGATCCGGCCGCACCGGTTGGCGCAATCGAAGATCGGCAGGTGCTCGGCCTTGAGGTGGGGCGCTCCTTCTACCGTCATGGTCCCGCAGCAATAATCGTTGGCCGCCGCGACTTCTTCCTGGGTAAATCCCAGCGCCTTCAACATATTGAAGTTGGATTCGTTCAATTGCAGGTCGGTCAATCCCAACTTCTCCCGGCAGAAGTCCTCGCCCAGCGCATATTTATTAAAGACAAATTGGATTTCGAAGGCCTGAGCCAGTCCGCTCTCCATACGCGCGAGCGCGGCATCGTCGAAGCCCTTCTGTCGCAGCGTCTCATGGTTGATGAACGGCGCAGTCTGCAAAGTCTGCCGGCCAGCGCAATAGTTCACGATGTCCTGGATCTGAGCCTCGGTATATTCCAAGGTTCTAAGGGCGGCAGGGATGCTCTGATTGATGATCTTGAAATAGCCTCCGCCCGCCAGCTTCTTGAACTTTACCAGCGCGAAGTCCGGCTCGATGCCGGTCGTGTCGCAATCCATCACGAGTCCAATCGTCCCGGTCGGGGCGATCACCGTGACCTGCGCATTGCGATAGCCGTAGGCCGTGCCCAATTCGAGAGCCCGGTCCCAGGCGCGGCGCGCCGCCACGAGCAGCTCAGGCGGGCAATGTTCCGGCTGGATTCCGATCGGAGGAATCGTTAATTGCTCATATTCTTCCGGAGCGGCATTGTAGGAAGCGCGACGGTGATTGCGGATGACGCGCAACATGGCCTCGCGGTTTTTGGCATAGCCGGGAAAGGGCGACAGTTCTGCTGCCATTTCCGCCGACGTGGCATAGGATTCGCCAGTCATGATGGCGGTTATCGCCCCGCAGATCGCCAATGCTTTGGGCGAGTCGTAGGGAATCCCCTGCCGCATCAACACCGTCCCCATGTTGGCATAGCCGAGCCCCAACGTGCGGAATTGGTAACTCTTCTCGGCAATGGCACGGCTGGGGAAAGAAGCCATCAACACACTGATCTCCAGGACGACCGTCCAGAGACGCACAGCATGGCGAAAATTCTCCAGCTCCAGCTGAGCCTCAGTCGTGAAAAATTGGCCGAGGTTGAGCGAGGCTAAATTGCACGCAGTATCGTCCAGGAACATATATTCCGAGCAGGGATTGGAAGCATTGATACGGCCATCTTCCGGACAGGTATGCCATTCATTGATGGTGGTGTCGTATTGCGTGCCGGGATCCGCGCAAATCCAGGCGGCCCAGGCAATCTGATCCCAGAGGTCCCGTGCCTTGAGGGTCTTGGAGACTTTGCCGTCGATCCGACGCTTGAGCTGCCAATCCCCGTCCACCTCCAGCGCTGCAAAGAACTCGTTGGGAATGCGCACGCTGTTGTTGGAGTTCTGGCCGGAGACAGTCTGGTAGGCCTTGCCGTCCCAATTCGTATCGTACTCATGAAACGTAAAATGCGTGAATCCCTGCTGCGCATAGGAAAACATCCGATGAACATAGGCTTCCGGAACCATATCCCGCCTGGCAGCTGCCAGGGCTTCCTTGAGAATGGGATTCTGCTTGGCATCGGTCTCGATTTTCATCTGACCGGCGCCATCGACGACATGGCAGGCCTTTAACACGGCATTGAGACGTTGCGCGCAGATCTTCGAGCCGGTCACCATGGCGGCGACCTTTTGCTCTTCGACCACCTTCCAATTGATAAATTCTTCGATGTCGGGGTGATCCAAATCGAGGCAAACCATTTTGGCGGCCCGTCTGGTCGTCCCGCCTGATTTAATGGCGCCGGCTGCGCGGTCGCCGATGCGCAGGAAGGACATCAAACCGGACGAACGTCCGCCGCCGGACAGAGGTTCGGCATCGCCGCGAAGCTTGGAGAAGTTGGTGCCGGTCCCTGATCCATACTTGAACAGGCGCGCTTCCCGCACCCAGAGATCCATAATGCCGCCCTCGCCGACTAAGTCGTCGTCAACGGATTGAATGAAACAGGCATGCGGTTGTGGATGCTCGAAGGCGTTGGTGGCTTTGACCACTTCGCAGGTCTTGGGATCGACGTAGTAATGGCCCTGCGCAGGACCTGACAGGCCATAAGCATAATGGAGGCCTGTGTTAAACCACTGCGGGGAGTTCGGCGCAACCATTTGATGCGCGAGCATGTAACAGAGCTCATCGTGGAAGGCATCGCTATCTTCGGGCGTCTTGAAATAGCCGAAGTTTTTCCCCCACGAGGTCCAGCAACCGGCGAGGCGCTCAAACACCTGTCGGGAGTCACGCTCTCCACCCAACTGCGGCTTGCCGTCTGCTCCGATGATCGGATTCCCCTGCTCATCTCGCTGGGGCACTCCGGCTTTCCTGAAATATTTTTGTGCGAGAATGTCGATCGCCAACTGGGACCAGGGTTCGGGAATGTCGATGTTGTCCAACTTGAACACAGTCGACCCGTCGGGATTACGAATTTCCGACGAACGTTTCACGAACGGTAGGCCTTCATAGGGACTTTGTCCGCGACGTGTAAATCGACGTTCTATTCTCACGATTTCCCCTCCCCAGTCTGCACGGTTGGTATGAGACGGTTCTCTATCCCAAACAGGAATAATCCGGCATCAATATTATGAACAAAATGCGGTCGACTCATATGTCCTGATTTTGCTGTTTAGTTGATCTGCACACCTAACGAACAACTACATATAGCTATCATGAAAAATTGTCAACACCAAATGTAGTGGTTATCTGTGGAAACTGAGGACAGCCTGTGGATAACTAAAACAGCTTACTGGAAGCCATTTCCCAGATGTTCAGACCGACTTATCCACAGTTTTTCGAGCAGAAATAGACCAGGCTTTAGGGTCCAATGGATTCACCATCGGAAAAAAACTACAGGACCCGATGCCCGATGGCCATAATGGCCTCATCCACCCCCTCAATAGGGACGAATCGGCCATAGATTCCGATGACCACCACCTTGGTACCCAGGACCGTGGTTTCGAACCGACTGAGCATACCAAAATTGCGACGAACCGTGTGGGGACGGACCATGCTATTGAGCAGTTCCTGGCTATGCCTGCGAAGAATACTCCTCACCACCGACCCCTCCCGTTCCGGAGTGGCCTGATCCATTCGATCCATGGCCTTGGTGAGTTCTGCCTGGATAAAGTTTAGATATTGATCCGTAGTGGGGTTCGTCAGAGCCAATACGACATTCACGGCCAATACCGCCACAACCAAACTCAAACGCAGAAGGCTCATCCTGATCCTTATTTTGATTGAAGCCCAACCGAACGCGCCCCAGGCTCCGAGGGAACGCAGGGATGGCGTCTTTCTTTGACAAACAAGCGCCGCATGATTAGCCTACACTCGATTGGCCTGTTGCGGCAATTATGCCGCTCAGATTGCCCGCAGGAGGAGAATCACTATGTTCGTTTGGAGTAAACGCCTTGTCGCAACTCTGCTGGGGTTATTTGTGCTCATGCTGGGAGTTTTTCTCTTCAATGCAGCTCCGGACAGCACGAGCGGCCTCAAGATTCATACGACCCGCTGGATGGCTCTCAACTATGTCGGCTTGATTATCTGGGTTTTCATCTGGATGATCGATCAAGCCAGAATGCGCGGGAAGAATGTCTGGGTCTGGCTCGTCCCCTTTGTCCTGGCGCCCCTTCCGACCCTCATGTTGTTTGTCTTGTTTCTCCAGCGGCGCATCCAGCCCTCATAGATCGGCTGAACCGGCTCTGGCAGTTGCATCGCGGCCGGCATCCTGGTGCAGCTGCGCCCGCAGAGCCCAGACCAGCCAGATGCCTGGCAGGGCAATTAGGAACGACCAGAGGAAAAACTGCGTCCAACCGACCAGCTCGACCAAATCGGCCGACGGGCGACCGGAGAACACGCGACCGAGCGCTTCCAGAGACGAGAGCAGGGCGAACTGGGTTGCCGTATAGCGATGGTCGCACAGGGACATAATCAAGGCGACAAAAGCTGCCGTGCCCATCCCTCCTGTCACATTCTCGATAAGAATCGAAGCAGTCAGCGCCGCGTAGCTCTTCCCCATCCAGGCCAGCCACATGAATCCCAAATTTGAGACCGCTTGCAGAAGCCCGAAGATCAACAACGACCGAACCATCCCAAGCTTAGCCATAGCGACTCCCCCGGCCAAGGCGCCGATGAGGGTGGCTGCGAGCCCCAGGCCCTTCACATACCCGACCTCGCTGACGGAGAAACCCAGCCCTCCGATAAGAAACGCCGTTTGCAGAGAAGCGGCAACTGCGTCTCCTATTTTATAAAAGACGATGAGAGCAAGAAGCCCTAGCACCCCGGGACGGGAAAAGAGTTCCTTCAACGGTCCCCCGACTGCTTCAGCCAGACTGGCAGGCGTGGCACAGGGCTCGGACGGTTCCGGGCTGAGAAAAATCGTGACAACTCCTGTCGCCATGAGCCCTGCCAGCAGCAGATAGGTATTCTGCCATCCAATATGGCCGGCAAGCAGCAAGGCTCCGGCACTCGCCATTAACAAGGCGCAGCGATAGCCATTCACCCAAACCGCTGCGCCGAATCCCCGTTCAGGCCGCAACAGCACATCAGTGCGATAGGCGTCGAAGACGATGTCGAGTGAGGCAGAGAGAAAGGCCACCACGAGGGCCAACATTCCGAGGATCTCCGGACGATCGCCAGGACCGGTCACGGCCATGGCAGCCAGCCCGATCGCAACGCCGAGCTGCATCACCAGCATCCATCCGCGCCGGCGCCCCAGCCAGGGAGGCACGACGCGATCCATCAGCGGCGCCCAGAGAAATTTCAACGCATAGGGAAGCCCGACCAGCGTAAAGATGCCGATGGTCTTCAAGTCCAGCCCGACGACGGTCAGCCAGGCCTGCAACGTACCGGCCGTGAGCGCCAGCGGCAGCCCCGAGGCGAACCCCAAGGGCAGCATGATACCGATGCGCCGGTTCGCAAGAGTCTGGATGAGCGATGGAAGTTTCATCGAGTCCTGTCAGTCTGCATGAGGCCGTAGCATAGCATCGAAACGAACGGATGGCTCAGGACATTCTGAAATTACTCGAGCGGATCGTAGAGGCGCGAGGGAAGGCGTGAGGATCAGCAGGGCGGCCCGTTCAAGCCGCAGGATTTGTAGCGGGACAGATCGAACTCCATATTTTCTTGATAGACCCGTTCATTGCCATTCACGCCATCCTGCTCCGGGTCGTTGTACATCGTATGATTCCACCAATAGAACAAGGGATAGGCCTCAGTCCGGTACACAGGATTTCCGTAGTTGTTCTTGGCATATTCATGGACAATTCGGCCAGTGACGTAATCAACATGGCCATCGCCATGCAGTGAATACAACATCAAGAAGAGCCGCGCCTCATGATCGTAATGTTCCTCGATCCTGGTCGCAAGATCCGGCTCGACCGAAAGGCTGTCCGTCGCCCACCCTCCTGACAGTGGAAGGGTAAGGAGAAGAACGCACGTGAGGATGGAGGCAGTAAACGGCGAAGGTGTCACAACGATTGCGATCCTACCATGGGCTCCAAGGGCCTTCAATCGAATCCACGCGCCCAGATAGCAATCCTGAGCTCCTTGCTCCTGCCGGAAAGATCTTCTTATAATGGGACACCTATGATGAAACGCACCGACTCCACACAGGCCACAGCCACACCCACTCACGTCCACCTTGAGACCTTCGGCTGCCAGATGAACGAGTACGATTCGGAACTCGTGCGTTCGCTCATGAAGCAGGACGGATTTGTCTTTACCGACGAGCAGGAGCGAGCCGACGTCATTCTCATGAACACCTGCGCCATTCGCGAAAATGCCCATAATAAAGTCTATAAGCACCTGTCGGAGCTGAAGAAGATCAAACGGCAACGCCCCTTGGTCGTCGGCGTCTTGGGCTGCATGGCCCAAAACCTGAAAGAAGAGCTCACGGAGATCCAGCCGCTGATCGATGTGCTGGCAGGCCCTGACTCCTACCGCCAGCTGCCGATGTTGATCCGCAATGCCCTGCTCTCGCAGGAAGAAGGGCTGGATCAGAAGGGGCTCGCCGTCGACCTCTCGGAATATGAGACCTACCACGATGTAGTGCCGGACAGGCACGACGGAGTGAATGCCTGGATCGCCGTCATGCGAGGCTGCGACAACTTCTGCAGCTTCTGTGTGGTCCCCTATACGCGAGGCCGTGAGCGCTCCCGCGACGCGGAAGGCATTATTCTGGAAGCGCACAAGATCGCCGAGCAAGGATTCAAGCAGATCACACTCCTCGGACAAAACGTGAACTCCTACCGGTTCGGCGACTGGGATTTTGCGCGATTGATTCTGGCCGTCGCAGATGTGCCGGGCATCGAACGAGTGCGCTTCACTTCCCCGCATCCCAAAGATTTCCCCATGCCGTTGCTGGAAGCCGTCGTGTCCCATCCCCATATCTGCAAACAGATTCACTTGCCGCTTCAATCGGGCAGCGACCGGATCCTCGGATTGATGAATCGCGCCTATACCATTCGCGAGTATCGCGCCTTAGTCGACCGCATCCAGGCCCTGAGGTCCGACATCGTGCTTAGCACTGACATCATTTGCGGCTTTGCGGGGGAACGCGACGAGGACTTTGACGAGACCTACCGGCTTGTCGAGGAGATGCGATTCCACTCGGCCTTTATCTTCAAATATTCCGAGCGGAAGAACACCATCGCCGCCCGCAAGTTTCCCGACGATGTGTCCGAAGCGGTGAAGACCGAACGGGTCACCAGACTCTTCGACCTCCAGCGGAATATTTCCTATGGGCGCAATCGGGAATATCTCAAAGCCGTGCTGCCCATCTTAGTCGAAGGGGACGCCAAGCGATCGGCAGCCCAGGGCATGGGGAAAAGCGACGGCAACATTACCGTCATCTGGGACAAGCAAATAGTCCCCTCGCAACCGGGAGATCTGCTCTCTCTCGCCATCTATGACGCCTCCTCCACGACCCTCTACGCTGAGCCTCCGCCGGTTTCCTAACTCGTCATCAGCCCGTTACTCCAAGCCATTTCTGCCTGGTTTCCGCCAAAAAACGAACATCTCCGCACGAGATTTGCCGTTCCAGATGCGGCAAAACCATTTTCAATGACGGGAAAATATTGCCCGGTCTTCTCCTCACCTCAATGAAATCCTCTCGGTCCCATCCTAAACCAGCTGATCCAAGCCAATCAGTCGCACTGAATATATTCACTGCAATCAATGACTTGTAGCTATTGTTCGAATTTCAAGGTTACCGATTAATCTCGCCACCATTAACAACCTCACACAACCGCCAAATCAAAAGTTCCCGCAATCGCTCAGCAAAAACTCCCTCTCTCTAAAGGCACAGTCTTTGCTTGAAGAGGAATCACTGATCACACTTTCACATTCACTCCCGGAGGCTGGTATGAGCGAGAATCGAGATCACCGCGTCAAGGAACAGACGGACAGCTCCATGAGCCTGGAGACCGTCATCGCAATGGGAATTTTCGGATGGATCGCCCTGAGCATGACCATGATGGGACTGGGAATCTGGTAACACTCAGACTCACTCCTCTCTGTCGAGCCAGGAATCGTCCGTACCGGTCTGCCCTGATAAAGGAGTCCCCGATGAAGAGCCCTGTCATGCCCACGAACTTGCCTCGCCAGGTCCTGCACAGCCTCATCGGAATCGTAGCCCTGACCCTCGTCAGCACCGGATGCGCAGGCGGAGCAAAGATCGCCCCCCATGCAAAGGTCAGCGTGCATGTGGAAGAAGTGACCGACTGGTCATTTGAAACCGATCATCCCGTTGCGATCGACAAACCGACCATCACAAAGGTTCTCCTGGGGCTCTATCGCATGGACGGCCAGGGCCGATCCTCGAAAACTCCTGCATCAGATAGTAAGCAGATGAAAATATTCAGCGAGGAGGAGGCTGCGCTTCTCGCTCCCCTGCTCGCGAAAAGTTTGTCTCGGGTGGCCCCCAACCAGCTGATTGGCTTCCGCCTCACCCCACTGCCTGAATCAGGCCAAGAGCCTATTAAGGGCAGTCTCTATGTGCAGCATGGATCGATCTACTTAATGATCGGCAAAGGCAGCAAGCCCGCAGGCTTCCTGCCCAAGTCTGTGGTGCGTACTGAGCCGGCTCCGGCCTATATCGCCGGCGGCACACTCGATGCCACCACGATGATCATTGACTACCAGACCTTAGCCCAGGCAGAAGCGGAGCAGCCTGCGCCAGCAGTGGCAGCCGCTCTAGCCAAAGCCCAGGAAGCAGGAGAGGGAGCCCTCACCCAGCAGCAGCTCGACGAGCTGGCCAACGCAAATCAGGAACTCGCCAGAAAAAACCTCGAGGTCACCATGCTTCGCAGGGAATCAGATTGGATGAAGCGAGAACTGCGGGAGCGAGACGAAGAAATCAAAGCGATCAAGAGAACAGCGGCCTTGCCTACTGTGGCGCCGCCTCAACCGGTTGCGCAGATCGCCGTAGCCCCTGCCAAACCGGCCTTGCAGACCAAGGTATCCGATAAACTGGCGCAAAAAAAGAAACAGGCGAAAGTCACCAAGACACGCTAGGCCGCTCAGCCAACGTCCAGCAGTTCCGGATGGAGCAACACGACATCGCTGGACAAAGGCTGCCGAAAGGTCATCCGAGAATAGCAGGCATAGGTTACATAGGTATCTTGCAGGCAGTACCGGGCCAACTCAGCCCCCTGCCCCTTCTCCCACATCTCAGCCACCTGCGATCCACTCCCTGATTTGGTTTCAACGTTCAACGCTCGCGCCAGCACATCAAGTTTCACCCAGCCCCGCGTATCCCAATTGCTCCAGACCGCCATCGTATCGTAGACCGGCTCCGTTCTGAATTTGGCAAGGTTGATGTCCAGGCTCGGCTTGACCTGATGGATGATCGACCGCTTTTTAATGAATGGCAGGTCGAAACCCAGACCGTTATGGGTGATAAAGAGCGACGGACGGCTCTGCGCCAAACGGGTCCAGAATTGCTGCAGCAACTCCCGCTCATTTCCACCATACCAGGCCACAGCACCGCGAGGCTCCAGCTGGTCGGAGAATTCCAAGAGGCCGATACAGACGATCCGGCTGAACGTGCCGTCAAACGAGGACTTCGCATACTGCTCATCCTCGACTCGTCGCTGCTCATCGGCTGCCCCTGCCGCAAACAAATCATAGTCCCCTGCCGGAACAGATTCGTCGTGATCGGGAAGCTTGCCCGCGAGACGAGCCCATTCCTCCCGAGGCGCTTGAATCGTTTCAATGTCCAGGACGACTTTCATACAGACTGCCTCCGTAACGCCTCAATGATCGGACGGTCGGCCGGCGGAAACTCAAAGTCCGCCAGTTCGTGCGGCCAGACCCATCGAATCTCTGCGCAATCGACCGCAGTGGCCTGACCGGATTCGATTCCGCAACGGAAGAAATGCAGCTCCACGGTTTTCTCAGGATATCGGTGCCGAACGACCTGGAAAGGCACCGGCGCGCCGATACGGATATTCAATTCCTCGAACAACTCCCGCTCCAGACATTCTTCGAAGGTTTCCCCCGGCTCCCGCTTGCCACCAGGAAACTCCCAGAGGCCAGCCAGGTGCACGTCGGCTTTCCTTCGGGCGATCAAGTACCGGCCTTCACGATAAACCAGACCTGCCGCGACTTCAACGACCTTCATAGCGCCCGATGCTCCCCTACTTCCGAACGAAGGGGTAGGTTTTGCAGAAGGACTTCATCGGACATTGCTGGCAGGATGGATTCCTCGCCGAGCAACAGGTCGCCCCGAAGTCCATGATCGCCTGATTGAAGTCGTAGCCCTTTCCACGCGGGATCAAGGCTTCCGACAATTGCCAGAGCTTCGGCTTCTGCGTCTTGGGATCGCCCTTGGCCACGAACACCCGATGCAGGACCCGAATCACGTTCGTGTCCAAGATCGGCGCATCCTCGTTGAAAGCGAAGGACCGGATCGCACCGGCCGTATAACGTCCGATTCCCTTAAAGGACAGCAGCTCCTCCGCATCGCTCGGAAGCTGGCCCCCGTACCGCTCCACCGTCTCGCAGGCGATGCTATGCAGCCGCTCAGGCCTGATATTGTAGCCGAGCGGATACCAGGTCTTCTTCACATCGGAAACCCGCGCATCGGCCAGCTCCTCGAAGCTGGGATAGCGGTCCAGGAACTCGTGGTACTTCGGAATCACCCGATCGACCTGAGTCTGCTGCAACATCACTTCAGAAACCAGAATGTGGTAGGGATCGGAGGTCTTGCGCCAAGGCAGATCGCGGCCATGCGTGGCATACCACTTCAATAGCCTCGTCTGAAAACGGCGCTTCGAGGAGGGATCGAGCCGGAGTGGCTTCTTCGCGCCCTTCTTCATCCGCTAAGGCTGCGGGGGGAGCTGCCCCGCCTTAACCGCCAGCACCGTCACGTCAAAGTGCAGGGTCTTTCCTGCGAGCGGATGGTTGAAGTCCAGCACCACCGTGTCCTCTTTGACTTCCTTCACGATGGGAAACGCGGTCGATCCATCGGCAGATCGCCCTTGAAGTTGCGCGCCGACCTTCTGCGCGCCAGGCGGAATGAGCTCCTTCTTCACCTCTTGAATCCCTCGCGGATCAATCGGTCCGTAGCCGTCCATCGGGGCAACGGCGACGTGCTTACGCTCCCCCTTTTTCATCCCTTCCAACGCCGCTTCCAAGCCGGGAACGATCTCATGCGCTCCCTGCACATAGGTCATGGGTTCCTTGCCGACGTTGGATTCCAGCACGGATTGATCGTCGAGGGTCAAGGTATATTCCAGCGAAACGGCGCTTCCGGCTGACACAGCCACATTTTCGTCAGATGCAGGAGACTCGGCATTAACCGGTGCAACAAGGAACAGACAGAACATCAGGTAGCTGGAACAGACTCCTCGCAAAATTGACAATGGTGTCATCGCTCAAATCCTCCATACGATTCCATGAAACGGTCCTGCTGGAAACAACGCGGCGGGAAAGAGACAGGCCTAGCGATCGATTCCAGCGACTCAAAAGGAGTGGATATGTACCACAGTCCGGAGCTCCTTTCCAAACCAGGCAGAATGACCTGGCCAATCCCATGCCGCCGATCCCCTTTTGCAACCAGCTGTCAGAATCTATCCATTGCTGCTCATTGCCGCACCTGCCCGTGAATACATGAGCCAGAATCCTACTGCGCGGGTGGATTGCGTTGACAGCCTCCCAGTCGCGGGGTAGCCTTGCAGAGGCGACCTGCACCGGAAAATCCTCATTGCCAAAGAGCCACGGAGCACAAATATGGTCACGAGAAAACATCCCCGGTTCCCTGTGTCACTCTCCAGCACCCTGGTGCATCAAAGCCGCGCCCGCCATGAGGGATCGGTCCGGGACCTTTCTGCCAAGGGCTGCCGCGTGGAGAGCATTTTCAATCCCTTTACCGGCATGCAGCTGGCCATGCAGCTACATGTCCCAGGCGAACCTCAGCCGATTATGATCGACAATGCCACGGTACGCTGGTCCGGGTCCGCCGGCATCGGCATCGAGTTTCTGGCGATTGCCCCTCCCCATCAAGACCGCCTGAACCGCATGATCCAACAGCTCCAACCAGCAGCAGGCCTGTCGTAGGCGCCCTCTCGTAAGTTGCATTTCAGCCCCTTGCCTCCGTATCCTCTTATCATGATGGAACTCTCCTCACTGTCGCCGGAGCAACTGAAAGACCTTGTGCGCGGGATCGTCGACGATCGCCTGCGCGAGTTGCTGGGCGACCCGGACCTCGGGCTCCAGCTGGGCGAGGGACTGCGGACCAGACTGAAAGCATCGTTATCCAATACAGAGCGGCTGTCCGGCGAAGACCTTGCGGACCAGCTCGGCCTCCGCTGGTAGGAACCCATGGCCTGGTATCGCCTCGCCTATCGCCCGACTATCCTCCAAGACCTTGCAGGCCTGGAGCCGGTCCTGGCTCAGCGGCTGTTCGACAAGACTAAATGGCTTGCCTCGAACGTCGAGAACTTGCGCCACGAACCCATCGCGCCTGACCTGACAGGCCTCTTCAAATATGCCGTCGAAGATTGGCGGATTTTTTATTCCATCGATCGCGAGGATCACCTGGTCGATATTCACCATATCGTCAACCAGAAAGAGCTTGGCTTATGATTGCCATTACTGTATCCGCCATTGCCAAACTGAAAGCGATTCAGCTCGAACATCCTGAAGATCCGGTCGTCAGAATTGCCGTGCGCGATCTGGATGAGTCACGCTTGAGCTTCAGCATCACGTTGGAAGAAGACAGTCATCCTGACGACGACGTGCAGCCGATCGATGGCCTGACGATCGCGGTGGACCGGCAGAGCGCGCCACGGATGGAAGGTGTGACGGTCGACTATACGGAAGCAGAGGGGTTTCGTTTTCTGCATGAAGGCGAAGGCCGGAGCCTGCCGCTGCTCACGATTCCCACGCTCAATTAGAGGGTACGTTGAGGGCCTGCGCGAAGCGAGAACGAAGCTGGCGGACTTTTTCAGCATCCTGTCAGATCAATCGATCAGACAAGGTCGCGACATGCACCTGAAACTCGCCTCGCGTCACATCATCGACATAACGGCGCAACACTTCCTTGACCACAGGGAAGGCGATCTCGTCCCAGGGAATGGCAGAGAGGGAGAAGAGCTGGACCTCGAGGCTTTCCTCCCCGACCCCGAAATCCGGCGAGTGCATCGGCCCGCGGAATACCAGGTAGGCCTGACCGATGTGCGGTAAGCTTAACACCGCAAACAGGCAAATCCGCTCCACCTGAGCCTGCGCCTCCTCGAAGGTCTCGCGAACGGCTGCCTGCTCGGTGCTTTCTCCGATTTCCATAAATCCGGCAGGGAAGGTCCAGAGACCGGACTTGGGCTCGATGGCGCGCCGACAGAGGAGAATTTGTCCGTCCCATTCCGGAATACAGCCTGCGACGATTTTCGGATTATGGTAATGAATAGTCTGGCAGGAGCCGCAGACAAACCGCAGACGATTATCGCCCGCGGGAATTTGTTGAGTGACAGGCGTGGCGCACACGCTGCAATAATTCATAGGCTAGTGACGGGTGATGAGTGCAGGATGACGAGCGAAAAAAAGACCGTTCGCGCGTCTCGCCTGCCCCGCACGTCTCGCGAGGCGTTGTATAAACATGGATAGCACAAAACTACGATTCTTTGCACCCTGTCCTCAGGGATTGGAGGGGGTGCTCGAACAGGAACTCCACGACCTGGGCGTGCCCATGACCACAAAGACGGAGGGAGGGATCTCCTTCCTGGCTCCTTGGGCCACGATGTATTGGGTCAACCTCAAGAGTCACATTGCCAGCCGCGTCCTTTGGGAAGTCGGACAGGCCCCCTACCTCTCGGAAGACGATGTCTACCGCGCGGCCTATAGCCTCCCCTGGCCTGACTGGTTCACCTCGTCACAGACCATAAAAGTGAAGGTCAGCGCGCGCCGTTGCCCCCTTACCAGCCTGGATTTTATTACGCTGCGCATTAAAGATGCGGTCTGCGATAAGTTCATGGCGGTGCGCCATAAGCGACCGGACGTGGACACAAAGCGCCCGAACATCCGGATCGACGCCTTCCTCGATGAGTCCACCGTCACCTTCTATCTGGACACCTCCGGCGAACCCCTCTTCAAGCGAGGCCATCGGGTCCTGTCCGTCGAGGCGCCCTTGCGCGAAAACCTGGCGGCAGGCTTGCTGCGATTGGCCGGCTGGACTCCCAATGAGGTCCTGCTCGACCCCATGTGCGGCAGCGGCACAATCCCGCTCGAAGCCGCGCTGATGGCGCGCAAGATCGCGCCGGGACAGTCCCGTTCATTCGGGTTTGAACGGTTGATCGTCCATGACCCCAAACGCTGGGGCCATCTGCGCGAAGCCTCCCGGATCAAACAACTGGCGACAGTACCGGCTGCCATCTATGCCTCCGACCGGGATCCTGCCGCAGTCAAGATTGCGCAACGGATATTTCAGGGGGCGGGAGTCGGAATCGATATTCGCCTGAGACAAAGCGACGTGCTCGATCTCGAAGCTCCGGCTGAGCAGGGCGTGATCATGATCAACCCGCCCTACGGAGTCAGACTCAGCAAACCGGAAGAACTGGATGATTTCTACCCCAAGTTGGGCGACTGGCTGAAACAGCGATTCAGCGGATGGCGGGCCTATATCTTCACCGGAGATTTGCGGGTCCCCAAACTGAT
>CAMDPZ010000037.1 GCA_945905765.1 Nitrospira lenta
CAGCGCCTTGAGCGTGGCATCGACATTCGTGCCCTTCGAATCGTTTACGAACCGGACCCCTCGCCGCTCACGGACAATCTCCAACGCATGTTCAAGTCCGGGAAAGGTCGCGAGGACTCGCCGGATCACCTCAAGGGGACAGCCGCACAGCAACGCATAAGTCACGGCCGCCATGACGTTCTGTACGTTGTGGTTGCCGATGATGCGGATCTCGCTTCTGCGACAAATCTCCTGCCGAGCCCCTGTGACCGTTGTCACGATCCGGTCGCCTTCGAGATAGGTCCCCCCGGACAGATTGGCCCCGATCGTAGACCCCCTCGTAAATCCCAGCCGCTGTGCAGCCACACGATGCCGCAACGGAGCCACCCGGTCATCGTCGAGGTTGAAAAGGGCGAAATCCGACGAGGTTTGATTCTCAAAAATTCGCTGCTTCGTCGCGACATAGTCGTCCAGCGACTCATACCGGTCCTGATGATCCACCGTCACATTGAGCAACGCGGCAATCCAGGGATGGAATCGATCGACTGTTTCCAACTGAAAACTGGAAACCTCCACGACCAGATAGTCGTAGGGACTCGGCTTCCCCTCTTGTTGGGCGAGGAAATCTTCCATCGCCCCCTCGCTCAAGGCTGTGCCAAGATTGCCGCCGACGAATGCCCGCTTCCCACTTTCGGCCAAAAATTTACCGATCAAGGTCACGGTTGTGCTCTTGCCGTTGGTGCCGGTGACGGCCAGAATCGGGCTTCGAATAAATTGCGAGGCTAACTCCAATTCGCCGATCACCTTCACCCCGCGCCGGCGCACCGCCTCGAGCGAAGCCAATCGATAGGGCACTCCCGGACTAATCACCACCAAGTTCGCCGTATCCAGCGACGATTCGTACCGGGCCCCGACGGTCACCTCGACATGATCGCGATCGATAGAAGCGAGGATCGAGGTCAGCTCCGTGGACTCTTTGCGATCTGCCACCGTGACCTTGGCGCCCGCTGCCTGGAGCAGGTGGCAAGCAGCCACGCCGCTTCTGGCCAGTCCCATCAATGTGACTTTGGCTCCTGCAAGTTCCACTGCTGCTACTCCCACCAGGCCATCACCGGAGCTTTAAGGTGCTCAAACTCAATAAGGCCAATAGAATGGCGATGATCCACAAACGCACCACGATCTTCGGCTCCTCCCATCCCTTCATCTCAAAATGATGATGGATTGGCGCCATGAGAAAAATCCGCGTCCCGCGCGACTTGAACGACACGACCTGAAAAATGACCGAGATCGCTTCGATCACAAATACCCCGCCGACCATGAGGAGCAGCAGCTCGTGTTTGCTGATCACCGCGACTGTCCCCAGCGCCGCGCCCAGCGGAAGCGACCCGACGTCTCCCATGAACACGGTCGCCGGATAGGAGTTGAACCAGAGGAATCCCAGACTCGCCCCTAGGATGGAGGCGGTGAAGACCGCCAGTTCCCCCGCGCCTTCGATATGTTGGCTGAGCAGATAGTCCGACATGACGCGATGGCCAACGATATAGGCCACGATCGTATAGGCCAGGGCCGCGATCATGACCGGTCCGATCGCCAATCCATCCAGGCCGTCGGTCAGGTTGACAGCGTTGGAGCTCCCGACAATGACTAGGACGGCAAAGGCGATATAGAACCAGCCGAGATCCGGAACGAAATTCTTGAAGAAGGGAATGCTGAGCTTGGTCGTATAGCCGGGCAAGAAATAAAGAGCGATCGCGATCGCCAAAGCCAGCACGATTTGCGCCGTGAATTTCTGACCCGCCGTGAGCCCCTTCGACTGCGCCTTGACGAACTTAAGATAGTCGTCAACAAATCCAATCGCCCCAAACCCCATTGTGGAAGCGAGCACCAACCAGACATAGGCCCGCGAGATATCGGCCCAGAGTAGCGTCGAGATGACCACCGCGAAAATGATGATCACGCCTCCCATCGTGGGCGTGCCGCTCTTGGCCAGATGGCTCTTGGGACCATCTTCGCGGATCTGCTGGCCCAGCTTAATTTCTTGCAGCTTTCGGATCACCCAGGGAGCCAGCACGAAGGCAATCAGAAATGCCGTCACGGCCGCATAGATGATACGGAAGCTCAAATACCGAAAGACGTTCAGAAATGAATATTCGGCATGAAACGGATAGAGCCAGTTATAAAACATGCCGTCTGTACCTCAACAAAAATCAATCAGACCGATGCCTGAGCACGAGAAACGCTGATTCCTCACGATGCCTGTTTGATGACCGCCCTCATCCCTGTCAGAACCTGGACCACCTGTTCCATCTTCATGCCGCGAGAAGCCTTCACCAGCACCACATCGCCCTGCCGCACAATCTTTTTGAGCCGGTCGGCCGCGGCCGCCGCATCCGCCACTTCCTCGATCTGCGAATCGGCCATCCCTCCTCGCCTAGCCCCCTCTGCGATGTCCCGACCCAATGTTCCGCAGGCGATCAGCCGTGACAGACCCTGTGTAGCCAGGAACTGCCCGACTTCCCGGTGCATCGGGCGGCTCTCAGGGCCGAGTTCCAACATATCTCCCAGAACGGCGATCCGTTCGCGCGCCGGACTCCACTGCGCCAAAAGCTGAAGCGCCGCCTTCATCGATGCCGGGTTGGCGTTGTAACAATCGTTGATGATATGGACGCCATGATGGGTCACCACCTGCGACCGCATTGCGGCGGGGCGGAATCGGCCCAGCCCCTGAACGATCATCGAACCGGACAGGTTCAACGCCACACCCACTGCCGCAGCGGCAAGCGCATTGGTCACGTTGTGGGCTCCATGCACCTTGATTCGCACGGCTAAGGGACGGCTCTTTCCTGGCAGGTGCAGGCGGAAGGCCGTGCCCTGGCGCGCATCGGAAGTCACCTCGCTCGCGCGAACATCGGCCATCTCTGAAAATCCGAACGACATGACGCGGCATTGCGCCCGCGAGGCGAGGTAGTCGAAGTAGGGATCGTCGGCGTTCAAAATCGCCGTGCCATCGACCGGAAGCATATCCAGCAGTTCCGCCTTGGCCTGCGCCGACCCTTCCATACTCCCGAAAAACTCCAGATGATCGGGGCCGATATTGGTGATCAGCCCGACCGTAGGCCGGACAATCTCACAAAGCCTGGTCGTCTGCCCCTGGTGATCCACTCCCATCTCAATGACCGCCGCTTGATGGCGAGCCGTGAGCCGGAACAGGGTATGGGGCACACCGATCCGATTATTGAAATTCCCCTCGGTCTTCAACGTGCGCCACCGCTGGGCCAACACCGCCGCCACCATATCTTTCGTCGTCGTCTTGCCGTTGCTCCCGGTCACCGCCACCACGGGGAAGTGGAACCGGCTGCGATGATGGGTCGCCAACTGCTGATAGGCGAACAGGGGGTCCTGCACGCCGAAGAGAAAGGGGGCCGACCGTCCCTCAAGGAGCCGCGCCGACGCGGGCCCGGACGGCAGATGATATTCATCGTGTACGATCGCGCCTGCCGCGCCTTTTGCGAGCACAGCCGGCACGAACTCATGGCCGTCGAACTGCTCGCCTCGCAACGCGACAAAAAGATCCCCGCGGCGAATCGATCGCGAATCCGTGCTGACCTGTCTGATCCGGCGCTTCCCCGATACCGAATCCCGGCCAGCGAGGATCTTCACGCTGATGACTTCCCGCAATTCTTCAACCGTAAAGAGTCCCATCGATTCCTCGCCCTGTCCGGTCTTGGCTATGTCCTGCATCGTCACGCGCAACCCTGCAACTGCTGGATCGCTTCGCGCGCGACCTCACGGTCGTCAAAATGAAATTTCTTCGTCCCGATGATTTGATAGTCCTCATGCCCCTTGCCGGCGATGAGCACCATGTCGCCGCGGTGCGCTTCACGGATCGCCGCGCCGATCGCCTCACGCCGGTCCGGCACCAGGCGATACTGCACATGACTCCGGTCCGCCAGCGCCTCGCGCACCCCGACCTCGACCTCACGAAGGATCGCCATCGGGTCCTCGGTGCGCGGGTTATCGGAGGTCAGCACCACGACATCACTGTACTCCACGGCGGCGCGGCCCATCTTGGGCCGCTTCCCCCGGTCCCGATCGCCGCCGCAGCCGAACACTGTAATGATCCGATCGGTCCTTAAGACCTGGGCTGCCGTGAGCAGCCGGACGAGGGCATCTTCCGTATGGGCATAATCGACGACCACGGTAAAGTCCTGCCCCGACGAGACCCGTTCGAACCGGCCCGGGACATTCGTGATATGAGCCGCCGCTTCGCAGATCTGATCCGCCGTCGCCCCATCATGCAGCGCCACTCCAATCGCCCCCAGCAAGTTGTAGACGTTATGTTCCCCTACCAGCCGGCTCTCGACCGTGAACGAACCGGCAGGAGTCGCAGCGGTAAAGGTCGTCCCGGACAGAGAAAGACGCACTGCTTCCGCCTTGAGCTCGGCCCTGTTCTGCAGGGCATAGCCCCAGACCGGCACGGGACAGGCGGCCCGGATTGCAGTTCCTCTCGGATCATCCATATTGACGATGGCGCGTTTCCCCGTCTTCTGTCCCCCGGCCAATCCGGTAAACAGTTTCAACTTCGCCGCAAAGTACTCATCCATCGTGTGATGGAAATCGAGATGATCCTGCGTGAGGTTCGTAAAGACCGCCACGTCATACTCGCAGCCGGACGTCCGATCTAATGCGAGGGCATGGGACGACACTTCCATCACGGTGGCATCGAGTCCATGCTCGACCATCTTCGCCAGCAATTGCTGAAGATCGAGCGCGCCGGGCGTCGTGTGCGAGGCGGGAAAGGTCTCCTGCCCGATCTGATAGCCCACCGTCCCGATCAACCCCACCTTCCGACCGATTCCCTCCAGCAGCGATTTGCAGAGGTACGTGATCGTGGTCTTTCCGTTCGTGCCGGTCACACCGATCATCTTGAGACGGGCAGAAGGATCCCCATGGAACCGGCTGCCGAGCAGCCCGAGCGCCTTGCGCGAATCAGCCACCAGCACGAGGGGCACCGGCCCTGAGGCCACAGGAACCTGCGCAACAATGGCGCCGGCTCCGGCCTTGATCGCCTGCTCGATAAAATCGTGACCGTCGACTCGCTCGCCCTTGACCGCCACGAAAAGACTCCCGGCCGTGACAGCCCGTGAATCGTCCGTGATCCCCTGCACCGGGCGAGTCATCTCGCCACGCTGCTCCAGAACCGCAACGTGCCCACGGAGCGCCGTGAGCAACTGCGTGAGGGTGAGAGGATTGCGCGTCATGGCTGCTAGTAGTCCCTCGTCGCCAAGGCGATTTTCACTGTGTCCTCCCTGGACACGCCGAGATAATTCAACACCTGCTCCCCGACCCGCCGAAAGACTGGCGCGGCCACGGTCCCGCCCCAGGCTTCGCCTTGCGGCTCATCGATGACCACGATCATGGCCAGCCGGGGCGATTCAGCCGGCACATAGCCGACGAACGACCCGACAAACAGAGTGGAGGAATAGCCGCCGGTTCGCGGATCGATCTTTTGCGCCGTCCCAGTTTTACCCGCCACGCGGAATCCGGGAATGGCCGCTTTCGTGCCCGTGCCGTTCGTCACCACCCCTTCCAACATCGTCGTCACCGTCTTGGCCGTCTCCTCCGACACGACACGCCGCTTGGCATGCGGCAGCACTTCCTTCAGGAGGAGCCCCTTCTGATCGCGCACTTCGGACACCACATAGGGCTTCATCATCACGCCCCCATTGGCGAGGGTCGCGATCGCCGACACCATTTGGAGAGGCGTCACCCCGATCTCCTGCCCCATCGAAATCGACGCCAGCGTTCGGCGGCCCCAATCCTTGGGCGCCTTCAAGAGCCCGTTAACTTCGCCCGGCAGATCGATCTCCGTCCGTTGCCCGAATCCGAAGGCTTGGAGATAGCGATAGAGCCGCTGATCGCCAAGGGCCATCCCGGTTTTCGCGGCGCCAATGTTGCTGGACTTTTGAATCATCTCGGGAAACGTCATCCAGCCGAGCTTCTCGTGGTCGTGAATCGTCGTACTCGCAATCGTCATCTTGCCGTTTTCACCGAAGATCATGGAGCCAGGCGTCATCACCTTCTCTTCCAGCGCCGCCGCCGCCACCATCGCCTTCATGGTCGACCCAGGCTCGTAGGTATCGGTCAGCGCGCGGTTGCGCCACCGGTCCGGCGTCAATGAGCTGACGGCATTCGGATCGAACCGCGGACTGACCGCCATCGCGAGAATCGCGCCTGATTGCGGCTCCATCACAATGATCGTCCCGGACTTGGCATGGGTGCGAACGACCGTCTCGTCGAGTTCTTTTTCCGCAATGTATTGAATGACCTCGTCCACAGTCAGCGTCAGAGCCTGCCCCGGCGTCGGCACTTGCTCCTTCATACCCTTGGGGAAAATCGTGCGGCCCAGCGCATCGCGCTGCAGCACGGTCACGCGTTTTTCTCCATGCAGTTGCGCGTCGTATCGGCGCTCCAGCCCCTCCAGCCCCTGCCCGTCCATCCCGGAAAATCCAAGGACATGAGAGAGCAACGGCCCATTGGGATAGAAGCGCTGCCCCTCCATCACCACCCCGATGCCGCCCAACGACAACTGTTCCAACCGCCGGCCCTGCTCAGGCTCGACCTTTCGCGCCAGCCAGACGAAACTCTTATTCTGCCGGAGCTTCTTCTCCAGCTCGCCGCTGCGAATGTGGAGCACCGGGGAAAGATGACGGGCCACGGCCGAAGGATTCTCCAGCGACGTGGGCACGCCGAACACGGAGGGCACCTCCACATTCATCGCGAGCACCTTGCCGTGCCGATCCGACACCATGCCCCGGGCGCCCTCGAACGACACAGTTTTTTGATGTTGGCGATCGGCCTTGGCCGTGAGTTCTGCCGCTTGAAGCACTTGGAGCGTGACTAACCGAAACAGAATGATGCTGAACCCGCAGAAGAACAGGAACAGCATCACATAACGACGACCGCGTGAGGGGCCGACTGTCACTCGCTTACTCTCCCGGTTACCACATGCCTTGCCAACCGAACCTGCTCCACGGGCGGAGACGACAAGCCAGGCGCGTCCATCGGCTGATGCACCATCATGACTTGCCCCTGCTGCGGCGGAACCAGGCCCAGCTTCTCCGTCGCCACTTTCGCGATCCGCTCAGGCGCCGCCAATGAAGACAATTTCACTTGCAGCTGATCCCGCTCCCGCTCCAACAATATCTTCTGGCTCTTCGATCGCTCGATCTGATACCCCAGCCGAACGACATCCACCCGCTCCCACACAAACACGAAGACCAACATCACACCGGCTAGAATCGTTAGCGTCTTCATGAATGACCCTCCATGGCTACCCGTTGAGCGGCCCGCAGCTTGGCGCTGCGCGACCGTGGATTTCGATCTGACTCTTCGCTGCTGGCGACCTGCGGCCGCTTCGTAAGCACCGTCACCAGGGGGTCCTCCTTGCCGGAGAGCGCCCGGAACGTGTGCTTCACAATCCGATCTTCGAGCGAATGAAACGAGATCGCGCAAAGACGTCCGCCGGGAGACAACACATCCACCGCATCGCGCAACGCCGGCTCCAGACAATCGAGCTCCTGATTGACGGCAATGCGCAGGGCCTGGAACGTGCGGGTCGCGCAATGGAGCCGACCATGCCGATACTTGGCGGGCACCGACCCTTCGATCACAGAAACCAGCTCCTTCGTCGTCGCCAGCGGGCGATGCTCCCGCGCGGTCACGATGGCGCGCGCAATGCGACGGGAAAACCGTTCCTCGCCGAATTGGAAAATCACGTCGGCCAACTGCGTCTCCGGCCATTGATTGACCAGATCGGCTGCCGTCCCGCCCGTCGATTGATCCATGCGCATGTCCAACGGACCATCTCCCTGAAAACTGAACCCACGAGCCGCTTCATCCAACTGCGGAGACGAAACGCCCAGATCGAACAAAATCCCATCCACTCGACTAATGCCATTCGCAGCAAGATGCTGCTTCAGATCCACAAAGTGCCCATGTATAAGGAGTGCGCGGTCGCCGAATCGCGCGAGTCGTTCGCGGCTCGCCGCAATAGCCATGGCATCGCGATCCAGCCCGATAAGCCTGCTATCAGACCCGCTTGCCTCAAGAATTTTCTCAGCATGCCCACTGTACCCCACCGTGCAGTCAAGATAGGTTCGGCTCTTCTCTTGAATAAGCCAAAACAGGACCTCTGCCGACATGACCGGTAAATGCCTAGAATCCCCCATAAATATTAGCTGCCAAAGCCACCCACTTCCTCCCACATGCTGGCGAGTATACACCCACTCAAAGACTTGTCAATAAGAAATTCATGTACTTACGAGGCCCTGAGGCCCCCCTTCCGTTTAGCCCTAATGACCCCTGCCCTGTGGATAAGAAATGACTGCACCTTTTTGTCCACCAAGATCCTGCCAACTAAAGCTGGCTGCGGATTCGGGAGAAAAATGATCTCTCTGATCGATGAATAAGAACGCTGCCTCGCCAATCGAAAAATCTGCCGCCTACACGCAGTTGGAGGGTTTCGTTGACAAGAATTACGGTCGGGTTGAGAATGATTTTATGTCTTTACTCAGAACAGCCACCGTCTTCCGCCTCAGCCTCCTCATGGGAACCGTTATCCTGACGTGCAGCGGGGCTACTATTGCGACAGCGTTAGCCGCATCACCACTCTATTGGTGCCCCGATCGAAAAGCCGATCAACAATATTCTGCCGTCAAAGGTCCTGGATGCGTGCCGCTCGTTGAGAAAAAGAAAACAGAGACGACAGAGCAAACAGGCGAACCAGCTGCGAGCGGCCAACAGCCCCGCGATTTTAAAATTGAAAATCTGCAGCGCGAGGTCTCGACCTTTCTGAGTAGGTATCGCCTCTTTCTCGCTTGCTGCAAAACCGATCCGGACGAACTGCAGCAGATTGAAGAACTGGGGAATGACGTGGGAGAGCTGCTAGCTGCGACGCAAGTCAACCTCTCCAACTACGCCCTGGCAGCACGAGGCATCATGCTTCGCGAGCTGATTACGCCTGTGGCCAAGGCCAGAGCCGATCTCAAAATCTTGCGTGCCAGACTGGAACAAATCGGCGAATCGTCAGGCCGGCTCGGGCAGGTAAATGCTGAAGAGGCAGAACGTGAGATCCGCAAGATACAAGAACTTGAAGAATCAATCGACCGGGACATTCGCGCGCCACAGCTACCGGGGAGCGCCAAGACTGGCGCGGATATCGGCGCAGCGCCAGCCGTGGGACCGAACATTGGTAAAACACCTAGGGCTGGATCGGCAATAGGCAGCGAGGGACGGACCGGTCAGGAGATTGGAGTCTCACCGAAAAGCAGCAGGGACATTGGCACCAGCGGCCCAAGCGGATTTGATATCGGCGCTACCGGACGAGCAGGCCCCGCGATCGGAGAATCAACGCTCAACAACGAGACCTCGTCTGGCGTGAATTCATCACTTCAACGTTCGACGGTCGGCTCCAGCCTGCAAGAACGCCCAACAGGCCCGCAACAGTAACGTCTTCGGCCATCAGCCTCGCGGCGAATCTACCACCGGCGGCATCGGCTCCCACGTCTCACCCGCATCCTTGCTGCGATACAGGCCGCTCCCGTTCGTCCCGAGATATAACAATTTCGGATCGATGAAACTCTGCGCGAGAGACCGTACGTTCAACGTCGCCAGCCCCTTGTTCATCATGGTCCAGGTGTCGCCTCCGTCTTCGCTCCGGTGGACGCCCTCCCTGCCACTCAGATAAATCACGCCTTTTTTCGTCCGATCCAGGATCATCGAAAACACCATTTGATCCTGCAGAGACTGGCCGATGCGCGCCCACGAGGCAGCCCCATCCGTCGTCTTATAGAGCCCTGCGAGCGTCGCGGCATAGACCGTATCCGGCTCATGGGGATCGACCAGAATCGCCGTGACGTTCAAGGCGCGCGACGACTTGATGATGGCCGGGTCCACCAATCCGTTATTCACCTTTTCCCAATGGCCCGCCTGATCGATCGATTTATAGACGCCGCCGCTCGTACCGGCATAGAGGATCTCGGGCCTCGTCGGGTCCAGGCCGAGCGTCACCACCATCAACACTTCCTTCATGCCTTCCATCCGCTTCGTCCAACTGTCGCCGGCATCCTTCGTTTCAAACACGCCCATCGTCGTCGCAGCGAAGAGATGGCTATTGTCAGCCGGATCGAAAACGAACTGATTGACCACGGAGGAGACCGTCACATCGTCCAGGCCGGCTCGTTGCGAGACCCAGCGCTGCCCACCGTCGTAACTCTTGTACACCGCATCGCCCTTCGTGCCGGCGTAGACCGTGGCAGGATAGACCGGATCAAGCGTCATCGAAATCACGCGCGAGTGACTCATACCCTGCGACAGATTCGTCCAGGTCTGGCCCCCATCGCGCGTCTTATAGATGTAGTCGTTCGTCGCGACGTAGAGGATGTCAGGATTCTTCGGATGGAGCTGGATCACCACAATCGCATCGCTGCGATTACAACCAGCGAGGGAGGCGGCGAGGAGAAACGCGAGGAGAAAAAATCTAGTCATGCGCAGAGCCCTACAGGATGCTCAAACGGGTCATCCAGCAAGGCCGCAGGGAGATCAAGCGCCGAGGCGTGCTGCCCTGCACGTTGAGGCGCTTGATCGACCGAGAACGAAGCTGGTGACCTGTTTCAGCATCCTGGATCAGCGGTAGTTGGTGAACTGCAGATCAATCCCAAAATCCTGCCCCTTGAGAAAGGCCATGGCAGCCTGGAGATCGTCCTTGCTCTTGCTCAGCACGCGCACCTGCTCGCCCTGGATCTGCGCCTGCACTTTCAGCTTGGACTCCTTGATGGCCTTCGTCACTTCCTTGGCCTTGTCCGCCGCGATCCCGCTTTGAATCTTCGCCACCTGCCGCACGGTTCCGCCCAGCGCCGCTTCGATGGTCCCATAGTCAAAGGCCTTCAGCGAGACCCCGCGCTTTACACACTTGGCTTTGATAATGTCGATCACCGCATTGAGCTTGTACTCGTCGTCGGAAACCAGAGACAGTTCCTTCTCTTTCTCCTTCAGCGTAATCTCCGTCTTCGAGTCCTTGAAGTCGAAGCGCTGCTTCACTTCCTTCGACGCCTGATCGACGACATTCTTCATCTCTTGCATATCCACTTCCGACACCACATCGAACGAAAATTGCTCAGCCATAGTTCCCCTCCGCTTCTCGCGCTTGTCTCGCCCTTCGCGCTTTTCCTGCTACCTATTAACAACAGCCCCCGCCCGGAAACTGCAACCGCTTTTCTTCATCCTGACGAACCGTCGTCTGCAATCGCCCCGGCGTTCCCCCGCCTGCCATCACCACGACTTCGCTACTGGTGAAGGGCCGCTTCAGGATCACATAGCCATACCACTGCCTGATACTATCGCCCAAGACGATCACCGCGAGCAAGGCCACCGCCGCCACCAGCCCCGCATCCAGATAGAGGGCAAAGGCCTGCCCCCCGTCAACAGTGGCGGAGGCCTTGGCCACGAACAGGCCGAACATCTCATAGGACCCGACCAGGGTAACGGCCCCGACGAACAACATCGGCAAGGCCGTGATCCAGAGATATTGCGCCTTCTTCATCTTGATGAGCACCGTCGTCCCGATACAGAGGGCCAGGGTGCCGAGCAACTGATTCGCCGCCCCGAACATCGGCCAGAGCGTCGAGATGCTGCCGGTGCCGATGAGATAGGCCCAGGCCCCCACGATCAACCCGCTGCTCACCGCCACACCGGGCCACCAGTTCATCCGCCGCAGGGGAGCATAGAACCGCCCGCCCATCTCCTGAATGAGATAGCGCCCCACCCTCGTGCCAGTATCGATCGTCGTCAGAATAAATAAGGCCTCGAACACCAATGCGAACTGATACCAGTAGGCCATCAAGCCTGCCATGCCTGGCAAGGCGGCAAAGATCGAGGCCATGCCGACCGCAAGCGACACGGCCCCGCCAGGCCTGCCAGCCACATCCACCTCGACTAGTTGCGACAGCTCCTGAATCCGTGAAACAGGAAAGCCCATCTCAGCCAAAGCCTCGGGCGAGAGCATCGTATTGATCGCCAGATAATCGCCGGGAATCAACACCGACGCCGCAATGAGCGCCATCACCCCGACAAAACTTTCCAGCAACATCGCCCCATAGCCGACCGTAGCCTGGGATTCCCGCTCGATCATCTTCGGTGTGGTCCCGGACGAGACCAGCGAATGAAAACCGGACACGGCCCCGCAGGCGATGGTGATAAAAAGAAAGGGAAAGAGCGTGCCGGGAATAATCGGGCCGCCTCCGCTGGCGAAGATCGTGACGCGCGGCATTTCGATCGTCGGCGCCATCAGAATCACTCCCACTCCCAGCAAAGCCACCACGCCCAGCTTCATGAAGGTAGAGAGGTACCCGCGAGGCACCAGCAACATCCAGCCAGGTAACACTGACGCAAGAAATCCGTAGCCAGCCAGTCCCCACACTAAAGTCGTCCGCTCGAACTCGAACCAGCCGGCAATAGACGATTGTGCGACCACCCGCCCGAAGATCACAGCCGCCACCAGCAGCACCACGCCGATCAGGGACACTTCCGCTACCCGGCCAGGCCGGAATTTTTGCAGATAGAAACCCATGATGAAGCCGATGGGAATCGTCATCGCAATCGTGAAGGTGCCCCAAGCATTACGATAGAGCGCATTCACCACGGCAAAGCCCAGCCCTGCCAGCGCCACCACCACGATAAAGAGCACAGCCACAGCCGTGGCAGTCCCAGTGACCAGGCCCAGTTCATCATGCGCAATCTCAGGCAGCGAGCGGCCATTCCGTCTCATCGAAGCCACCAGGATGATGAAGTCCTGCACCGCCCCGCCCAACACAGCCCCGATCACCAGCCAGAGAAAGCCCGGCAAAAATCCGAACTGCGCCGCCAGCACCGGCCCCAGCAAGGGGCCCGCTCCGGCAATCGCCGCGAAGTGGTGACCGAAGAGCACATACTTATTGGTGGGATGGAAATTGACTCCGTCGTTCAACCGCACAGCCGGCGTGACCCGCTGATCGTTCAGCTCCACCACGCGCCGCGAAATCCAGCGGCCATAGAAGCGAAAGGCCAGCACATAGATGCAGGCAGCAGCCACGACCAGCCAGAGCCCGTTTACTTTTTCTTGTGGATGGACGAGACCGGTCACGAATGCAAGCGCGACGGCACCGAGAATGGCAAGAAATCCCCAAAGCAGCAGCTTCACAACAGGCATGCGCGGCATCTTACACAACGGGAGATGAAGGGAACAACCCAGAGTGTCCCCGCACTCGAAAAGTGCGACAGATCCAGCCAGTAATTTCCTGACTATTACTTAGTAGAAGTGCGTTTAGGAGGATTACCAGGAGGGTTGATCGCCCAGCTACATATACGAACAAACTTCAACCGAACTTCTTCGTCTTTTTCACCAAAGACATCAGTATGAGCACGATTGGTAGGCTCGGGAGTGTGCTCCACCTTTTGGCCTGGAAGACCCCTCACACTACCTACATGCATCCTTACAACCCCATTGTCTGCAGGATTACGCCCACGACCTCGCGTTTGATCAGCAGTTGAATACTGCGCCCAGTCTGTCGACATCCCGCCAGCATGATTTCTAAAAGCACCGGGCATCGGGATTCCATTCTTGGTCCACTGCCGATGAACTCTCATGAGCAGAGCATGATCATCCGGTATAAACTCGGCCGGCCAGGCGCTTACGGGATCTGGTTCGTCATTAGCCACTGCAAGAGTCCCTGATTGAACTTTGAGGGATGTAGCTTCCCTTTTATTGATAGATTTCCCTTGTCATCTCCATAAAAGCTTGCAGGGCTATCAGGGCTAGTGGGAATGTTCACTAACAACTCGTAGCTGCTCGATTTCCAGAGAAGATCAATGCTCCCATCAGGCCCTGGATGAATTTCTGGAGTTGGAGCATCAACCCCATAGGTTTTCTTTAGATATGCGCTATGCTCGGTGAGAAACTTTCCCATTCTCTGCCAGGTGCCCTCGGTATAACCTGGGCTCCCCTCGCCATCCCAGTCAGGCTCCAAGGCGAGCAATGACCGAGACGCTACAATGGCTTTCTTAAGACTCTCATTTTCATTGCTCGCAGGTCTGACCCGAAGAAAATAGCTTTTACTTCCTGCGCCCCAATCATGAGACAGCCATTTCCCGGATACTACCGCTGGCTCAAACTCTATCCACCCTGAACTGGATGAAACACCACGGTTGACATTCCATCTCCCTAGTTCTTTTTTCCTTCGAGCCCAATAAACCTCCCGAAACGTCTTTTCTCGTTCCTTAGGGAGGTACTCTATGGGAGATTCTGTAAACATCGTGATATCAACAGGGATCCAAGATGGAGGTTTTGTTGCGACTGAAGGATCTCTTCAAGCCTCGTTCTTTAAGCTTAGCACGCCGTATAACCTTGTCTAGTCGATCCAAATCAAGAGAGTCTAAGGCTACAAAAAAATCCTTATTTTCGCGATCCACCATATGCTCTATCTTTAGCGTGTGGACAATAACCGCGGCATCTGGTGGTTCATTTGGATTTGAGCCAAACACTGGTCGAAGATCTGTAAGTATCCTCGCATCTCTAAAAATCCTTGCATGATCGGTCATCACACTCAAGGCCTTTGAAGTGACGCCGATGGATTTTTCACATTTCAGAATCTGGACTAGATAGGATTTGTGTTCATTCCACCGTCGGCCTTCAAAATGGAGTTCAGCTTCTCTGGTTTCTTCCAACGCTTTTCTAAACTCAACCAGAAAATCCTCGATACTAAGCCCAGACTTCCTAAAGGCTGAAAAAAAGTTCGTAACCACACTGAGCAATTGGGAGGCATCGCGTGGACTAACCTTAATTCTCTTAGAAACTCTGGCAGCCAGGGTTTCCCGCATCAGGGCAGGCGGTTCTCTCTGCAAAAACTTGACAAGAGATTTCACGGAAGCCTTCGGAAGGCTAAAGAACTTAACTAGGAGGGGATGATCCTCTGTCGGTAAACGCAGTGGCATATTATTAACTCGGGTTAACTACACCTAGGCCCACTTGAAATGTTGGCCATTCTACAGCCCCTGTGAGACCTCCATCAAGGGGGGGGGCCGAATCCAGAAAAAGAAAGGATTCGGGAGCCATTTCCTAAGCCTCGACTGCGATCATCCTGAATTGCCACTGAACGGCCCCGACGAAGGTCAGACAGAGCAGGCCTAGCCTAATCTAGACCAGTTCGCGGAACCGCCACAGTAGATTGATCGTTTATTCCGCCAGCTTCTTCAATACTCTGCCGTATTTACGATTTGTGCTTTCCAGGGCCTCTAGAAATTTCTTCCTGCGATCATCAGCTTGCACTGGTGTCACGACTAAGCTCTTTCCGTCGATCTGAACGTCGAGGAAAGTCTCCGCATCAATGTGCAATACATCGAGGAGTGGGCGATCGATTACGAGGGCGAGGCTCTTACCGTGCTTGACCAATTTCTTGACCATCCGTAGACCTCCCCCCTATACCGCCACGATTGAATAGGCCTTAGAAATAGCACCTCCCACCAACGAGGTAAAGTCAGCTGGCGGAGGATTGAGAAAGAAGCGAAAGGTGTCAGGAGCCGTTTCCTGAATTTTTGGTGAGATCTTCCTGAATGGCCACTGATCGCCCGCCGACGAAGGTCAGGCAGAGCAGGCCCAATCCAATCCAGACCAGTTCGCGGAAGCGCCGGAGCAGCGCGAAGGTGATGCCAGTGACGTCGCTGTAACCAAAGGCCTTGAGCAATAATAGATTGCCACCGTCTTGGGCGCCGAGGCTGCCGGGGATGAAGAAGGTGCCGCCTTTGATGAAGACGGAGAGGGCACCGATGGAGATGGCGGAGAGGGCCATGGCAGGACCGCCGAGATAATAGATGATGACGTAGACTTCCAACGCTTCCGCCATCCAGCCGAGAAAGAAGAGCCCGGTGGAGGCATAGAAAGCCGGACGTTTCTGACGGTAGAAATCCAGAATCGTGCGATCCAGCGACCGCAACTGTTCCTCGCGCGCTTCCAGATACGCAATCTTCAGCCCGACCTTCCGCAGAAATTCCAAGAGCCAGGTAAAGAGCCCTTGCCGCTGCACGAACACGAAGGCCGCAGTCCCGAAGGCCAGCAGGCCGACGCTCAAGAGCGCCGCTGCCACGGTCTGGCCGGAGGAATCGTTCCCGCCCAACAGCCAGACGCCCAACGCGATGCCGAGCAGAATGAAGAGGACTTCGGCAATCGTCATCGCCGTTTTCGCAATGATAACCGAGGCCAGCCCTTCCACCATCGGCACATCATGTTTCTTGAGCAGATAGGCCTTGAGCGGTTCGCCCCCGACATAGGCGGTCGGCGTGGTCATGTTCACCACTTCCCCTGCCGTCCTGATCGCGAGGATGCGCCAGAAAGGAATCGCCTGGGCCGAGGGTCCCAGCGTCACTTTCCACCCGTAGGCTTCGATTGCATACATGATGACGGAAGGAATGAGCATGACGAGGAGCGCGGCAGGACCAAGCTGCGCCGCCGCTGCATAGATCTGCCCAGGCCCGATATGCCAAACGATAAGTACGAGGGTGAGGAGACCGACGATGAGCAGGAAGCGCTTAAGCACGGGTGGTGGCGGAAGGTCTGATTACCCAGAGCATCAAGCAGGAAAACACCACAGAACCGACTGACGCCATCCAGAGGAACCAGTCCAGCTTGCCCAGGATCGCGAAGAGCAGCACGACGACGGAAAAATCGCGGCTCGCGACGTTCTTGAGCATGAAGTCGGCCCAGGCAGCCTGCGCCGGGGTCTTCCAGCGATTCGCCGATTTGATCTTCTGTGCGAGCGTCACGAACCAGAACGAGAGTCCATTGCCCAGGATCGCCGCAGCCCCAAGGGCCAGGGGAATCCAGGCATCCTCGCTCCCGGCCAGGCGCAGATAGGAACCCACTGCGATGCCGGCGAAGATCGCCATATGCACCACGTTGTCCATCGCGATATCGAGCCAGGCCCCGAAGGGCGACTCGGTGAACGTCAGCCTCGCCACTTCTCCATCGCAACAGTCGATGACCGCCGCGAGCTGGAACAGGAGCGCGGCCACGATGCCGGAGCTGTAGGTTCCGAGACCAAAGCCAGCGGCTGAGACCAGTCCGACCACCGTCGCAACCATTGTAATGGCGTTCGGCGAGAGGCCTGAGGCGAGAAAAAGGCGAGTGAACCAGCGGGAAACTTTGCGATTGAAAAACCGGTCGACGAACCCTTCGAGGTCGCCCTTGAGGGAATTGAAGAGCTTCTTCTCAGCAGCCTTCACATCGGCTGCCTCGCGCACGGGCTGATACCAATGGGAGCGGTTCGTCTCCGTGGACAGAACCCGCACCTGCCCCTCCACCGCAGCCAATTCGAGCCATCGGCGAACCGGCACGATGCCTGTCTCCAGCCCGGCTTGCCCTGCACCCTTCATGAAGCTGCTCGGCAGCACGACGAGATCCGTGGCGATCAACGAGGCCTCGTCCTGTCTGGCTGTCATCGAGAAGAGCCGTCCCTCCTGCACCTTCACGCGCAGGCTCGACCGGCGGGGCTGTCCATCCCGTTCGCGATGGGCCTGGGCCACGACGATCGCCTGGCCCTCCTGCACCTCCCGGCGCAAACTCTCGATCAAGGGACAGGAGAAAACACCCTGCACACCGGACAGGAGGCAGAAGCCGCGCACTTCGGCCGCGAGGGCTTCCCAGGTGCGGGCATCGTCCAGAGGAAATTCGCGAATCGGCATCCAGCGCACGGGGATCGTCACGCGGGGCCCTTTGCCCAAAGCCTGTTTGAGTTGATCCTCTTCCGGCCCGACCAGGACCATGAGCTGCCGGATGCCGGCTCGCTGCAAGGTTAGGACTGTCCGATGGAAGAGCCCTATGCCTACGACGCTGGTGAGTGGACCGGCGTCCTCTGCATACAATTCAGACGGCTCGCCGAACAGACTGACCGACGGCAAGAGAATCGCCGTGCTCAATCCCTGCACATCTGTCTGTTTCTGAATTGCGCTTTCGTTCATGGTCTGCCACTCACCCGGGCATCCTAACAGGATGCTGAAAAAGTCCGCCAGCGGCGTTCTCTCTTCACGAAGAGGCTCAACGTACCAACCCGTACGCCTCGCCTCTTCGCTCGCTGCGGCCTTGCTGGACGGACTTTTTGAGCATCCTGTGGTTGTTCAGGCCACAGTGCCACTCGGAGTATGTTAGCCGTGTTTTTCGCATACACCGAGTTTTTCCGCAGCCTGCTAAGGCCGCTGTCCCTTCTACCCCGTTATCCCGCTACCCCGTCTTTACAGTTTCGGCAACACGTCCCGTTCCGCTTTGTCTATGTCTTCCAGGAAATCGATTTCGGTCCAGGGGAGCCCGCCGATTTTTTCATGCCCGACTTTGACGTCGGCGAAGAACCCGACCAGCGCATCCTCATATTCCATCTGCCAGGCTTCACGGTCCACATGGGTCTTGAGCGAGGCCACCACATAGGGCGCATCGGCATGACGGACCTTGAGGAAGCCCACCCCTTCTCCGGCGTAATCGTAGCGCGAGGGCATTTGCTTGGTCAGGGCGATCACGCGCCCGCCCTCGACTACGACCATACATTCTTCCCCGGTCTGTTTGACGGCTTCGTCCATGAGCAGGGCGTTCGCGTAGGGGGATTGCACCAGGCGGCGCAAAATCTCTTGATGGAACAGGACATCCGCATCCATGACGATCGCATCGTCGTCCAGCGCGTGGCGCGCGATCCAGAGCGAGGAGATACTGCCTCGGTGAAACTCCTCGTTGACGAGAAAGTTCACGCGCACGTCACAGGAGTTCGCCTCCACCGCCGCGCGAATCATCTCCTGCTTGTAGCCCACGACGATGTCGGCGCGCTGGATCCCGACGTTCCGGAGCGACGTGAGGTAGCGATGCAGAAGCGTCTTCCCGCCGATCTCGATGAGACATTTGGGCCGGTGCTGCGTGACCTGCCACAAACGTTTCCCGACCCCGGCCGCGAGGATGATGGCTTTCATGCTTTCGTACAGATCCGTTCAAACGCGTCGAGGAATCCGACGATCTGCGACTCCGTCAGGACGCCCATGTTGGCCACACGGAAAATTTTGCTCTCGAATTGACCTTGGCCCGCGTAGATCACGTAGCCCTGTTCCTTCAGCTTATCGTGCAGGGACTGATAGGTGAGGCCATCGGGGAGATGGTAGGCCGTAATCGTGTTGGACTGTTTGTCGGGAGTCAGGAGCGGCTTCACACCCAGCTTCGCCATACGATCACGGATCAAGGTCGCGATCTTCTTGTACCGCTGAATCCGCTTGGCGACCCCCTCCTCCATCAATTCGTTCAGGGCTTCGTCGAAGGCATAATAGATCTGCACGGCTGGCGTGAAGGGCGTCGTCCCGGCGCCCTGATTATCCACATATTGCGTGAGACTGAGATAGATCGACCGTCTGGGATAGCCACGCATCTTCTCCAGAAATCCCTTGCGGACGAGCACGAAGCCCACGCCAGGGAATCCCTGGATGCACTTGCCGGATGTGCCGGCCACCATATAGATGTGGGGGCTTGCGATATCCAACGACTCGCCAGCCAAGGCGCTGACCGCGTCCAGAATGAACACCCGGTTCTGGCTATCGACGACTTCCGCGATTTCCTTGACCGGATTGATGAGACCGGTGGTCGTCTCGTGATGGACCATCGCCACCGCCTGCACTTCCGGATGTTGCCGGAGCGCCAGCCTGACCCGTTCAGGGTCGGGCTTCGTCGTCCAGTCATATTTCAGTTCGGACACGCCCAGGCGATTGAGGCCGATCATCTGAGAGATGCGCTCGCCATACACGCCGTTATTCAGCACCAGCATGCGCTTGCCTTGCGGGAGCGACGACATGACGGCCGATTCAACCGCCGCCGTCCCCGATCCGGTCAGCACCACGGCGGCATAATCCGCCTCCGCGCCCGGCACAAAGAGCTTCAACAGCTTGGCCTGAATCCCGTGGAGGAGCGACGTGAACTCCGATTCCCGATGGCAGATATCCGGACGCAACAAAGCCTGCCGCACCCGCTCGCTGACGTTGACTGGCCCAGGATTCAGAAGAATCATATTTCCCTTCAGCTTTCAGCAATCAGCTTTCAGCCGTCAGCTCTTTCGAACGCTGACAGCCGACAGCTGAAGGCTGATCGCTATTGTATTGCCTGCATAAACCGCTTCGTGATGTCCGGCGGATCCAGCAGCACCCGTCCGGCATCTTCCACCATCTCGTTGACTTTCACCAGCAACATGCTCGGCCCGTCCTTCTTCAGCATGTCCTTGAACTCGTAGACGAGGTCTTCCCGTTCCCGCACCCGCTCGACATTCACATAGCCGGCCGCCTTCGCCACCTTCTCCAGCGGCACCACATTGGAAATCGTCGGCTGGTTGCCGGTCGTTCCGTAGACTTCATTATCGAAGACCACATGGATGAAATTCTTCGGCTTGAGCGCGCCGATCGTGGCCAGGGTGCCCATCCCCATCAACACGTTCCCGTCGCCGTCGAAGATCACGACTTGCTTCTTCGGCTTGGCCAGCGCCACGCCCAGCCCGATCGCCGCAGCCGAGCCCATGGACCCGATCATGTAAAAATGGGTTGGACGGTCGGCGATTTTCTGGGCCTCCCGCGAAGGGAACCCGTTGCAAATGATCACCGGCTGATCGGTCAACAGTTCCATCAAGGCCGCCATGGCCATCGCCCGACTCTGCATGGTTCCCTGTTCAGGCCTCATGGGTGCAACCCTTTCACGACACCTTTGGTAATCAAGAGGGCGACGGGAACCCGCTGCTTCATAAAGGTCTCCGCCAGCCATTTCAGATCCTCGACCGCCGTCTTTTCCGTCAGGGTCCGGTAGGGGATCTTCATGAGATCGAGAAAGGGCTCCATCACCTCGCCCATCACCAGATGCTCCGGCGCATCCTTGCCATGCTGGCCGCGCCAGGACACGATCAGGATGCAGGGCTGGCGGTAAATCGCGTTCAAGGAAATAATCGTATTGAGAGACGTGCCCAGCCCGGAATTCTGCATGAGCACAGCCGGAATCTTGCCTGCCATATAGGCCCCGGCTGCCATGGCCACCGCTTCATCTTCTCGCACGGCCGGGACATAGATCCGCCGCTCCATCAGTTCGGCAATGATGCCGCCCAGGATCGAGTCGGGGACCCCCGTAAAGAAATCCACCCCGATATCTTGCAGGGCTTGAACGAATGCGTCGCTTTCAATCATCGTGTCGGTTCCTCGCCGCTAAGCACATGGAAAAACGCGCCATTATAAGCTATGCCTCGCGACATTCTCAACAAAACTGAGGGAGTTGCGCCATCAAATCGACCGTGATAGCGTTCTGACATGATCGGACGGCAACAGAATCGCGCAGGCCTGTACTTCCTCCTCTTGGGGCTCCTCCTCTCGGTGGGCCATCCCCTGTCAGTCCAGGCAGTCCCGATGGTCAACGATCCGAACGGGTTCCAGGACCTGACCTGGGGCGCCACCCTGACGGAGCGGCAGGAGCTGGAAGTCGCCAGAGCAGGCCCCCATGTGAACGAATTCCAATTGCGGAGCGGCGCTCCGTCCTATGCGGGAATCCCGGTCGAAAGCGTCCGGCTCTTAGCGGTCGACGATCAATTTGCCCGTGTGACCATCCGCTACCAAGGCGATGATCGGCACAAACAGATCCTGACCTATCTTGAACAACAATTCGGTTCTCTGGATCGTATCCCGGGACAGATGCTGCGAGGCCTCAATCAGCAATATACCTGGCGCGGGATCGATACGGAGATCAGCCTGACCTATCATGCCAACACGGAGCGGGGATTTATTTTCATCGACAGCCGGACCCTGGCTCCTCGATTCAACGACCGCATCACCGATTCAGCGGAGTAACATGGCTCATCATCTCTCCAGCAGGATACCTGCCCCCCTTATCGCAGCCCTCTGCTCACTGCTCCTCTCCGGCAGCCTGGCCCTTGCCGTGCCGATGCAAAACGACCCCAACGGCTTCGAAGGCATTCCCTGGGGCGCGGCCTTCTCGGAAACCGACACCTTCGTCAAAGTCGAGGACGCAGGCCG
>CAMDPZ010000038.1 GCA_945905765.1 Nitrospira lenta
GTGTAGTGCAATCCGACCGTTTGAAGGACGTAGCCGAGAAAGAGCCAGCAGGTGGCAATCGCGCCAGCCCGCAAAACAGCCGGCTCTCGGTGCAAGCGGCGCCGCCACAGCAGAAACACGGCCCCAACCAGGATGGCGCCCAGGAGAAAGCGAAGGAAGAGGAACGAAAGCGGGGGGATCTGCTCCAGCGCTGCCTTGGTGGCAGGAAACGTCGCGCCCCAAATGAAGGTTGTCAGGAGGAGGGCGAATCGTGGCATCAAATCATGTGATGGGTGAACAGTGATGAGTGATGGGTTGTTCGGATTTGAGCTTCTGGGCCAATCACTCCTCGCCCATCACTGATCACTCATCACCCATCACTTCTTCAGGCCTTGCACAGAGCGCAGCGCCGCTGATCCGACGTCCCCGCCTGCTCCATCGCGGCTAAGGCTCGCTCCTTATCCGGATAGTCGAACCATCCCCCCTCCCAGAAGTCGCTGGAAGACCCGATCGTCGACGACGGCACCTCCGCGCAACGATCCTTATGGAGCGTGACCCGATCGATCGACCGCGCGATGTGAATCCAATAGGTCATAGCAACCACGCCTTTCAGACGAAATGCGGCCCAGCCCCAGTTTCACCGTTCAGGGCTTGACCGCATTCACGGCCACGATCAGATTCCGATGCAATCTACGAGGATGTCTCGTCAACGCTTGAGACAGCTTACGGCAGGAGTTGCCACTCGTCCTTCTCAATGAAGACCTTCACACCGGTCTCGAGCTTCTTGATGTCGTCCTTGTCGAAAAGCTTCATATAGCGTTCGATCCGATCTTCGTCGTCGATCCGCTCTTCCTGCATCATTCCGCCAGCACTCTTGTATTTCCGAATCAACAGGGGCATCGAAATCCTCCTCTTCAGCCACTAGAAGTCATGTCCGCAAGATGTGTACAATAAGGCAAAGCTCAACGGCTGGTCAAGAGCACTTTCTCTCTTTGTCCGGCTTTTATCCCGCGTGAAGGATAGGAACCATGCCGATCTACGAATATCGTTGTGGAAAATGCGAAAAGCAGTTCGACGCCACCCAATCAGTCCATGCCAGAGTCGAAGACACGGTCTGCCCTCATTGCAGCGCCCAGGACGCCACGCGGCTCATGTCCGCCAGCACGACCTTGGTCAAAGGCACCCACAAAACCGGCTTTGCTGAACAAAAAGCTTACAACATGCTGGACGAGCGAATGGACAAGTTCGCCAAGCTGCCGCCATTGATGGGGAAACGCGCCGCCCCCGAGTCTGCCGCGCCGCCAGACGCTTCCACCTGCAGCGTCACGGAGCACTGAGCCGGACCGTGAAATGGCAGGCCCTCGCACAGCCGCCCCTTCCCAATATCCACCCCAACCATGTGGAGCACCCATGATCGCGAGACTCGCCTTCTCGCTAAGCCTCAGCCTTCTTCTGAGCTGGGGCATAACCCCTTTCGCCCTGGCGGAAGTCGCCGGGAACCTCATCATCGCCGGCAACGGACCGGAACTGACGACCATCGAACCCCTCGCCCGCGCCTTTGAAAAAGCCAACCCGCGCGCCTATCTCGATGTGGCCTGGGACGGCAATTCACGTCCGGTTGAGATGGTCAAGTCCGGCCAGGCCCACATTGCCGTCACGGGAACGGCGGCCCAAGATCTCACGGCAACGCCCATCGCGTGGGATGGGATCGGCATCCTCGTCCACCTCTCCAACCTCACGAAAGAGCTGACGAAACAACAGGCTGCCGACATTTTCTCCGGCAAAATCACGCTGTGGTCGGAACTCGGCGGGCTGGATACGAAAATATTGGTCATCGACCGGCCTCGCAACCAAAACGTCCGCGAAGCCTTTGAATCGCAGCTCGGCATTACCGGCAAGATCACCGGCAGCGCGAAAGTCATCGGCCCAGATGAACAGGTCATCAAGACCGTCGTGGGAACCTTGCCTCCCCTCTCTGCAGTCGCCTACCTGTCCCTCAGCCAGGGTTTGTCCGTCGTTTCAGGCGGCGTCGCGGTCAAACTCCTGCCCATCGACAAGGTCGAGCCGGAAGGCCCCACCGTCAAGGACGGTCGCTATCCGCTCAAGCGCCCGGTCCTCCTCCTGGCCAAGAAGGAGCCCCATCCCCTGGCTGAGGCCTTCATTCAGTTTGCCCTGTCCCAGGCAGGGCAACAACTCATTGCCGACACCTACATTCCCATCAACGAGAAATAGTCAGATGTCGTTGCTCTTGAAGGAGGTACCTATGCAGATACGGCGATCATCGTGGTTCATGCTCCTGGGCCTCATCGGATCCATCACGTTCGCCCTCCCCCTCGCCTCTGCGGAAGAGCCAGGCGCGATGGTGGATGGCGCAGGCTTCACCCTCTACGGAACCGAATCCATCAAGGGGTCCGATACGGCGAAAGTCGAGCGGGACCCGGTCTGCGACCGGAGTAAACGGCCCAAGATCTTCAAGGTCGAGCCGGACGAAGCCAAGCCTGGCCAGAAAGTGACCATCAAAGGCGAAAATTTCGGGGCTAAGGAATGTTTCCACGGGGTGGCCTTCAGCGCGGCTGGGCCAGCCAAAATCGACTACACCTTCGTCAACGACAGCACCATCGAAGCCACGGTTCCTGACGTCCGGGCCGGCATGTCGTTCATCGATGTGGTCGCCGGGGGCGGCAATGCCCGTTCAAAAGGATTCCTCGTCCAAGCCAAGTAACGGAATCCGATAATCTCCGCCAGAGGCGCGGCACTGTGCCGCGCCTCTGGCCTCCGCAGTCAGCCCCATTCCCCTCCTCGCTCCCTCGACAAGACTCTTGATCCTATGCTAGCTTACGCGCTCATTTTCACCTGAGAACGCTCGCAAAAATCAGCAGCGATCCGAGGAATAAGGACCGGCATGTTCAAGAAAATTCTGGTGGCTAATCGCGGCGAAATCGCCATGCGGATTATCCGCGCCTGCCGTGAATTGAATATCGCCACCGCCGCCATCTACTCCGAAGCCGATTCGACCGGCATCTACGTCAAAAAGGCGGACGAGGCCTATATGGTCGGGCCCGGACCGGTCAAAGGCTTCCTGGACAGCCAACAGATCGTCGACCTGGCCCTACGGATCGGCGCCGATGCCATCCATCCAGGCTATGGATTTCTCTCGGAAAATGCCCAATTCGCACAACTCTGCCAGACCTCCGGCGTCACCTTCATCGGCCCCTCGCCCCATGCCATCGATTTGATGGGCAGCAAAGTCAAAGCGCGCGAGCTCGCCAAGCGGGTCGGAGTCCCCATCGTCCCAGGCACAGAGGGCGGCGTCACCGACGTCAACGAAGCCTTGGCCTTTGCGAAAGAAACCAGCTACCCGGTCATGATCAAAGCCAACGCAGGCGGGGGAGGCCGCGGCCTTCGGGTCGTGCGGTCCGATGCCGAACTCCGCGAGAACATGGCGGTCGCCTCACGGGAGGCTCAAGCCTCCTTCGGCGATGGCAGCATCTTTCTCGAAAAATATATCGAGCGGCCGCATCACATCGAATTCCAGATTCTGGCCGACCGGCATGGCAATATCATCCACCTGGGTGAGCGGGATTGCTCGATCCAGCGCCGGCACCAAAAGCTCATCGAAATCGCCCCCTCGCTGATTCTGACGCCGCAACTGCGCGCCGAAATGGGCGACGCGGCCATCACCATCGCCAAAGCGGTCGATTACGACAATGCCGGCACCGTCGAGTTCCTCCTCGATCAGGACGGACGCTATTACTTCATCGAGATGAACCCGCGCCTCCAGGTCGAACACACCGTCACGGAACAGATCACGGCGATCGACATCGTGCGCAATCAAATCGCCATTGCCGCGGGCAAGCCGCTCGACATTACGCAACAGCAAGTCACGCTCCAAGGCCATTCCATCCAATGCCGCATCAACGCCGAAGACCCCAAGAATAACTTCCGCCCTTGCGCCGGCACGATCACCGCCTATCTCTCGCCGGGCGGGATCGGCGTGCGCATCGACGGGGCGGTCTACAAAGACTATACGGTGCCGCCCTACTACGACGCCCTCCTGGCCAAACTCACCGTGCGCGGCCGCACCTGGGAAGAAACCGTCAGCCGCATGAGACGCTCGCTCGAAGAATATGTCTTGCGCGGGGTCAAGACGACAATCCCCTTCATGAAGGAAATCATGCAGGAGGAGGACTTCATGGCAGGACGGTTCGACACCTCTTACTTAGAGACGCATCCGGCTCTCTTCAACTACCATGAATTCGAGCAACCAGAGGATCTGGTGCTGGCGCTCTCCGCCGCCATCGCCGCCTACGAAGGGCTGTAGCCATACAGCCGTCTATCCACCCGATGACAGGATAACGAGAAGACCAGGACATCATGGCGACACGACGACCCTCAAAAAAACAGGCTCCCAAAAAACGGACAGCCAAACCAGCCGTCCGGACATCGAAGGCCCGCGCCAAGGTCAGCCCTGAGCTGACCATCCAACCGGCGCCCGGCAAGCCCCTCCTGATTACCGAGGTCGCCCTGCGCGACGGCCACCAGTCGCTCCTGGCCACGCGCATGCGGACGGAAGACATGCTGCCGATCGCCATGAAACTCGACGCAGTCGGTTATTGGTCGCTGGAAGTCTGGGGCGGCGCCACCTTCGATACCTGCCTGCGTTTCCTCAAAGAAGATCCCTGGGAACGGCTCCGCGCGCTCCGCGCCGCCATGCCCAATACCAAGCTCCAAATGCTGCTCCGCGGGCAGAACCTGGTCGGCTACCGGCATTATGCCGACGATGTGCTGGAACGGTTCATCGAACGGTCCGCCGCCAATGGCATCGACGTCTTCCGCATCTTCGACGCGCTGAACGATATCCGCAATCTCGAACGGGCCATGAGGGAAGTGAAGGCCTGCGGCAAACATGTCGAAGCCGCCATCAGCTATACCATCAGTCCCGTCCACAGTATCGACCGGTTCGTCGACATGGCGAAAAAGCTGGAAGATCTAGGGACCCACACGCTCTGCATCAAAGACATGGCCGGGCTTCTGGCGCCGCTCGACGCCTATCACCTCGTCCGCCGCATCAAAGCCGCCGTGAAGGTTCCGGTCCATTTGCACTCGCACTACACCTCGGGCATGGCCTCGATGACCTCCCTCATGGCGATCCTCGGCGGCCTGGACATGTTGGATACCTCCATCTCCCCCTTGGCCGGCGGCACCTCACATCCCGCGACGGAAACCGTGGTGGCCTCGCTGCGCAATACTCCGTACGATACGGGACTGGACCTGGCCTCGTTCCTCCCGATCACCGAACATTTCCGCACCGTGCGGCGAAAGTACCGGCAGTTCGAAAGCGAGTTCACCGGCGTCGATGCCGAGATCCTCACCTCGCAGATTCCCGGCGGGATGCTCTCGAACCTCGCGGCGCAACTGACCGAGCAGAATGCGCTCGACCGGATCAAAGAAGTCCTGGATGAAGTGCCGCGCGTCCGCAAGGACATGGGCTATCCCCCGCTCGTCACCCCGACCAGCCAGATCGTCGGCACCCAAGCCACGCTCAACGTCCTGACGGGCGAACGGTACAAAGTCATTACCACGGAAACGAAGAACTACTTCCTCGGACTCTACGGGCGGGCGCCAGGACCAGTCGATCTCGACATCATGGCCCGCGCGATCGGGAACGAACAGCCGATCAAGACCAGGCCAGCCGATCGGCTGGAGCCGGAACTTGAAGCCATCAAAAAAGATCTGCCAGCCTCGGCAACCACAGTGGAAGATCAGCTCTCCTTCACCCTCTTCCCTGCCATCGCGCGAGACTTCTTTGAAGCGCGCGAGAAGGGGGACCTGGCGCTGGCGCCGCTCGAGAGCTTCTCGCCCAGCGGGCCTGCTACGGCCACCGAGCTCCATTTGGCCCCAGCAGAATTCAATGTCACGGTCCACGGCGAGACCTACCATGTAAAGGTCTCAGGCTCCGGTCGGAAAGTCGACGGACGCAAACCCTACTACATCCGGGTCAACGACAAACTCGAAGAAGTCTCGCTGGAACCGATCCAGGAAATCCTGGCGGGCCTGCCGGAAACCCCCGACAGTGGCGCCGGAGCCAAACCCAAACGGCCCAGGCCCTCCAAGCCTGGCGACGTGGCCCCCCCGATGCCCGGGCGAGTCGTCAAAGTGCTGGTCGCAGTCGGCGCCGTAGTGAAGACCGGAACGCCCCTCCTGATCATCGAAGCCATGAAGATGGAAAGCCAGGTCCCGGCGCCGATCGACGGAAAAGTCTCCGCCATCCTGGTTGCCGAAGGAGACAACGTAAAGACGGATGAAACAGTCATCCAACTGGACTAGTTCTCGCTCCGACAGCCAGGCGCTGCCACCTCGTTGCTCACGCGCCTGGCTCCTCACCTCGCTCATAGGCCTGTCGCTCATGCTGACTGCTTGCACGTCGACTCCTCCCCTGCCTCCGTGGTTCGACGCCCTCGGACGACTCCCGATCAAGACTGTCACGGTCCTCGATCAACGCATCGCCTACCTCGATCAGGGACAGGGACCGCCCGTCATCCTCCTCCATGGATTCGGAGGCTCGATGTGGCAATGGGAACATCAGCAAGCGGCCCTCTCCGCCCATTTCCGCGTCATCACCCCGGACCTGGTGGGGGCAGGACTCTCGGACAAACCGGATATCGAATATAGCCCGAATCAGCTGCTAGAGTTTCTCCTGGGCTTCATGGACGAGCTCCAGATTCCCCAGGCCAGCATCGTGGGCAACAGCATGGGAGGAGGACTCGCCATCGGACTCGCCCTCGACCATCCGGCCAGGGTCTCACAGCTCATCCTCATCGACGGACTCCCGGCTCACGTGATGGAACATCTGGCTAGCCCTTCGATTCGCCGCGCCTTGACGACCAGCGCCCCCTCCTGGTTGGTCTCCTTCGGCAATTGGCTCTTCGGAGGCCTGATGCTTGAATCCACCATGCGTGAATTCGTCTACGACCCGGCGCTACTGACGCCGGCGGTATTGGACCGGTCCAACCACAACCGCCAACAGCCAGGACTCTTCCGGGCTCTGCTGACCGTCGGCGCCAATCTCCCGCTCTGGGAAGAACGATTCGCGCCGCGCATCGGAACGATCACGCACCGCACAATGATTATCTGGGGCGAGGAAGACCGGGTATTCCCCCTCCCGGCCGGGGACCAGCTCCATCGCACCATCGCCGGCTCGACCTTCGTCATCATCCCCAAGGCAGGACATATCCCGCAATGGGAGCAACCGGAGTTGGTCAATCAAACACTCATTCATTTCCTGCAACCCTAGCGGCGCAAGCGCCAGCCCCCTATGCTTGCTAAAATGGTCACCGTCGTCTCACGAAGGAACGCAGTATGAGAGCAGCACATCGCACCCTCCTCGGCGCTATAGTCTGCTTGGTGTTCGGACTCACCGGATGCGGAAGCACCGGCGGCTTTAGCGAAACCAGTTTCCTCTACAAGAACTTCACGATCGCAGACGGCAGCGCCATGGCGGGTGAAGGCCACACGGTCCTCTTCAAGGGAACCCCCCTGCCCCTCTCAGGAACCGGCATCACAGTCGGCGAGCCCCTCCGGGAGGTGAAGCTGACCCAGACGGACCTCACGCTCATCAGCATCCTCGACACGAAGGGCAAGGGCAAGGTCCGGATCATCAGTATCGTGCCGTCGCTCGACACCAAAGTCTGCGAGCAACAGACCCATTATCTGAGCGAGAGGAACAAGGGCCTCGACAAGATGGTCGAGCTGGTCACCGTCAGCATCGATACACCATTCGCCCAAAAGCGATTCGCAGAAGAAGCCCACATCACCAATGTGACCTTCCTCTCGGACTACCGAGGCGCCGAGTTCGGCAAGGCCTATGGACTCTTTCTCAAGGGCCCCCACATCCTGGCTCGCACAGTCATGGTCATCGATACCCACAACCACGTCCGGCACCTGCAAATCACCCCGGAGCTGGCCCAACTGCCGGACCTGGACGAGGCCTTCGCTGTGGCTAAATCGTTGATCACGGCAAACTGACAGGCGCGAGGCCGTATGCGAAGGACCATGAACCCATCGATATTATTGGCGCACAAACTACGCTTCACGCTTCACGAGATACATTCTCCTTGGAAGGAGCCGCATGTCGTTCTCTGACCATCTCCGCAAACTGGCGCAATCCACCTGGGACGAGCAACTCATCCATCCCTTCGTCGTTGCGCTCGGCAAAGGCACCTTGCCGGAGCGGAAATTCAAATATTACATACTGCAAGATGCGAGATTCCTCGGCGACCTGTCCCGCGTCTTCGCGGCCGGAGCCCTCAGAGCGCCAGATTCCGAGAGCGCGCTGCGCTTCGCCAAACTCGCCGAAGAAACCATCACCGTGGAGCGGAGCCTCCACGAAAATTATGGGAAGCGCTGGAAGATGACGGCGAAGGAAATGTCCTCCGTGCCGATGGCGCCGACGAACTATGCCTACACCAGGCACATGTTTACCGTCGCCCATACTGGCTCGGCGGCGGAGATCACGGTCGTCGCCCTCCCCTGCGCCTGGATCTATTGCGTCGTAGGGCAGCATTTACTCAAGAATGGACCACCATCCAAGAAACATCCCTACCACGACTGGCTCATGCTCTATGGCTCGCCGGAGTTCGCCGAGGTGCAGGAATGGATGAGAAAGAAAGTGGACCAGTGGGCCAAGACCGCGGGCAAGGAAGAAAAAAAGCGGATGGAAGAATCGTTCGTGCTCAGCTCGCGCTATGAGTGGATGTTTTGGGAGATGGCCTGGAAGGAAGAAGAGTGGCCGGTGTGACGAGAGGGCGGGCCAGAGCTGGGAGGCTCTTTCCGCTCGCAGCCACAGAGCGCCGTTGGCCGCTCGATGCTGCGCTGCGCTTGGCACCGAAAACTAGCGACACCGTCGCGCCGGTGTCGCGTCGAACATTCGTCGCCACTGCCTACGGCAGACGCGACAGCCAGCATGAGCGATCACCCAACGGCGCTCTGATTACGCTCCGAGAGTCTCCCGCCCTGGCCTTAAGAGTGGAAACCGGCCGAAAGAGGGGAGAAGGAAGAGATGACGGGTCCTGTCGCTGACCAGCCCGTCCGTCCTCGCACCCCGCCCGGTGTAGGGACCCCGCTGCGGGCGGACGGGCGCCCAGGTCAGCGCCACCCGTCAAGTCACGACGTGCCAGATTGGGAAGAGAAAAATCGTGAAGTCATGGATGAGAACCCCTATGCTCGCAGAACACGCACGATGGGGCACCCCACCCACAGCCCCTTTAAATCCACGGCCACTGGGATAGAGAGGGAGAGGGAAAGGGAAAAGGCTCATTGAGTTGTGTTGGCCCACGAACAGTGCCGTGGTTACTAGGCTCGTCCCGCTGGACAGGCTGCGTCCGCTGAGTATAATGTGCGCTAGTGATGAATCGATTGTCTGACTCACAGAATAGCTCCACCGGAATGAATCGTTTTCTGACCACGATCCTGATTGCCGTTGCCATGCTCTGGGCTCTTCCGGCTCAGGCTGCCTCGCCCTACGAGGAGAGCCTGAAGCAACTGGCGGAGGGGGTGGTGGCCGATGCTATCCAAGCGAAGAAGGAACGGCTGGCGGTGCTGGACTTTACGGACGCCAAAGGCGCCGTTACGCCGATCGGGAAATTTCTGGCGGAGGAACTGAGCACGCAAATCCTGCTCGCTGGCGAGAGAAAAGTCGTGGATCGCACGCTCTCGAGCGCCGCGCTGAAGAAATTGAACATCACGCAGCTCGACCAGGCTCACGCCAAAGAAATCGAACGGGCAGCCAAGATGCTGCATGCCGATGTCTTCATAACCGGCTCGTACTCTGAGTCGCCGGGCGACTTTCGAGTGGTCGTGAAACTGCTCAGCCCCAGCACCCTCCAGCCGCTGGGCGCCGCGCGCGGCACGATTCCCAAAGCCGGCCCGCTGGCCGAACTGGTCAGAGAAGCGAACAAGCCCCCGGTCGTGAAGATCGATCCCTTGGCCAAATTGGCCCCGCCTCCCGGGCTCGGCTTCCACCGCAACGACCAGTATCAACTGGTCGTGACGGCCCTGCGCAAGCGGGCCAGCCAGATCACCCTCGATCTCACGGTCGAGAACACCTCCTCCCGCGACATCAAGGTCGTCTGCCTGTTGCAAAACACGCTGCTCGAAGATGCTCAGGGCGCGCAATGGAAGCTGGAGGTAGAGAACAATCGCGAAGGCCTCTGCCTGCGCGGCATCGAACTCTCTCCCAGAAAAAAAGACCGGGCCGTGCTGACATTCTCGGCCCCGTCGGATGCAGACGGGAGCCAGCTGATCTTTCATTATGCAAACGGACATCCGTTCATCTTGCATTATCACGAAAAATCGCCCAGGCCGGATGCCCAGTTCTCCATCGAAGGCCTCACCGTCGAGCCGGCTGACGCCCCTTCAGCCGCGCCAGACGCCACACCATCACCGTCAAATTGATAGGCCCATGAACACACCATCGATCAAACAAGTCTTGACCATTGCCGGCTCCGACTCCGGTGGAGGCGCGGGCATCCAAGCCGATATCAAATCCATGTCGGCCAACGGCGTCTTCGCCATGTCGGTGATTACCGCCGTCACCGCGCAGAATACGGAAGAGGTCACCGACGTTTTCGAGTTGCCGACCTCGATCGTCGTGGCGCAAATCGATGCGGTCTTCGACGATTTCGACGTCGCCGCAGTGAAGACTGGCATGCTCTCCTCGATAGCCATTGTCGAGACCGTCGCGAAACTTCTGAAGCCTCAGAATGTCACGAATCTCGTCGTGGACCCGGTGATGATCTCGAAGACCGGCCGGGCCCTGCTCAAGCCGGACGCGATTGACGCCATGAAAAAGCAGCTCTTCCCCTTGGCGCTGCTCGTCACGCCGAACCTCCATGAGGCGCAGCAACTGTCCGGCCTCGAAATCAAAACGCTCGCGGACGCGCGCCGCGCCGCCAAAATCATTCACGGGTTCGGCTGCAAATATGTGCTGATCAAAGGCGGCCATTTGCTGGCGGAGCGGGCCACGGACCTGCTCTATGACGGCCGGTTCTTCAATGTGTTCAAGGGAGAATTCATCGACACCCCCCACACGCATGGCACCGGCTGCACGCTGGCCTCGGCCATCGCCGCCCATCTCGCGCGAGGCAAATCCGTGAACGATGCGGTTCAATCGGCCAAGACCTATCTTACCGAGGCTATCCGCCACAGTTTGGCGATCGGCCACGGAACAGGGCCCACAAATCATTTTTATTTCCTCCAGAGCTAGCAGGATGCAGGGGGAACTAGGCAATAGTCACTGGATAATCTGCACGTCTTGAACAATATGAATACCGTTTGCAGGAGGCTCAAACTGTTCGTCCAGCAAGGCCGCAGGCGAGTCGAAACCGGAGGCGTACCCTCAGGGGTACGTTGAGGATTTCGATAAGCCGAGAACGAAGCTGACGGGGTTTTTCAGCATCCTGCTAGGAACGAAAACGGGAGTAGCGCAGAAGCGCCCAAGCAGCACCGGCCCCCAGCAATCCTCCGATCGCCCAGCCTCCCAGCACATCCGTAACATAGTGGGCGCCGATATAGACACGCGAGAGACCGATCAATCCGACCAAAGGCCAACTCACCCACCCAGATCTCGGATAGAGCATCTGGAGAAAGGCCGCGGCCGTCGCGCTATTAATCGCATGGTTCGACGGGAATCCAAACGTCTTGCCGCAGGCTTCGATCTGGTGGATATCAGGAAGCGCCATGCAGGGCCGTGGCCGAGCGACAAGATCCTTGAGCCTCGCCCCGATGAAATCCAACAGGCCGATAGAAGCAGCCAACACCGGAGCTGCCATCACCGCTTCCCGCCAAGACAGCCAGATCCAATAGCCCGTCATGAGTATACAAGGCACCCACAAGAGGCCTGGGTTGGAGAAATTGAGCGCCCATTGGTCCAGCCAAGCCGACTGTCCGGCAAGGCCGTTGATGGCGCGGAAGAGCGATTCGTCGATGTTCATATCAGCTCTTCTTAGCGAGTGCGAAAGTGGATGCGTACGGTGAGCTCCCCGTCGATTGGCTCATCGCCTTTCAACTGAGGGTCGAAGGTCCACTGGCTCAGCGCGGCCATACCGGCGATGGTGAGCTCCCGGTGCTTGGCCGGCTCCAAGACCACGACCGTCACTGTTGCACCTTTGGAGACCAACATACGCACCTTCATCCAATCGTCGAGGTCTTTGCCATCCAGCGACGAAGGAATGGCAGGCCAGGGCGTCGCTTTAGGGACAGGGCCTGCTTGTTGATCTTTATTAAGGGGCAAGCCATGAACATGGACTTCTGGCAGCTCCAGCACATCTTCATGGTGATCGTCCGCATGAGTCGCCTCGTCGCCAGCCGCTGCAAACGCCATAGCTGGCCAGGCCAACACCACTGCAATCGATATCGCAAAAAGTAATCTCATCACGTGCGCATCCTACCCTATTGATTACGGATGCTCAAACGGGCCAGTCAACAAGGCCGCAGGCGATGCACGAACCGGAGGCGTACCCTCTGGGGTACGTTGAGGATTCGTGCGAGACGAGAACGCAGTTGATGGCCCGTTTCAGCATCCGGCTAAAAGAACCATTGGCCACGGAAAAAGAACGACCGTGGCATCCCTGCATGTGACACCCCCAGACCGATGCTCCCCTCTCCCTGATTAATGAAGTACTTCTGATCGAGCAAATTCACCACATCGAATCCGACGAGGAACTTCTGCCCGTCCCAGGGGAGCGGAATCACGTGCGTCAAAGACATATTATAAATCGTGTATGACGGGCTATGGGTGGAATTGGTCTTGGCTCCTTTCTCCGCCGTACGCAACCCCGACGCAAACAACATCTGACCCGTCAGAGTCGTCCGCTCCAGGAAGCGATACGCCGCTACCGCAGAACTCGTCAAGGTCTGCTGGTGATCGCAATGCACCCCGCCAGCGGAGTTGATATCATTGATCTCTTTTTGCTCGAGCAAGAAGTGTCCGGATTGGAGCCCATAGCCCTTACACTGCCCCCAGGCCACGTTGCCGCGCGCCGTCAAATTGTCCGTGATCTGCAACTTCAAAGCGCCATCGATGCCCCGGCTCCAGCCCCGCTCGAAAGCAAAGTAGTTCAACATGGGGGTCGTCCCGAACTGCCCGGCATCCGACAGATAATTGGCGAGCTTGTAATAGCCGGTCAGTTGCAACGTCGCCCACTTCATCGGCGCGTGGTAGCTGCCGACCTCGAAGTAATGGGCCCGCTCAGCCCTGACGATATTGTTCGTCGTATTCTCCGGGGCCGCCTTCGTGCCGGCCGTATTGAGTTTCGTGAAGGAAATCGCTTCGAGATTCGGCGGCGTAAATTGCCGCCCGTAGAACGCGTGAAACACATTGGCCTGATCGGCCTTGTAGGTGATCCCGATCCGCGGACTGATCTGTCCCTCATGGCGCTGGTACTGCACCACGTCGCCTCGTACGCCAAGATTGAAGGTCCAGCGATCGTTCGGGCTCCACTGATCCTGAACCCACAGTTCCTGGCGCCAGCCGATCAGGCGGTTGTCGGCATTGAGATTGATCATGTTCCCGGTCGGATTACCTGCTCCGTCGTCGGCAAACGTGAAGATCCGCGTCTTATTGACGGCCTGAGTTCGATCAACCTGAAATCCTGCCTTGATCACATGTTCCTTGGATGGGACATAGGTGTGATCGAATCGAACTCCGCTCGAATTGGCGCTCCTATCCTGACTGGAAGCAGAGAACGGCTCGGCTGGGTCAGCGGTATAGGCCAGCAAATTGAAGGGGTCCGTCCTGAACGTGGCCCTCGTCTGACGGACATAGCCGGAGAGGCTGAAGAAGTTACTGCTATTCACATCGTGCCGCCAGACCATGTGGCCGTACTGGTTATTCTCTTGTTGGTTTTCGTCGATGGCCTGGGAGGCCACCGGCGTAAATCCCGGTTTGCTTGCCCGGAGCAGAGGCAGCATCTGCCCGCTGGGATCGAGCGCCCGGCCAGGCATGGTCGGAATCTGATACTTCGCCACGGAGTTCAAGAACACCCACGAGAAGTTGTTCGTATTGTCGTGCTGATAGTCGCCGCGAATGAACGTCTGATTCCGCTCGCTTTGCCCGTGAAAAATCGAATGGCCGAGCGTCGGAGGCTCGATGCCGCGATTCGTCGACGTATAACTGTTCAGGACATAAAAACGAAACTTCTCGCCGAGCGTGCCTCCATATTCGAACGAGGGGCTGGCCGTCTGATTCGACCCGCCGAACAGTTGCGCCGACCCGAATCCCGGCTTGGTGCCGCTCTTGGTCGTAATATCCAGCACTGCGGCCGTCTTGTTTCCATACTGCGCTTCCATGCCGCCCAGAATGATATCAGCCCGTTCCCAGGCCCGCGGCGAGATCACATCGGAGAAGGTTGACGACACGGTGTCCGGAATCGGCACACCATCGATTCGGAGCTGGAGGTTCGCATGACCCTGCCGAATATGCACTTGCTTGAGCGAGCCATAGACGGCGCTCGGAATCGTGAGGAGCACGTCATGCAGCTCGACATTGTTGCCACGCGGCAATTCTTCAATGTCCTTCCGGCTCACCGAATAGGTCTCGCTCGACGCCTTATATTGAATCGGCGCCAGAGGCGACCTCACTTCAAGCGCAATCTCTTTGGTCTTGGAGAGGGTCAAAGCGATGGGGGCGGGCGGCTCGATCCCGATCTTGAGTACGACATATTCGCTTCGATAGGTATCCTGAACCGCGCTGATGGAATAGGTTCCATCGACAGGAACGAAAACCCTGAATTCGCCCGCCTCGCTCGAGACCCCGGTCGTCACCAAGGCCCCTTCTTGATTCTTCACCTCAACGACCACCTGCCCCACCCGACGAAGATCCTGATTCTGGACCGACCCGGTGATCAGCGTCGACTCAGCCGCTACGGCACGACTCTGGCTAAAAACACTCAGGCAGGCACAAATACATACCAAACGCACAATGAAATGGCACCAGACAGGTCGCATGAAATCCCCCAATTAGTCACGTATAGAAAATGCCACGACACTCCCGCAGGTAGTCCCAAGACAACCGCGGGAGAATGGCGTAAATCGCAATGACGTGATTAGCTGAGGGGAGGAGCGCGCGAAGGACCGGGAGTGGAGAGTTCGAAGGAGAGCAGAACCGAATCAGACGGAAGCTCCAATAGATTGACGAGTTCGCAGGCAGTCAGGAGAGGAGCGCCGACATCAAGAGAACCGGCCGTGTGGTGTTGCACCCACTGGCAGAGGTCCGTGTCAGAATGTTCGTGCCCGTCATGGTCAGCCGCGGCTAATTCATGATGCACATCCTGCGCGACCGCAAAGGGAGCGATCGTCAGCAGCAAGAGAATCAGGCCCAGGGAGGCCATAGCTCGAAGACTGACAGAGTGAGGAAACCAACGCTTCATACCCAATTGAACTACCATACCATCGAGTAACCCGTCAAACGGAAGGGCTATTTCCACCGACGCTCTCAGCCTTAAACGGCAGGAGACGCCGGGTAAATACGCTCCTCATTCCCGCACATTATCGACGGCCTGCGGCCGCAGGCCCATTCAGAATTACTCAAATCCCCTGGCTATTGAAGGCCTTACGGGCTCCATCCGTAGATTTCGCGTGAGGCCTCTGGTATACTTTGCACTCATTATTCCTTTGCAAAAAGGCTGCGCGATGAATCAACCGCTCGACAACCAACATATCATTGAAATCAAACCGCTGCCCTCGCCGCGGACGATCAAGTCAAAACTGCCGATTACCGACCAGGCCGCCACGCTGGTCATCGAAACCAGAGAAGCCATTCGCCGCATCCTGCATGGCCAAGACCGCGAGCGCCTGCTCGTCATCGTCGGTCCTTGTTCGATCCATGATCCCGATGCAGCCTATGAGTATGCAGACCGATTGAAGCCGGTGACCGATGCGTTGCGCGACCGGTTACTGATCGTCATGCGGACCTACTTTGAAAAGCCCCGCACCACGGTCGGATGGAAAGGCCTCATCAACGATCCGCATCTGGACGGCACCTGCGATATCGGAACGGGTCTGGAACTGGCCAGGACGATTCTGCTCAACATCAATAAACGCGGGATCCCCTGCGCAGCAGAAGCCCTGGACCCGGTGTCGCCTCAATATATCGCCGATCTCTGGAGCTGGGTCGCCATCGGTGCCCGCACCACCGAGAGCCAGCCACACCGGGAAATGGCCAGCGGCCTCTCGATGCCGGTCGGGTTCAAGAACGGCACAGGAGGCGATCTGCAAGTCGCCTGGAATGCCATGGTCGCCGCAAAACAGCCGCACCATTTTCTAGGCATCAATGCCGACGGACTCACCTCGATCATCAAGACCACGGGCAACCCGGACCGCCATATCGTACTGCGAGGCGGCGGCGGCAAAACCAATTACGAAGCCGAACATGTGGCCCGTGCAGAAGCGGTCGTGGCAGGCGACGGCATCGCCCGACCCATCATGATCGACTGTTCGCACGACAATTCGAGCAAGGACCACCGGCGACAAAGCCTCGTCGCCAGGGATGTCCTCAAGCAGTTCCGCGAAGGCCGCCAATCCATCATGGGCCTGATGCTCGAAAGCAACCTCAATCCCGGCAAGCAAACCTGGCAACAGGGCAAAACGCTGGCCCACGGTGTCTCCATCACCGATGCCTGCCTCGGCTGGGAGGAGACCGAAGCACTCCTCAACGAACTGGCCGACACGATCGTGACCAAACCCGCGTAGCACAAGTTTGATCTTCAGCCGATCTCCCTCAGCGGTACGTTAAGGATTTCAATGAGCCGAGAACGAAGCTGGCGGCCTGATTCAGTATCCTGCTAAAAACTCCATGTTGATCGACACCCATACCCATCTAGACGATGCCCGCTACAATGAGGATCGCGAAGCCATGATCGCCCGGGCCAGGGAAGCAGGCGTCGAGGCCTTCGTCACCATCGGCTGCGATCTGGCCACCAGCCAAGCGGCAGCGGCGTTGGCGACGCAACATCCCTTCGTCTATGCCTCCATTGGCGTCCACCCCCATGAAGTGAAACATATCCTCGATGGCTGGTACGACGAGCTCCGCCGCCTGGCGCAGAACAAGAAGGTCGTCGCCTATGGCGAGATCGGCCTCGACTACCATTACAACCACTCATCGCCCCAGGAACAGCGCGAGCGATTCCGCGAGCAGATTCAGCTCGCGCGCGAGCTGCGCCTTCCCGTGATCATTCACACGCGCGAGGCCCAAGAGGATACGATTGCGATTTTAAAAGAAGAGCGGGCGTCGGAAATCGGCGGGGTCTTTCACTGCTTCTCAGGGGATGGCTGGCTGGCAAAAGAGGCGTTGGACTTGGGATTCCATCTCTCCTTCTCCGGCATTCTCACCTTTCAGAGCGCAGCAACGCTCCGGGACATTGCCAAAACCGCTCCGCTGGACCGGCTCCTGATCGAAACCGATTGCCCCTACCTCACGCCCATCCCTCACAGGGGCAAACGCAACGAACCGGCCTACGTGGCGCTGGTCGCGCAGAAGCTGGCAGAGCTTCACGCCGAAACGCCCGGCATGTCGATCGACACCATCGGGCGCATCACGACCGAGAACGCGAAGCGCCTGTTCAAAATCGCTTAAGCTGCCGGCTGCGCTGCCGTTGCGCCTTAGGCAACTTCCTCGGATTCCCGCGTTTCTCAGGACCCCGCTTCGGACTGAGATCCTCTCCCGTATCCAGCTCTTTGTGCAGCGACGCGCCAGCCTGGCTCGACGCCCCCTGCAGTTTCACGGCAAACTCCTGCGCCTTCATGACGAACGAGCCTTGCGCCCTGGCAAAGTCGACAATCTCCCGATCGGAACTGACCACAGCACAATCGGACCCATATTCGGCGGCCAAACGCTGGATCACCTGATCGGCCTTTTCTCCCCGCCGGGAAAAGATCACCTCAAGACCGAGCCGATGCTCACGCCGTTCCGTACCCCAGCCCTGTTGCCACCCGTCGAAGACCACGGTAATCGCATGGGCCTTTCTCTGACGGTAGGCAGCCAGATCGCGCAACAGGGCCTCGCGCGCCATCTCAGAATGCAGGCTCACCCCGCCGCCGATCCGGCTCGTCTGAGCCAGGAGATTGTACCCGTCAACGATCACATGAAGTGCCATGGACGCAGACCCTACCGCTCGACTCTCTCACTGTCAATCAGCCCCTCATACGTTCGTACGGCCAATCCCCTTGACAATGGGGCATACATCTGAGAAAAAACTCTATATCCCATTACAGGCAGTCAACACCCATGCGATCAGTTTTGTGGCGCATCTTCACCCTCGCCTTCCTGGTCGGACTCTTCGGCCTCCCAGGTCTTGTCCTCGATCCGTTCCACCCGATCCACGCCGCTGCCGCCACGAATGAGGCGCGGCAAAAATCTCCGGTCAAGCCCAGGAAATCTCACACCTCCCAGATACGGCTCACGCCCCAAGCCCCAGGCCTGGCGACGGTTCAGGATGTCCGAACCGCCAGCTCACCGGGATTGACGAGGCTCGTCCTCGACCTCGACGCGAAAATCCGTCCAAGCAAACAGCCCATTCTTCAGGCCGAGGGAGTGACGATCGCCATCCCCAACGCCACATTGAGTCCATCCGCCAAAGCGAAACTTGCATCAGGCGAGCGATCAAAGCCCTTCACCATCACCCAGACATCGGAACAATCGATCGCCATCTCTCTCCCGACCGGTTCATTTCAGAGTTACAAAATACTCACGATGGCCAACCCTCACAGGCTGGTCATCGATGTCGTACCCCCTCAAGAATCCCTGGCGACATTGGTCACAGAGCCCTTGCCGAACCGGACGCCATCGCTCCCCGCTCCGCCACAGCCGGCTCAGCCCCAAGCCAAGTCAATGAAAACCGTCGTGATCGATCCAGGGCATGGAGGGAAAGACCCTGGCGCCTTGGGACAACGGGGAACGGAAGAGAAAGACATTACGCTGAAGGTGGCACTGAAACTGCGCGATCTCTTAAGCAAGCAACCGGGAATCCGCGTCCTCATGACCCGTGAGCGGGACGAATTTATCGAATTGGAGAACCGCGCCAAGTTCGCCAATGCACAGGATGCGGATCTCTTTGTCTCGATCCATGTCAATTCCCACACCAAACGCTCCGTCAAGGGCATTGAGATCTACCATTTCGGCGCAGCCAAGGATCAACGGGCGCTCGAAGTCGCGGCCCGCGAAAACGGCACCCCGCTCAACAACACCGGCGTGGGATGGGAATACCTCGTGGCCGATCTCCTCACGTCCAAGAAAATCGAAGAGTCCCTCGAACTGGCCTGGACCGCCAAGGAAGCCATGGTGACGACCTTGAATAGCCACTACACGCTGGTAGACCATGGCGTCAAAACTGCGCCGTTCTATGTGCTTCGCTTCACCAGCATGCCCAGCATCCTGGCGGAAATCGCTTACATCTCGAATGCGGCCGAAGAAGAGATGCTCCGAACCGGGCTCTTCACGACGCGCGTCGCGGAAGCCTTAGAGGACAGCGTCAAAACGTTCCTCAGCTCAGCCAAGCCGTCCACGCGATGACCGCCGCGCCGAACCTCCTGCGACAGCCATGCCGACTGTAAAGCTCGTCGTCGAATATGACGGAACCGGCTATGCCGGCTGGCAACGTCAGCCGGACCAGCCCACGATCCAAGCGGCCATCGAACAAGCCATCCATCAGGTCAGCCACGCCACGGTCTCCATCATCGGCGCAGGCCGCACGGACTCAGGCGTCCATGCGCTCGGACAAGTCGCCAGCTTTCGCACCGACTGCGATTGGCCCGCGACCAGCTGGATGCGAGCGCTCAATGCCGTGTTGCCGAACGATATTGCCGTGCGCGCCGCTGCCATCATGGACGACCGTTTTCATGCCCAGCACGACGCGCGAGGCAAGCTCTACACCTATCGCATCCTCCATCGCCAGCCCAAGCCCACCCTCGCTCGTGCGTTCGTCTGGCACATCTACAGGCCGCTGGACGAAGAAGCCATGCAAGAGGCGGCAGCTTCGCTCATCGGAACGCAGGACTTCTCTTCATTCGAAGGAAGCCTCACGGACAACACCAATCCCATCTGCCAGCTACAGCGATTTGCCGTTCTGCGCCAGGGCGAGGAAATCCGTATTGAGGCCTATGCCGATCGGTTCCTGAAACATATGGTTCGGGCGATGGTAGGAACGGTCGTTGAAGTCGGGTTGGGTAAACGGACGCCCCACAGCCTGACAGAGGTCCTGAAAGCCAAGGACCGGCGAGCAGGCGGAGTAACCGCTCCGCCTCATGGGCTCTGCCTTACGAGAGTGGATTACGACTAGCGAGGGGTGGGGCTAGAATAAACGGGGGGAATTTTGATTGTCGAGCTTCTTGTGAAGCTCGATCAACTCCTGTTCAAGCGACAAGAGTCTGTCACTAATGGGGTCCGGCAGGTTGATATGGTCCATGGTGGCATCTGGTAGCCGCTCGCCCTGCGTTTTAATCACACGGGCCGGCACGCCAATCACGGTAGAATTCGCCGCGACATTCTTCAGTACCACAGAATTGGCGCCGATCTTCACATTATCGCCGATCGTGATTCCGCCAAGAATCTTGGCCCCGGCTCCGACCACCACATGGTTTCCCACCGTCGGATGCCGCTTGCCCCGCTCTTTGCCCGTTCCGCCGAGCGTCACACCTTGAAAGAGCGTCACAAAATCCCCGATCTCCGCCGTCTCGCCGATCACGACACCCATGCCATGGTCGATAAAGAATCCCCGGCCGATCTTCGCCGAGGGATGGATCTCGATCCCTGTCAGCCAACGGGCGAGCTGAGAGATGAAACGAGGGAGGAACGGAACGCCATGGGCCTTGAGCCAATGGGACACGCGATAAGCCAACATGGCATGGAAGCCGGCATAGGTCAGCACGACTTCAAACCAACTGGTCGCCGAAGGATCCCGATCGAAGATCGCACGAAGATCTTCTTGAATAGTCTTGAGAAGCATAGTCACTGAATGTCCTTAGGTCATCACGTCATCAAGTCACGGGAGGGATGATTACATCACATCGGATCCTTGGGAGCCAAGTAGGTGATGAACCCGGATAATGCCTTTGCCACCTCTTCGGCTCTCGCGCGAAGATCGTCGAACTCATCGGAAGTAAGATAGCCCAAGTCCGACGCCACAAAAAGATGACTGCGCACTTCCCCTGCCGAGCCCTTCGCAATATACAGAAATCGGCAAAACTCTCTATCGGAACCCCGCTCAAACCCCTCGGCAATATTGGACATCATCGAGACGGATGCCCGCCGAATTTGATCGCGCAGGCCAAAATCCTTCTCGAACTTTCCACGCCCACTGACTCGATACACAACTGCAACCAGATCCCTGGCTGCCTGCCATGCCTTGATATCCTCAAATCGCTCTATCGTAGCCATCGATCCACTCACCAACCTGGCGACTTGCTGACTTGACGACTTTATGACCTGACGACTATTACGCCTTCTCGATCAAACAAACCGCCTGGGCGGCGATCCCTTCCTC
>CAMDPZ010000039.1 GCA_945905765.1 Nitrospira lenta
AGCCGGAGGAAGTCTTCGACCGACAGGGTCTCGGCCCGGCGGGTCGGAGCAATCTCCAATCGTTGCAGAGCCTCGGTGATACGGGATAGCTCATACCCTTCGTCCCGCAAGGAGTTGATCAGCGTTTTCCTCCGATGCGCAAAGGCCGCCTTCACCAGCGCACGAAACGAGACTTCCGCCTCTGGGCTGAGCCTCCGCTCCTCTTTCGCGCGCAACAGCACCACCGCCGAAGCGACCTCCGGCCTGGGGCGGAAACATTGGGCTGAGACGCGAAACGATTTCGTGATATCGGCGGCATACTGCGCCATCACGGAAAGGACCCCATAGTCGGACCCGCCAGGCTTGGCCACCAATCGGTCTGCCACTTCTGATTGCAGCATGAGCACCATCCGGGGAAACCGTCCCCGCTGGTCGAGCAAGCGAAAAAGCAGGGGGGTCGAAATGTAGTACGGCAGATTGGCGACGACGATCGTCCCTGCCGGGAGCTGTTCGACCGGATAGGCCAACGCGTCCGCACAGACCAATTCCACATTGGGAAGCTCCGCCTGCCTGGTCTCAAGATAGGCATGCAGCCGTGGATCCAATTCGATCGCCGTTACATGGCCGGCCGCCTGGCTCAGCGCCTCCGTCAGGATGCCGCGTCCAGGGCCGATTTCCAGCACAGGGTCGCCGGGGCCCAGTTCCGCCAACGCGACGATCTTACGCACGATGTTGGGATCGATCAGGAAGTTTTGGCCGAGCCGCTTGATCGGTGGAGGGAGATCAGGAATCGACACCAGTTAATTCCCGCCGGATGGACGAGGCGCGGCTTGCGCCAGTTGCTTCGACAAATCCACCAGGGGTGTTTTGAAATAGTCGATGAGGTCGGTGAACTCTTCCACTAGATCGTTCGTGAACGAGGGCCCCGGCTGCAGGGAGGCAAACTTCTGCCCTTCCTTCTGGCCCAGGGACTCCGTGAGCAGCGCCACCGTCCTGGTTTTCCATTTTGCCAATCGTTCCGCCCCTGCCACGGTATTGAGCGTCTCCATCGTATCCGTGAAAATCGCGTCCAACTCTTTCAACTGCTGCTGCACCAGCGCAAGCCCTCGCTTCATATCGTCTGTCATCTGGCCCCCTTCTTCCGTAACGAGACGGACCTCACTGCCGATCGACCCTTGGCAAGCGTGGCGGCCAGCGTGATCGCCTCGACCAGACTGCCAGGATCTGCGATGCCTTTCCCTACGATGTCAAACGCCGTCCCGTGATCGACCGAGGTGCGAATAATCGGCAACCCCACCGTCAAATTCACGCAGGTGCCGAACGCAACCAGCTTCAAGGGAATCAACCCCTGATCGTGATAGAGGGCCACCACCCCATCGTAATCGCCCCTGGCGGCCTTGCCAAACAGAGTATCGGCCGGCAAGGGATCGCTGGCCAGAATCCCCTTGGCCTGCGCCGCGCGGGCCGCAGGAAGAATGATCTGCTCCTCTTCGTCCCCGAATAGGCCATGTTCTCCCGCATGGGGATTCAACGCCGCGACACCGACTCTCGGCTTCTTGATCCCGAACAGGTCACGCAAGGCCACATGGGCCAGCCTGATGGATTTTTCGATCTTGGCCTGCGTGAGAAGCGAGGGCAAGTCTTTAATCGCGACATGAGTCGTCACGAACATGATCCGGAGAGGGCCTCCGACGATCATCATGCCGGAGTCCTGCGTCTTGGTCAGATCTGCCAGCAGTTCCGTATGGCCGGGGAAATGGCAGCCAGCCATCTGGATCGCTTCTTTATTGATCGGGGCCGTGACCATGCCGTCGATGCAGCCGAGCTGCGACAGCTCCACCGCTTTCTTGATGAACGACACAGAGGCCGCCCCGGTCACAGAAGCGGCGACTCCCCTTGTAAACCGCCCAAGGGGACGATCAAGCGGGTCCAGCACCGCGAGCTGATTCGACCGCGGGAACACCGCTTCATGCCCCTCCACTCGCACCACGTCCATCTTCAGCTTCAGACTCTTCACCGTCTGCTGCATCACAGGAAAGGAGCCGATGACCAGCGGACGGCAGAGCCGCCGCACTTTCGTCCCGGCCAAGGCCTTCGCAATCACCTCAGGGCCGATCCCAGCCGGATCTCCCATCGTGATACCGAGAAGCGGTTTCTCTTTCCTTCTCGTCATGCTTGTCTTCACACTCATCACCCTTCACCAATCACTCATCACTTGCTTAGACCCAGTACAGATACAACACATACCCGATATACAAAAGAGAACTCCCGCCCAGCAGCCAAGGCCGCCAAAGACCACTCCATGCAGCCTGCGCCAAGAGGAAGGTGCTCGCCACCACGGCCAGCACCATGGTGATCAATGCGGTCGGGGCCAGAACCCAATCCGTGCCTAACAGACCGATTGAAACAGGGATCGTCCCCTGAAAGACCATCGCGCCTGTGACATTCCCCACCGCTAAACGATCTTTCTTCCGGTAGAGCCAGAGAAAACTGTTCGACATCTCCGGCAACTCGGTCGCCAATGGCGCCACGAGCAGAGCCAGGATCAAGGGAGAAATCGACAGGGCCCCGGCAATGGTTTCTGCGGCGAGCACGAAGAGATGCGCGCCGAGCGCGAGGCCTGCCAAGCCAAGAACCGCTTGAAGACCGATGAATCCGAACGACGGGACTGCTGCCTTTCTGGCAAAGAACAGAGGCTCCAGTGCGCTACCCTCGCCCTCCTCCTCAGCCACCTCGCTAAACTTCAGTTTGACGTAATAGAGATAGAGGCTGATCAACCCGACAGCGGCCAGAATATGCACCAGCTTGGAGGGAACAAACACGCAAGCCAGTGCAACGCTGTAAGCCACTACGAAAAATGAAAGATCACTCGTCACATCGGGATAGTTCAATCGGAACGCAGCCGTTCGCTTCCCCAATCTGGCATAGACCACCAGCAGGATGGCCAAAATGGGAATCACCAGGGTGCTCAACATAAAGGGCGCGCCGAGGATCGCCCCCAACCCCACCTCCGCTTCGGCCCGGCTGGCCCCGAAGAAAATCGCGATGATCGGAATCGACGTTTCCGGCAACGTGGTGCCGATGGCGGCCAACACGCCACCAACCGCGCCTTCGGACAGATTGAATCGCTTGCCCAGCCACTCGATGGCATTGGTGAACAGCGTGCAGGCGCCCAAGGTCACCGCAACGGAGACGAGAAACAAGAGGCTATAGAGTAGAACTGTCATGACCGGCCCGTCGCTTTGCCTGTCCGCCGGTTGGCGTAGGCGCGGGCCGCATCGTCGAGCACCGCCTTCACCGGACGGCCTGTCCGCTCGGCAATCCTCTTGCAATCGAGATATTCCGGAGCCGCCTTACTCGTTCTGTCGTCGACATCGGCAATCTTCATGCGCACGACTCCTCCAGGGACCTTCACTGACATGAATCGCCGGGGGAGGATCTGCCGCATCACCTCACAGACCCGGACTCCCAATGCCGTCGTTTCCTGAAACACCACATCCAATACCTGATCCAGCTGGGCCTGGGCCACCAGACAGGTCAACACAACGCCGGGACGACCCCGTTTCATAATGACCGGCGCGAGGGTCACATCCAGCGCCCCGCGGGACAACAACTGCTCCATCACATGCTCATAGATCTGCGGGTTCACATCGTCAAGATTGGTTTCGACCTGCAGCACCGTATCCTGCTCACGCAGCCCCTTGGATAACGGTCGCGCCAGAAACACCCGCAAAGCATTCGGCCAGCCTTCGGGATTGGCATCGCCTGCTCCATAGCCGATGGCCGTCGGCGTCATCACCGGCATCGGACCGAACTCCGAGGTCAACGTGCGCAGCAGCGCCATGCCGGTCGGCGTCGTCAGCTCCCTGGCAGGGCCCGCGCTGTAGATCGGAACCCCTTTGGCCAGAATGGCCACGGCCGGACCAGGCGCGGGTAAAATTCCATGCGCCGATTGCAATGTCCCGGTCCCGACATTGACCGGAGAAGCCGTCACACGAGTCACACCCAGCAAATCACAGCCAATCAGGCCGCCTACGATATCGACAAACGAATCCAGCACGCCCACTTCATGGAAATGCACATGGTCCTTGGCCACACGATGAGCATGCCCTTCCGCCTCTGCCAAGAGATCGAATACGGACCGGCTTTGCAGCTTGATCTTGTCCGAAAGCCGGCTCGCGGAGAGAATCGCATGGATCCGGCGAAGCGACAGGGGCTTGCGCAATCCTGTTGCGATCACCACATCCACTTTCGTGGCATGGATCGCCCCTCGCTGCACCCGCCGTTTCCGGAGCGTCACCCCTGAAAGACGAAGCTGCTTCAGCCCGTTTACCAAATCAGAAAACGGCACGCCCACATCCACGAGCGCGCCGAGGGTCATATCGCCGCTGATGCCGGAATAACAATCAAAATGGAGGTGCAAACCCACGTGCGTCCTTTCTCTGCCCGATTCAACCAACGCCATCTTACCCAAGGCGCGTACGAACGGCAATCAACTCAGTCCAAGCGTTGACAGCCTCCCAACGCTATGTTATCCCCACTACATTGGCCCACCGACTGGGCGCGTCACAACAATAGATCCTTGCCGCACAGAACCCTATGACCATCTTTCAGCCCTTCAACAGGCCCTGCTCGACAGTACTCGGATCATGGACCGGTCGCGCTGCCCGATTACTGCTCTGCGCGACGCTGTTCCTCGGGATCCCGGCTGTCGCCTCGGCAAAATCGAAACCCCATCAGGGCCCGCGCCATGAGCCGGAGCTCAGGATCCTCGACCTGAACGTCTCCCCCAATCCCTATGCGACCGCATCCGGCTCCTTGCAGTTTTCCGTCTTGATCCAACTCCCCAAAGAGCTGAACGGCGCCACGCTGCTGGAAGTCTCCTCTTTCATTACCTCGCCCTCGAAAAATTCTCTCCGGTTTCTCACGGCTCGCACAGCGCTGGAGCCGCACGCAGCCGCAACCGACGGCGGCGCGCCTCCGCAAGTGTCTGTCGTGCTGACCTGGGACGGGCTGGACCAGAAGAAAGTCACGGCGGGTGCAGGCCTCTATCACTTCGAAGTGCGGCCCAAGTTGCTGGCGAACGGCGAGAAGGGTCCCAGAACTCAGATGGTTGGCTGGCCGAAGCGCGGAACGATCGAAGTCAAATAGCCGACAGCTCTCAGCTCTCAGCTCTCAGCTTCACATTCTTACGGCTCTTCGGCTTTGCTGATCGCTGAGGGCTGACAGCTGTCGGCTCTCCCAATAGGTTGATCCGGTGCGCCAGACAACCGGCCCCGAATCCATTATCGATATTCATCACCCCGACTCCCGCCGCGCAGGAATTCAACATCGTCAATAGGGCCGCAAGCCCGCCAAAACTCGCGCCATAGCCTCGGCTCGTCGGCACAGCCACGACCGGGCAGGGCACCAATCCTCCGACCACGCTGGGCAAGACTCCATCCATCCCTGCCACCACCACGACGACCCGGGCCTCCATCAGCCGGCTCTGACGTTCCAGCAGCCGATGAATCCCCGCCACCCCCACGTCATAGAGCGTTTCAACCTTGCTCCCCATCACCTCCGCCGTCACTCTCGCTTCTTCCGCGACAGGAATGTCCGACGTGCCCGCTGTAATCACCAGAATATGGCCCTGGAGCCGCTGCTTGGGATCGCGAATCGATACGATGCGCGCCTCGTCATGATAGACGGCTCGCTTATCCAGCCGTTTGATCAATGTCGCCACCTGGCGAGTCGCGCGCGTGGCCAACAGGGGGCGATGATGCTTCAACAGGGCCTTGGCAATGGCGCGAATCTGAGCCGTCGTCTTCCCCTCGCAGAAAATCACTTCGGGGAATCCCTGCCGTATCGACCGATGGTGATCGAGCGACGCGAACCCCAGATCTTCATAGGGCAAGGTGCGGAGCTGATCGAGCGCCGTGGCCACTGGCAGAGTGCCGGCTTGCACCTTGGTCAAGAGTCGTTCAAGCGACTTCTGGTTCATGCCTGCCCCTTCTCCGGCTTCGCATCACGTTCCATCAGATCGGCCACAGCCTGGCGGCAGGACTTCCCTTCGAACAACACTTCGTTGATCTCGCGGACGATCGGCATCTCGACTCCATGGCGCTGAGCCAGCCCTGACGCAGCCTTGGCAGTCCGCACCCCTTCGGCTACCGCCTTCATACTGCCGAGAATGGCCTCCAACTTTTCGCCTTTCCCCAGCCTCATACCGACCGTATGATTTCGGCTCAAGGTCCCGGTACAGGTGAGGACGAGATCGCCCACGCCGGAGAGTCCATAAAACGTTCGCGCATCGGCGCCCATCGCATGTCCGAGCCGGACGATTTCCGCCAGCCCCCTCGTAATCAAAGCGGCTCGCGCATTGTGGCCGAGCCCGAGTCCATCGACGACCCCGGCAGCCAAAGCCATCACGTTCTTCAAGGCCCCGCCAAGTTGGACACCGATCATGTCGCTATCCGCATAGACTCGTAGCGCCGGCGTCATCAAAGCCGCCTGAAAGGCGCTGACCAGAGGCGCCTCCAGCCCCGCGAGACAAAGAGCCGTGGGTTGGCCCTGGCTCACCTCTGCCGCAAAGCTCGGCCCGGACAAGACCATCAGCTTCGAGTGCAACGTCGCGGGGAGGACATCCTCCATCACTTGCGTCATCAATTGAAACGTTTCCTCCTCGACGCCCTTCGTCGCGCTGATCACGGGCATGTAGGGAGGCAAGAGCGGCGCGAGCTGTTGAAGGACAAGCCGAGCCACATGCGACGGCACGACAAAGAGGAGGCCATCGCAATCGCTCACGACCTGCGCCAGGGAATCGGTCGCGCTCAGCGAGGGAGGCAGGGTCACACCAGGAAGAAAGACCCGATTCTCGTGCGTCTGATTGATCGCATCGACCACATCCCGCTCATAGGCCCAGAGCCTGACTTGCAGTCCTTTCCCCGCCATATGCTTGGCGAGGGCCGTGCCCCAGGCGCCGGCGCCGATCACCCCGATACGATGGATAGGTTGCATCATGTAAAAAAGAAATGAGTTCGACCAGGGTTTCTCAATCAACTGGCGCGGGATTATAGGAAGCCCTTCTTTCCTCTGTCAATAAAAGCCCACCAGGCCAGGAAACGCTGAACGGTGAGCGCTGAACGATGAATGAGGAAACTAATTCTCATTTCAGCGTTTCGCGTTCATCGCTCAGAGTTCTGCTGTTCACTCGCTGCGGCCTTGCTGACGGACTTTTTGAGCATCCTGTCGCCGTGGCAACACAACGCCATACGGCATATGCCCCAAAACCAATTTTCTTCATAGTCTGCTAGCAAAGTGCGATGGTTCCGTGTAGCCTACCCCGTATGAAGATTTGCCCAGCCTGCCGCCGCGAGCTTCCGGAGATCAGTCGTTACTGCACCCAATGCGGCCAACGGCTTCATGCTGACCACATTGACCCCTCTCCGCCACCAACGGCACCAGCCGAGCCACAAGCGGACCAGCTGAATCTTCAATGTATTTACGGCATGGTGGTGGCCCTGTGCCTCGCCATCCTCTTCCCACCCTGGGAAACACCCCCCTCACAACCGCCTGAGTTTCTCGGCATGCATTTCGTCCTCGCGCCACCCACGCCGGAAGCCATCGTCAGCCGATTGCTGCTCACGATCGAGCTCGTCACTATCGCCATCGCCGGCCTCTATGGCTCGTTCTTCTTTCGAAGCAAATCCTGAAGTCGAGTCGAAACGTCTGCAAGTCACAACGTCATCAAGTCGCACCCAGGACTTTCAGACGTTTAGACGTGACGACGTTATGACTCTCTACGCCAGCGCCGCGTGACAGGCCCCTTACCCATTCCTCCTCGCCTCTGGCCCCTCGCTCACCTTCATGATTTCCCGCAAAATATTCGTTGCGTACGCGCCAGGGGGCAGCGAAAAAGAGAGCGTGAGCACGGTGCCCTCCAAACTCCAGTCCAAATCCGCCAGAGAGGTTCGGAGCGAGCGCCGTTCACCGCGAAACCCGCAGGCCTTCGCCGCTTCCGTAAGACTCTCCGGCGTGGCCCCGCTCTCAGAAACCACGGCTCGTTCAATCTCCCCCTGTTCCCCTCCGGCCCACGACACCCGCGATCCGAACAAAATACCGGTGGGACTGATCTCGAACTGATCGGCCCGAGACTGTTCAGTCGCGGCATCCTCGACCAGAAAACAAGCGCCATTCTCCATCTTCATGGCCCAGTCCCCCACCAGGATGCGATCGATCCGATCCAACCGTCTGGCCAACATATCGTTGAAGAAGTGCGACTGATAGGCGTTGAGATACCACATGCGCTTGGACCGGCTCAGCTTGTTACGGCGGACTGGGTCCGCCAATAACTCGGCGCCCGTCTGGTAGTTCATGCCGTCCCGTCCCTGCCGTTGAGGACCGAAATAGTTCGGCACGCCCCGTCGCACCAAGAGGTCCAAGACCTGGGGCACAGTCTCGCGGGCATGCGGGGCGACATCCCGGATCACCAATCGAAAATGATTGCCCGCATGATGTCCGGTCCGCAACCGATTGCGATGCCGGCCCAGCACCTCCACCGACAACAGCTGCTCGTCCACTTTCAATCGATCCAACCGGTCCGGCGTGATCCCCAGCAACGAAATCATCTGCGTGGTCACGGCCCTGGCGTCTTTAAGGCCGGCCACACCGATCGCTTGCGCTTTCACCCCCAAGGTCGATGAGAGTCGCAAGACGAGATCCGGCGTCGAGAGGAGGCGCTTTTTGATTTTGAGATAGAGATGCTCACCCTCCCCGCAAGGCAGATACAGCGGTCGTTCCTCGACTTGAAAGTCTTCCGGAAGCGTCCGCATCTGTCCGCCGATGCCCGGCAGTTCTGCTGTCAAAAATGGCATAGTCATGGTGTCACAAGCCCCTTCTTCATTCGCGCGGGATCTCCTTCACGCTCGATCGATCCCGATGCGGAGTGAGGAGATGGTATACTTTCTCTATGTCTGTTCGCCCAACTGCCACCGGCACGATCACTCCGGTCAATCATCCTCGATTGACCCAACGGACTGCCGCCCGGCTGCTGGCGGGAGGGCTCGTCGCCACCCTTCTACTGCTGGCCCTCTTCCCTGGCGACTCGTCCGGCAAAGAGAACCGGATCTTTGAACAGTTTACCCGCCACATCGGCCAGCAGATCCATAAAGACAAACAAGCCTTCGCGCAAGCAAGCAGCTGCATGGCCTGGTTCTATCACAAAGCGAAAACACCGCCGCCCCCCACTGCGCAAGGAATCAGCTGGCAGGCCGCAGCCCAGCCGGAAGTGGATTGTCCCCGCGCCTATCCAGACGGGATGGATGAAGCGCGAGACGACTTTTCCAAAACCCAGTCCTTGCTCTCCATCAGTCTGACCTTCTACGAATTCGCCCTGGTCGCAGACCGGAATGACGATGCCATCTATAGTCGCACGGAGCTTCAAGATCTCTTCCGGACCCTCGCCCTCCCTTACGATGAGAGGGACCAGACCCAGAAACAAATCGCATTACTGACAGAACGCTTCGACAGCTGGTACCGGAGCCGCAATATGGATGCCTTAATGCAGGGCATGAGCGACCTCTATGAACGGGGCTACCGTGTCACCCCTTCCGACCGCAGCGAACTGAATCGGGTGATGGGATGAAGCCCCGCCAACGGCCCTGGGCCGATCGTGCCCGTGCCTTCATCGGACATTCTCTGAGCAAGCCCCTCTACCGGCTCTTCAGTCTCGTGCCCCACTGGGGAATCGGACTGTCCGGGCACGACATTTCCCAACTCACCTATGCACATAGCCCCTTGGCCGGCAAACGGGCCGTCCATCTAAGCGATCTCCATCTCGACCACTATCAGCCGCGCCACGATCGCATCGTCGCAGCCGTCGGCGAACTCCGCCCAGACTGGATCTTCATCACCGGCGACCTGCTGAACGTGCCGGAGGGATTACCCCACATGTTTCGCTTTCTCGCAGGCCTGCGCGAGGTCGCGCCGGTCTTCATCACCCTGGGCAACCATGACCATTACAGCGGCGTGCCGATCGACCACTATGCCGAACTCGCCGATCGCCACAAGATCACCCTCTTGATCAATCAGGCCACCTTTATTCAAACAGACGACGGCGAGATCGCTATCGTCGGCGTCGACGATCCCTCGCTGCATCGGGCCGACTTGAGCTGTCTACCCCCGCGCGCTGAAAACCGCTTCACCCTCCTATTGGCCCATGCGCCCAACATCCTCGACCAGTTGCAAGACCACCATGCTGTCGATCTGATTCTTTGCGGCCATAGCCACGGAGGCCAATGCCGCATCCCAGGCGTGCCAACGGTCTGGCTCCCGCCAGGCTGCGGCGGACGAATCGATGGACATCACGGAGAACCGGGCCGCCGACTCTATGTCAATCGCGGACTTGGCTGGTCGTTTCTTCCTTTGCGGTGGAATTGCACGCCGGAGATCGCCTGCATCGAATGGGTCGACGAGCAGGCGGAACTAGAAGACTGAAGGCTAAAGACTGAAGGTCCAAACACTTCAGCCTTCGGACTACTTGATCCGCTCCAGCGCCTCTCTCGATCGGCTCCTGACCGTTTGATCCCAGTCATCTTTCATGACCACCGTCAGTTTTTCCTTCGCCTCGCTGGCTCGCAGCCGCCCCAACCCCAAAGCAGCGCTGGAACGCACATAGGCATGGTCGTCCTCCAGCGCCTTTAACAACATGGGAACAACCGTCTTATCGTTCAAGACGCCCAGATGGCTGGCGGCCATCCCGCGAATCCGGTGCTGCTTGTCGTCCAAAGCCCGCTGCAAGGTTGTCGCAAACAGATCGCGCAATGCGGGAATCACCGGCTCCAACCCCTTAGCTTGATACTCATTCACTTCGATCAGCGCAAAGGCGATCTCCAGTTTCTTATCCCGCCCCTTCGCCTGTCCGAACAAGGCTAGCAACGTCGCCCGATTGCGCCGTTTCGCCAGGCGGCGCTTGATCGCCCGAACCAGCAGCGACAGGCCTGCCACAATCGCCAGCCCGGCAAATGCCATGGGAATCGCCTGATCGATCACATATTCCTGCGTCTCCAGTGGAAGACGCTTCCAGACCCAGACACAGGTGATGATCAGTCCGATGAGGACCACGAGAGCGGTCGGATTGGTCCGTCCTGATTCGTTTCGTCGCATAGGACCTGCATCATAGGGAGGCGCACGTTGCCCCGTCAACGGAGGAGCGGCAGGAGCTCGACGCGCTGATCTCTCTCGCTCTTCTCGTCGTTTCTCCGATCTTACCGACCAGACCGATCATCCTCGTCCTCATCTTTGTCCTCTGATGCGTCACGACCCCTTCCCCTCCCTCCCTCCTACCTAAAAAAACTTGAAGAGAAAATTTTACTCGCCGCTCAAACTCTGATATACCAATCACACACTGTTCAACATTTTTACACCGAAGGGGGGTGGAGTTCAGATGGCAACGAAGAAAGCAGCAAAGAAGCCCGCGAAGAAAGCGGCGAAGAAGAAGAAGTAGTCCGATTGAGGGGGCGGCGGCCACGTCGCCTCCTCACTTCTCTCCTCCCCGATATCTCTCAGATCCGACCCTCATCTCACACACAGCCGACCGCTCGAAAAATTCTTCCGCAGAACTTCCGTTCGCTCGACCATCCGATAAAACATTCGTCACGGAAGAGTAACTTCGTCCAAGACCGGACCTTCCTCGACATGAGAAGAATTCGTGTGTCTAGATCAAACTAGTTCTGCCGTCGACGTGACTACTCAGAACTCAGTGCCGATGAAGAACCGGACGAAGCAGGAAAAGATCTCAGGTGGGCAACGGTCACGAACAGAAGAAGACCTCAAGGCAAAAAAATGGGGAGGTGATGGCCACATCACCTCCCCGTCTTTCTTGCACCAGGGGAGAGCCCATGGCGACCAAGAAAGCAGCCTGCAAATCATATCACGAACATTCCCGCGAAAGAAGAATGAATATTTGAATATAATCAATGACTTGCCTGGCAATGCATCCTGGAAGCTTGCCCGATGAAAGGAGGCATCAGAGTCCCGTAACGAGGATTATGGGCTGGAACTGGCAGCGAGAAAAAGAACCGGACGTCCCAAGACAACGTCTCGGGCGATACCGTCATCGACAAACTGTGAGCCAGACATAAGGAATCAGGTAATAGCCCGCCACGGACAGTATGATGCCGAGTACCGCCCCGAACAACCCAGTCACATAGAGCCCGGCAAACGGAAAAAGAAGCACGATCAGGATCATCAGAATCGCAAGAAACCGATGGCCCTCATAAAAAATCTGGCGCTGCTCACTAGTGAGCGACTCGGCAAAAGACAGTTTAGGACGAAGCGGCATAGGGCACAGTCTAGTCCAGACAAGGAGAGGAATGGAGGCCGTTGATCTCCTGTGCTCGCGTCGAACGATACCCTTCCGTTTTTCTGCACTTTATCCTAAGGGGAGCAGCCGGACCATCCTTTACTGCGCGCATCGGACGAGCACAGTTTTATCGTGCGCGTTCCGCGAGCAGGAGGACGACCAGGCTGCCCGTCTCCCTCTTGACGCTTATTCCCCTGCAGCCTATCCTCTCGCATGCAATTCGTGCGACTGGCCTCATGCAACGGAATTCTATGCGTCTAACGATTCTCGGATCCGGCACGAACATCCACCAGACCCGCGCCGCCTCCGGCTATTTCCTGCGCACCGACCAGCCACTCCTCCTCGACTTCGGGCCCCGCACCTTGATGAATCTGCTGAAGGCCGGCATCGATCGCCACAGCATTACCCATATCCTCTTTTCCCATTACCATGCGGACCACTTCGCCGACTTCATCCCGTTTTTCTTCGATGCAGTCTTCTATTCGAATCACCTCGGGACCAGACCGGACCTGACCCTGATCGGGCCGCGCGGCACCAAGGCACTCTTCCGCACCTTGATCCAGACCCTGCCGGGATTCACCAAGGCCCGCTTTGCGGTGCGATTCAAAGAAGTATCGGACCGGCCCTTCATGATCGGCCGCACGAAGATTTCTCCCAGGACGGTCGTCCATAGTCCCAATCTGCACTCGGTCGGTTATCGGATTGAATATGGCAACAAGGCCCTGGCCTATTCGGGAGACGCGCAATATTGCGACAGCCTCATCCGCCTCTGCGGCGACGCCGACCTGGCTCTGCTCGATTGTTCATTCCCCGCCAATAAGCCGGGGCTCGGACATCTTCACGCGGGGGAATGTGGATTGGTGGCGAAAGAAGCAGGCGTCACGCGCCTGGTCCTCTCGCATTTCTATCCGATTGCTGATCGATACAATGTGAAGGAGCAAGCGGGAGAAACGTTCGGGGGGAAGATCGTAGCAGGGAAGGACTTGATGACGATCAAGCTCTAAAGATGAGGGGTCGAACGTCCATCAAGTCCAAGAACTTTCGACTTTCAACGTGAAGACTCGACGACTTGCAAACTTTTGACCTGACGACTACGGCCCCTACAGCCCACCCTCTTTATCGCCGCCACCCAGGATCTCGATGAATTTCGTCAGGCGGGCTTTCTTGAGGGGCTCATCGAGCTTGGTGTAGATAGCCAAGAGATTCTTGACCATGCGGGAAAGAATCGCACGCACGGGACTGTGCTGCAGATACTTCTCATCGAATCCATAGCCGGCTTCCGTGAGAAACCGCTGACAGTTCTTCTCGGTCAGCAAGGCCCCGCCGTTGAAACAATCGACAAAGACCTTGTAGCGATCCGATTCGTACTTCACCAAAAAATGGCCCGGCATTCCGATCCCGTGCACCGGAAGCCCCATCCGCTTCCCAATGAGGAGGTACAGAGTCGAGAGACTGATGGGAATGCCAGTCCGGCGGTCGATCACGCAGTTGAGGTAGCTATTCTCCAACTCGTAATAGTTCTTCGTGTTGCCCTTGAAGCCCTGCTCCGTAAAGAGGTACCGGTTCAACGTCTTGATCGTTTCCTCGCCTGAGGCCCGCGACCCGAGCCGGTCCTGTACTTCCTGCGCCATCTCGTCCAGCTGTCTGGCATAGGAGGAAACAGTCAGGGTGGGATAGGCGTAGCGGGCGATCAGAAAAGCGCCCTGTTCGAGGTCCATCGACCCGTCCGGCAAGGCCGCCAGCTGCGCCAGTTCATCTTCGAGATTGCCGCCGCGGATTTCCTCCAGCACGGACAGGAGGCGATCGGCCATTTCCGGCTGTTCGATTTCCGCTTCTTGCAGGAGGGGTACGGCAGAGGGGCCGATGTCGATGAGTTTACCGCTAATGGTCCGGACGATCCGCTCGTCTTCATCGGACAGCAGCCGGATCAAGGCCCGGATTTGGCTCTCGTTCACCAGCATGGTAGGACTCCCGGACAGCCCGCCCATTAGCCCATCGCCCGACGGAACGCTTTGGCGCTCCCATAGAGGCAGATGGCGTCGAAAATTATCATAACGACGACGACCATCGCGACGTGGGGCAGGGCCTCAGTCCAGCCGGAGAGGATCAGCGGACGCACCGCGTCGATCGCCCAGGTCATCGGATTGAACCGCGCTAAAAATCCCATCCAGGCCGGCATTCCCGCCAAAGGCACCAGGGCTGAGCTCAAGAAAATCATCGGCAGCGACAGGAAGCCCAACACCGAAAAGAAATCGCCGTGGCTCTTCACGGAAAAGGCCATGGCCATGGAAATCGCCGTGAGTCCGACCCCGAAAAGCATCCCGATCAGGAGGATTGCCGCGACGCCCAGGAGCCCCGTCGCCGGCTGCACGCCGAACAGGAAGGCCACCCCGAGGATCACGAGCACTTGAAGCGACGTAATCGACATCACGAAGATGAACCGGCTCAGGATCACCGAGCTCCGGTGGATCGGCGTGGTCATCAACCGTTCCAGGAACCCGTTCTCCTTGTCGAATAACAGATCGACGCCGCCGGCCAGCCCGTTGTTCAGCACCGTCATAACGACCACGCCGGCCGTCAAAAAACTAATGTAGTTCGGGGCCTGCGTCACTTGCACATCCGCGGCCTTCTGAAACAGGTTGCCGAAGAAAATCAGCCAGAACAGCATCGGCTGCACGAGGGTGAACAGCATGCTGAATTTCTCGCGACTGAGCCGCCGGACCCACCGCATCGTCAACGCATGAATTTCTTGCCAGTACTGGGCCACCGTATCTCCTTATGATCCTGTCTGAATGTCTTGAACCGATTCGGTCATGGACCGCCCCGTATGGGCGATGAACACGTCGTCCAGCCGCGGCCGGTGGTATTCGATAAACTCCAGGCGGCAATCCAGTCGATTGGCGGACTCGAGGATCGCGGACAGGGCCTTCTCCGGCGAATCGACCCGGATATCCAAGCCAGTCGGCGTAGCCTTGACCGCGCGCATCGCCGGCTGTCCCGTCAACGCAGAGACCAACACGGGAATCTTGCTCTGGTCCTTCAAGGTCAGCGACACGATATCGCCGCCCAGTCCTATTTTCAGCTCGGTCGGCGAGCCGAGCGTCTTGATCTTGCCGCCATCGATGATGGCCAGGCGATCGCAGAGCTGGTCCGCTTCGTCCAAATAGTTCGTCGTCATCACGATCGTCATGCCGCGCCCCTTCAACATCCGCACATAGTCCCAGATGCGGAGGCGGCTCTGCACATCCAGGCCCAGGGTCGGCTCGTCGAGGAACAGGATCTTGGGATTCGGCAAGAGACCGCAGGCAATGTCGAGCTTCCGCTTCATGCCCCCGGAATAAGTTTTCGCCGGACGGTCAGCCGCCTCTTCCAATTCCACGAGCTTCAGCAACTCGGCGATGCGCTTCGCGGCTTCCGCCTTCGACAAATGGTAGAGGGCGCCGAGGAGCTCGAGATGCTCCCGCCCGGTGAGGAAGCGATCGATGGCCCGCTCCTGCGGCACATAGCCGATCAGTTGCCGGACGACGTCTGCGTCGCGCACCGTATCGTGGCCTAAAATGCTGGCGGATCCGGACGTCGGCGTCAGCAGCGTAATGAGCGTCCGGAGCGTGGTGCTTTTCCCTGCCCCGTTCGGTCCGAGGAGGCCGAAGATCTCGCCTTCATAGACCTGAAACGACAAATCGGCAACGGCGACATGGCCGCCGTCATAGGTTTTGGTAAGCCGGGAAACCTCAATAGCAATTGCGCGATCCATCAGCCCCAGCCCTTCGCACCGGACTGGTCCTGCATCATGAACTCGATAAGGTCGCTAAGACGGCGGGCTTGTTGATGGAGACTGTCGGCCTCCAACAGAAACTGCTTTTCCAAGGGCGTACACTCCAAGTAGGTGGACAAGGTGTTGACGAAAATCTCGTCGCTGACTTCTTTGTGAAAAAACTCCTGCCAGGTCGGCATGTCGTCGTGGGACCGGAGATAGGACTCCAGGAGGGTACAGAGGCGTTGGCGGACCGCCGGATCGAGCGCCGTCACTGCGCCTCGTGGCCTAACGGCAATCGTCGCCTCGCGATAGGACCTGTCGTGCCACTCGCTCTCGATCTCAAACCGCTCCAGCCCTTGCAGGAGGATGTTGGATCGGCCGTTGGCCAGCGGTTGCACGCTCACCAACCGACCGACGCAGCCCATCGGGAACACGGGAGGATGACCATAGTAGTCCGGTTCCCAGCCCTCTTTGAGCAGCGCCATGCCAATACATTGTCCGCTGCTCGCAGCATCTGAGACCATGTCGCGGTAACGGGGCTCGAAGATATGCAGGGGGAGATAGGTCTTGGGGAACAGCACGACGTTCGGAAGCGGGAACACCGGAATCCGTGAGGGGATGGGAAACGGCGGCACAATGTCGCCCTGATCGTGTCCCTGCGGCTCTCGCTCGTGATCGGTCTGCATCACTCACGATAGCTGATGGTTGCCAAAATTGTCAACGGCGAGCGCGGGGTATATTCTACCCAGAGAATTGCTGAAAACCCTTATCAATACAGGAGATTTGTGCCACCTGCCGAAGCATGTTATAAGCGCAATCGACGATTCCCTCACCTCACGGAGCCTCCCTCGCCCATGCGTAAATTGCGGCATTACGTTCGACCCAGTCTGCTCCTGGCGAGCAGTCTGCTCATGGTCCTGCCAGGGCTCGCGAACGATACGGCAAAGGAATTCGCCATCGCCACGGAGGGCTATCGCTATTCCTTTCCGCGCGATCACGGATCGCATGAGGCCTTCCGCACCGAATGGTGGTACTACACAGGCCAGCTCACGGCGAAGGACGGCCGGCCTTTCGGCTATCAACTCACCTTCTTCCGCCGGGGCATGATGCGCGAGCATGTGAAGACCCTCCCGTCGCAATGGGCCGTCACGCAACTCTACTTGGCCCATTTCGCCGTGAGCGACCTCAGCCAGGGCCGATTTCACTATGCAGAAAAAATCAGCCGGGCCGGTCTGGGCAAGGCCGGCGCGGACCATGATCGTCTCCATGTCTGGGTCGATCAGTGGCGCGCCGAATCGTCAGCTACCGAGCCAAGCACCCAGACCCTCCAGGCTGCGGATGAGAACCTGACGCTCCAACTCAGGGTCTCGCAAGAAAAACCCCTCGTGGTACATGGCACAGACGGGATCAGCCACAAAGGATCAGCCGCCGGACAGGCTTCCCATTACTATTCCTTCACCAGACTGGCCACGACCGGCACTCTCACGATCGGGAACGAATCGTTCGACGTGACCGGCACGAGCTGGATGGACCATGAGTTCGGCTCGGCCGATCTCGACAAGAATCTGATCGGATGGGACTGGTTCAGCCTGCAACTTGATGACCACAGGGAACTGATGCTCTATCGGCTCCGCCGGGCCGATGGATCAGCCGATCCTCTCTCCAGCGGGACCCTCATCGACCGGGAGGGACGAGGACAGCATCTGGCGATCGGGGACTTCACCCTGGAGCCAACCAGTTATTGGACCAGTCCGACAAGCAAAACCCGCTATCCGCAACGGTGGCGCCTGACCATTCCCTCCCAGCAACTCTCGCTAGCTCTGGCTCCCCTCATGGCAGAGCAGGAACTCTCCACGACGCGCAGCACGCAAGTGACCTATTGGGAAGGGGCGATCGAAGCAACCGGCACAGCGCAGGGAAAACCGATTCACGGACAGGGCTATATGGAGCTGACGGGCTATGCGGAACGCTTCACCAAAAAACTCTAGTCGGTTGACTCGCTGCTGAATCCTATGGTTAGGTCCACGACTGTCATGCTGATTCGCACTGCCGCCACATTTGCCGCGCTGGCTCTTCTCCTCTTCAACCTCGGCTGCCAGAAGGACAGCGAGGCGATCGTTTCCATTGCCCTCCATCCAACCAACGTCAACATCCTCTATGTGGCGACGAACGATGCGGTCTACAAGTCGCGCGACGGAGGCCAACTGTGGGAGCGCTTCCCCAGTTTCAGCGCCAGACGAGTGACGACGCTCGCCATCGACCCACAGTTCCCGGCGACCATCTATGCCGGCACCATGGCCGACGCCGTCTACAAGAGTCCGGATGGCGGGCAACATTGGCTCCCGCACAACGTCGGGCTCAAAGAGCACGTCTCCTTCATCAATGAATTCGTCTTTCACCCGACCGACCACGATCAGATCTACGCGGCCACGACCGTCGGCGCCTTTTACACCAAGGACGGCGGGCGTGAGTGGGAAGAACGCATGGCCGGGATGAAGGAAGTCCACATCGTGGTCTCCATCGCCATTCACCCCCACGATCCCCGCGTCCTCTACGCTGGCACCACGGGGGGGATCTATCGATCCGACAACGCGGCGATGGGATGGAAGAAGATCAATAACGGGCTGATTCCCGAGCAGGAGCTGATGGGGGGGATGGCGCTGGGGGTCAATGCGATCGCCTTCGATGTGGTCAGCTCGGACATCGTCTATGCCGGCACCACGAAGGGCCTCTTCCGCACCGATACGCGCGGCGAACGATGGGAACGGATCGGGCAAGCGCTCCCCGATCTGTTCGTGAGCAGTATCTTGATCGACCCGATCGAACCGAAAACTCTCTATATCGGAGGGCCAAGCGGCGTCTGGAAAAGCCAGGACAGCGGACAGACTTGGGCCGCGATCAACAACGGACTAGGCTCATTGAACATTCGCACGCTCGCGATGAGCCCGCGCGACCCGCACATCCTCTATGTCGGCACGAACGGGAGCGGGCTCTACCGCTCAACCGACGCCGGCGCGACCTGGACTCCGGTCCCTCTTACAGCCACGCCAGCTCGAAGTTAGCCTCAACGTTCCAAGGGCTATCCATCAAAGCCCCGGCAAGCCATCACCTACCAGGGGGAGGCTGAGATGATCCCAATTGCGCGCGTCCAACGAGGGCCTTCTGAGGCCGCGCGTTGCGCGAGCACGGGGATCGCCTCAGCCACCCCCTCCCATTTTCAGTAGCCCGCTAGTAACCGCTCTTGGGCGACGACTCACTATGCCGATACCGGCTGCTGTAAGACAGCATCTGGTCCGACAGGGCCTTCCACTCGTCCCCCGTCATCAAGTCCTTCATCTTGAAACGGAGCGAGAGGATCTTCGCAGCCGACTGCATCCGCTGATTGCTCGCGTCATCCAGCGCCTTGGTAAACTCCTCCGGGGTCGCCGCATAGTTCGCGTTCAACTCGTACAGCCGGCGGTGGGACGCGCGCGCTTGTTCGCGGCTCGACCTCAATTCCGCGACCACATCGTTCACGATCGCCTTCACTTGCTGGGCCTTCGCCTGGTCCTTGACTGTGCGATCGATCAAGGCCGCCATGTCCTGCTGCCCCTTCTGCCAATAGCTCTCCCCCTTGCCTTCGCCGCCCATCTCATGATGATGGTGAGACGAACAACCGGCCAAGGCGAACACGGCCACGAGTCCGAGCACATAGCGCTGAATGCGTTTCATGCGACCCTCCTGGTAAATAAACAGCGATGAAATGTTGTCATGGCGGCAGCTCTTCCCGTATCATCCTGCCAGCCACTATGCCTGAACCGACTACGACTTCAACCGATTATACTCTGACGCTCCGGGAGGAGTTCCGTCATCACCTGGAAACCTTCTACGCCCAGCTCAAGCTGGCGCCGCCCTATGAGAGCGTCGAGAAGGCCATCCGCTCCCTCACCACTTCGGTCCATTCGTTATCGCCGGCCGAACGAGCCAGTCTGGAGACCGACGCCACAGCCAGATGGCGGCACTTCCGTCAGGCCTTTGAAGCGTCCGGCCTCAGCAAAAAACATCGCGGCATCATCGCCGGTCTTGCCCGCAACCGCTCCAGCCTGAATCTTCCCACCGAGTACGATCAATTCTTAAGCCTCTATCT
>CAMDPZ010000040.1 GCA_945905765.1 Nitrospira lenta
GTGGGCCGTACTTAACGGAGGTTTAAGGGGGCCGTGACGGTAATGGCCCCTGCCAGGTCTCCTTCGCGATGGCCCTCCTTGGGGTAGCCGGAAATATCCAGATCGCCTTTCGGCTCGCCGTGGCAGGTTAAGCAGGCCGGGACGTAATAGATCGGCATCACGACCCGTAATGTCTGGCCCTGATCGGTGAGCTCGCTGACATAGGCTTCGGCTCGCGGGCGGCCTGACAGCCATTTGAGAACCGAGGCTTCGTACTCATCCGGTTCGTTTTTCGGATTGCGGGGCTCCAGCGTTGTTTGCTTGAGCCGGACCCGCGACTGTTTGGAGAAGCGTGCGGAAGCCTGGCTGCCGTAGGTCGCCGGAATAAAGTTCTTGTAGCCGATCCCCCGTTGATTGATCACGACCTGGGCCTCGCGCACTACGTCCTTGCTGGCCAGCACGAAGGCCTGCAACAATTCTTTGGCCAGGGATGGCAGCGAAATGGAGGCAGGCGTGCTTTGGAGCTTGGAGAGATCGATGCCGGTCTGTTGGCGAAATTCGTGAATGAGCTGCTGCTCGAACACCTCGGGCGTAAATCCCTTGTTCCCTTTATGCTGATCGTCGATTAGCAGTTGGTTCTGTTCGATGACCAATCGGCCTGCTTTGAGCAGTTTGGCCAAGAGCCGAGCGGTCTCTTCCGCCTCTGCGCGGTCGACGGCCCAGCTTGGCGGCGGCAGGATGAATAGGATCATGACGAGCAGGAGGAGCATTGCCGTTACGGCGACCCGAGCGTTTTTCATATGGCCTCCATATCGTTTTTTCAGTGACCTGGTGCGACCCGGCATTTACCCTGGTCGTAATGTGCGACCATCTTCGCTACATCGAACGGCAGGCCTTCAGCAGCCGCTCGACGCGGAAAGGCATACGATTCCTCCAGCCACCGCCGCCGCATCTCGGCCAACCTTCCTGATTCATCGAGTTTGAATAGCACATTATTGACGAACCACCGCAGCCGGTAGCTCTTTTCCGCCATCACGACCGCGTAGTGACTCCGAGTCAAAAACAGGGGCTTCTCCGTGTCGAGCGTCAGAAGGCGCCAATCTTTTTGCACACGGGTTACCATGAACTCAAGGACCGGTTCGGCTCCCAGGATGACATCGATGGCCGGGTCGGTGGCGGTAGCAGCGGCTTCAAACGCAGCAGGCAGGGAGTCGCAGAGGACCAGCGTGTTCGCGCGCAAGTTCGCCTCGGCGTACAGGTGTGTGGAGGTCCATTCCTGCACGGCAATGGTCAGCCCGGTCAAGGCTTGCTCGTTTGAGATCAGGCCGTTTGGGGGGCGTGACGTCGCTTGTGCGCGGAGATTGGCGCGGACGCGTTCGGCGATTTCCGTCCGGCGCGCGATCCCACTGATCCCTCCAGCGGAAAAGTATGGGCTTGAATAGGCGAAGCCAGCTCTGGTCGGTGAAGGGACATTGGCCGCGACAGCCGAGATGAACAAATCCAACTGGCCTTCGTTTAAGAGCGAAAATAGATCCCGGAACCGGACGAGGTGCAGGTTCGGGGTGATGGGCTTCCCGCAATGTTGCGACAGGGCATCGATGATCGCCCGTCCCAGTTCGACGTCGAGACCGGTGACGCGCGCGCCTTCATCCGTCCAGATTGCCGGAAATACGAATGGCCGGAAAGGTTCCGCCGCCATTCCGATGCGCACCGTTTGGCGGCGGCAGATGGCGCCCAGTTCGTCTGATGAGACCGGGGTGACGTGCTGCACCGCGTCGTAGATCAGTCCGCAACCGCTCATTCCGAGGCTACACCAGAGGATCAGGCTGAATGCCCATCGATTGTGCGAGCGTGGCTCGTGCCTATCCATCAGAATCGTATCCCTGTCGTCATGACCCACTGTTGGGCTTCCCTGCTGTCGCCCTGGAAGTAGAGCTCGAACTGACTGAATTCTACGGCGATGTCGAGCGATACTCCAAGGGCGAGTGGGAATCGTACGCCGAGCTGTCCTCCGATGAAATGCCCTGGCGATGAGGGGCCATTGCCGGGAATGTTCGTTCCGGCAAGGAGTCCGATATAGGGCACCGCACGGTCTTCGAGCGGGCCGAACAGGACGTGGCGAATCGTCCGGTTGATCGGCGCCCCCTTGGGAAAGTCCAGGATGTCGATGAAATTGTTCCAGCGGGGGTTGAACAGGATCGCATGCTGATCCGTCTTGACCCCGGTGGATTCAAGGCTGTGCAGGCTGAAGTAGCGGTAGAGTCCGCGCACCTCGATATCGCCGTAGCGGAGCGCGGTGATGCCGGCTTGCACCGTGATCTCGCGATCGTTCTGTCCAAAGGTCTGTTGGCGAAACACGGCGTCGAAATTCACTGGCCTGATGGGAAACCATTCGAGCAGCGCGTCCTGCGCCAGGGCCGGGGACGCGAGCAGCCAGACCGTGAGGCAGAGGCTCATACCCGAGAGGTAGCGCAGGGGGCGATGGGGCCGACAGGGCTCGGCAGGGCGTCTGTATGGCATGTGGTGTGGCGTGAGCGATGAGTGGCCGGTTCCTACTTGGCTGGTGCGTTTGTCCTGTTGTGTCCAGGGGCTGTGATGCAGGATCGCATAATTTCGACCCGGCATGAAAGGTCTGTGGCGATCGTCTTCTGAGTGATCGTGAGGAGTTCCTGCGCGGAGATTGTTCCTTCCTCGACATCGATGAGCAGATGTTCCGGGACGCCGGCGCCATCCACGGCGAAGACTCCGTCTGTGCGGCGCAAGACTGTTTCGATCGTCTGTTGCGCCTCGCGGCAGGCCGGGCCTGTCAACATGAGGGCGATGCGTTCTTTCGGCGCATCGGCGGAAGCGGGGGGGCAAGAAAGGACGGCGAGCAGTACGCAGACAGCCGATACGACGTTCATCATCATGGTTATGCGCGCCCTCAACTGCAGGGAGCGACCAGCCTCTCGGCCGATCGCTCCCTGTTCTAGTCCTTACTTCGCGGGCAGCACCCAGGGCACCATCGGCATGAGCGGAGCCGGTTTGGCATCCGGTCCGACCAGCAAGACCGCGATCGCGCCGCGAAGCGCGCCGGTGAGCGAGTGTGTGACCAGCGGGTAGGCTCCGGCCGATTCCACGACGACATCGAACGTCGCCGCGCTGCCTGGCCCGACGACATAGGTCTGCACGCCGGTGAGTTTGTTGCCGGGATTGCCGCTCTCGTAGACGTTGTCCCAGATTTCACCGATCGGATGGAAGGAGGAGAATTCGTTCGGGCCGGCATTTACGAAATAAATCCTGACGCGCTCGCCCGGCTTCGCATCTAACTTGCCGCCGCCGGTCACGAATGGATGATATTTAAAGATGCCGCCGTTGAAGAGCATGTTGTCGTATTTGCGGTCGAACATGGCCTGCACGTCGGTCGGGTTCTTGAAGAATTCAGACTGGACGAGCACATATTCGCGATCCGCTTTGGGCCAGGCCTTCGCATTCTTGGGATCGACGATGATGGCGCCGAACATGCCGCGCGCGACATGTTGGATCATCGGGGGCGCTCCGCAATGGTAGAAGAAGATCCCCGGCTTCTTGGCCACAAAGGTGTAGCTGATGCTTTCGCCGGCATTGACGGCCCGATAGTTTTTCAGGAAGTCGATTTCCGCCGCATGGAAATCCATCGCATGGGGATTCTTGTTCGTGGCGGGATTGGTCAAGGTGAAATTGATCGTGTCGCCTTCCGTGACCCGCACGACCGGCCCCGGGACGGTGCCGTCGAAGGTCCAGGCGGCGTATTTCTCCCCGCTCCCGTCGATGACGACATCGGTTTCCACCGCGGTCATGGCGATGTTATGGGTTTTGGCCCAGGTCGTCGATGAGAACGTCAGGCTTCCGGCGAGGAGGCCTGTGACGATGACGAATGTGCTGAATGCTTTCTCTGCTGCACGCATAGTCTCTCTGCTCCTCTGTTAGGGGTGGATGGTTCAACGGCGCGCGAATGCACAGGTCTGACGCGATCAGTCTGCGAGTTCGTGCGACTGAGGTTAGAGAGGGTACGCTAGATCAGTGGAATAAAACATGACAAATGTCATGTTTGAGATATTTCTGAAAAATAGTGTGTGTGAGGGACTACGAGACGGACGCGAGGGCTTTCAAGCCTGGCAGATCGCAAATCAGGAGGCGATTGGCGGTGCCGGAGACCAGCTTGTCGCGTTTGAACCGGCCCATAATGCGAATGGCCGTCTCTGTCGTGATCCCTACCATGTTGGCCATATCCTGTCTGGTGAGGCGAATCGTGAGCCGAATCCCGTTCGGATCTTTCACTCCGTTGCGGGTAGCGAGATCGACGAGCAGCGAGGCGAGTCGCTGATCGGCCCGGTCGAGCGCCAGATCCTTGGTTTTCTCCTGGGCTTCGTTCAATCGGTTGCCGAGAAACTTGATGACTTCAAGCGCGGCGTCCGGACTTTGCCTCAGCATCTCGAAGTAGGCCTTTTTGCTCATGCGGAGGATGCTGACGTCCCCCATGGGCTGGGCCGAGCCTGGATGGGAGGCGCCATCGAAGGCCGCCGCGTCGCAGCAGAAGAGGTCGCCCGGCATGAGCATCTTCAGCGTGCATTCTTTTCCCTCCGGAGTGGATTTGACGCACTTGACCGTTCCGGTCTTGACGATGTGGAAGTATTCGGTCGGATCGCCTTCGCGGAAAATGAAGTCGCCTTTGCCGTAATGGGCTTCGGTCAGCTCCTGCAGCATTCGCTGGCGCGCCGCTCCTGACAGAATGTTCAGGAGCGGAATCCCGGCCAACTCATGGGGCAGGGCGGCGCGGGAGGGTTTATTTCGCGATGTTTTTGACGGCTTCGACAATGGATCGTGCTCCGATGCCAAAGTGGTCCACAAGTTCGTCCGGCTTCCCGCTGTGGGGAATAGTTCGGACCGCAAGCTTGTGCACTCGTAACCCTTCTGTTGCCACGGCGCTGAGGACCGCGTCGCCCAGTCCTCCGTGGGCATAGTGGTCTTCTACGGTGAGGATGCGGCCCTGGGTGGCTTTGGCACTGTCGAGCAGGGTGGCATGATCGATCGGCGCGATGCTGTAGAGGTCAATGATCCGCACGGAAATGCCCGCCGCCTTGAGCTGATCGTAGGCCTTGAGCGCTTCGAAGAGGGTGACGCCCGCTGCCACGATGGTCAGGACGTCCGCGGCGCTCTGGCGAAGGACCTTGGACCCGCCGATCTGGAACTGTTCTTCCGGTCCGTAGATGACCGGTGCTTTGGGCCGTCCCGCGCGCAGATACACCATGCCTTTGTGAGCGGCTGCTGCTTCGACCAGCCGATAGGTGCAGGTGGCGTCGGAGGGGTAGAGGACGACGACGCCAGGCTGGGCTGCCATCATGGCGATATCTTCCAGCCCCATCTGGGACGGACCATCTTCACCGATGCTGACGCCGACGTGGGTGCCCACCAGTTTGATGTTCGAGCCGCTGATGGCCGCCATGCGGATGAAGTCGTAGGCGCGGGTAAAGAAGGCGGCAAAGGTTGCGACAAAGGGAATCTTGCCGCAGGCTGCCAATCCGGCTGCCGCGCCGAGCATATTTTGCTCCGCGATGAAATTCTCGAAGAATCGGTCAGGGAACTTCTTGCCGAATTTGTCGGTGTAGGTGGAATTCTTGACGTCGGCGTCGAGCGCGACGACGAGTGGGTGGACATCGCCCAGGGCCGCCAATGTGGCGCCGAAGGCCTCACGTGTGGCGACCGAGTCGCCGAGTTTGTAGGGAGACGCCGGCAAGGATCCGATCGATACTTGCTTGGACGGGGCCGCATAGGGCTGCTGGATCTGAATCTCCATCTGGCTCGGCTTGAGTTGCGTCGTCAGTTCGGCAATCGCCTTGTCCGTTTCTTCGCCCTTCTTCAAGGGTTTTCCATGCCACTCCGGGTGATTCTCCATCACAGAAATGCCGCGGCCCTTGAAGGTCTTGGCCAGCAGGACGGTCGGTTTCCCGGTGGTCCTGGCTGCCTCATCGAAAGCGGCAAGAATGGCGGAGAGACTATGTCCGTCCACGACGATGGCGTGCCAGCCGAACCCGGCCCAGCGGGATCGATACGCCTCCATATCATGTTGCAGCATCGTGGGATCGCTTTGGCCAAGCCGGTTGATATCCACGATGGCACAAAGGTTGTCGAGGCGATGATGGCGCGCCACTTCTACTGCTTCCCAGACCGACCCTTCGACGGACTCTCCATCCCCCATCAGGACGTAGGTGCGATAGGTGGTTTTGTCGACGGACTTGGCGTTGAGCGCGAGGCCGACGCCCACGGGCAGTCCCTGTCCGAGCGAGCCGGTGGCCATATCGACAAAGGAGAGGCGGGGAGTCGGATGCCCTTCCAGATCGGAGGTCAGGGTCCGTAATTTGAGTAAGTCGCTTTTCGGGAAGAGTCCTGCTTCGGCCCAGGCTGCATAGAGGAGGGGCGCTGCATGGCCTTTTGAAAGGACGAAACGATCGCTGTTGGGAGCTTTGGGGTTCTTCGGGTCGTAGCGCATCACCGAGAAAAAGAGCGCGGCGACAAGGTCGGCGGCGGAGCAGCAACTGGAGGGATGGCCGCTCCCTGCTTCGGTGGTCGCCCGCACACTTTCGATCCGGAGCTGGGTGGCCTTGTTGTGTAACTCATCGAGTACTGCAGACGAAGCCGTTAAACTGGCCATCGAAACTCCTTTCGGGATGTGGTGCCAAGGATGCTGGCAGACCCTTCTGCCACTGTGAAAAATCGCCAGCCACGCGGCGGGGCTTGAGGCTAACAAAAAGGAAATGGGGGAGTCAATGAAAGGATCGCGCGGATGGATCGGTTGTGCCATCGGCCGCGAGTGGCGTCAATTTATGGAACGGTACGGTCGCGAAAAAACCGGAACAATAAGTAGGCGTTGAGCACCATCACGATCGAGAGGATGCTGTAGGTGGTGAGGGCTGTGGCCATTTGTAATTCGATGAGCACCCGCGACAATCCGAACGCGACGACCAGCGCATCGAAGGCCATGCAGATGCGCCGGAAGGATTCCGGGTCCATCCAGCGAATGAGATAACTTCCGAGGGGAATGCCCAGGAGGACACTGGGGATGATGTAGGGGATGATCTCCAGGCTGCTGACGCTATAGAGTCCGATGAAGTAGTAGGCGATGCCGGTCAGAACCGACTCTCCCACGCGAATGACGCCGAGCGCGGCCCGGAAATCCTGTTTGGCATAGCCCTGGTTGTTGAATAGCAGCGCCAGGGGAGGCCCCGAGATGGTGGTGACGGAGTAGAGGGTGCCGATGCCCATTCCGAAGGGGATCGCAATGGCCTTTTCGGCCTTGATGGGTTTTCTGATGCCGGCCGCTTGGAGCAGAATCAGCGGCAGTAGCATGAAGTAGGTGACGAACTTGACCCAGGCCGGATGCACGAGGGAGAGGATATAGCTGCCGATCCCGACGCCGATCAGGAGGCCGATCAGAATCGGGGCCACGCGCCACCAGATGGCCGGGATGCTTCGGCGGTTGATGAAGAGGACGTAGCTATTGATGACCAGTTCGATCAGCACCAGGGCCGGGTTCAAAATGCGGTTGGTGTAGAACAGCAGCGCAACGGGAACGGTGATGGAAGAGAATCCGTATCCCAATGCGCCATTGACCGTGGCGGCGACGAAGGTGATCGCTACGAGTACGACGAGATCCATGATTATCCTTTGCGATGCCCGAAGGCGAAGTCGTTGAGGGTGTAATGGTCCAAAATGTCGGCGATGGCGTTGCGCACTTCACCCATCGCATCTTGCAAAGGGCAGTGGGGCTTCGAGGCATAGGGGCAATCGCGGCATTTTTGATAGGCGGTTTTACTCACGCAGGCAATCGGCGCGAGCGGCCCATCCAGGATACGAATGACTTGGCCCAGGGTGATCTCGCCCGGTGACTTGATCAGCGTATAGCCGCCCTTGATGCCGCGGCGGCTTGCCAGCAACCCCGCTCGTTTCAGCGCGAGAAGAATCTGTTCCAGGAACTCCACGGGAATATGTTGACGCTCCGCAATTTGCTGGCGCTGAAGCGTCTCCTTGCCATAGAACTGTGTGAGTTCCAGAAGGGCTCGAAGTCCATATTCGCTTTTCTTCGAAAGTTTCATGTTGGGGGCACGCAATTCCGAGTGAGTCAGTCAACTTTATTGGACAATAGAGTATTGCCTGGAGCTGCGTCAAGAGTGATGTATAAATGAGCGTGGGGGGACATCTCACGGATTGTGCGGCAAATTGTCTGGGTGAAGGATCAAAATGACGAGAGAGATTTTAACGCAAGCCATTGATCGTAGAGGGATCTTTCTTGACAGTTTCCTGGCGTTCCTGTTAGCTTCTTCCCTCGCTCCGGGACGAGAACTCGATAATTTCATCATCCTATAAGGCTGATTGTGACCTTTCAAGATCTCATCCTTACATTGCACCATTACTGGGCCGAGCAGGGCTGTGTGATCCATCAACCCTATGATCTGGAGATGGGGGCCGGCACCTTTCATCCTGCCACCTTCCTCAAGTCCCTTGGTCCGGAGCCCTGGCGGGCTGCCTATCCCCAACCCTGTCGGCGTCCCACGGACGGACGATACGGCGAAAATCCCAATCGCATGCAGCATTACTATCAATATCAGGTCGTGCTGAAACCGGCTCCGGACAATATTCAAGCCTTGTATCTGGAGAGTTTGGCTCAATTGGGGATCGACCCGAAGCAGCACGACATCCGGTTCATCCAAGACGATTGGGAATCTCCCACACTGGGGGCCTGGGGGCTTGGCTGGGAAGTACGTCTGGACGGGATGGAGATCACCCAGTTCACCTACTTTCAGGAAATCGGCGGGATCGAGCTGAATCCCATTACGGTCGAAATCACCTATGGGACCGAGCGGATCGCGATGTATCTGCAGCAGGTGAATAAAGTGTTCGACCTGGCCTGGAACGATTCCGTGTCTTACGGCGATATCCATCACGAAACCGAAGTGCAATTCTCGACCTATAACTTCGAAGAAGGCGACGTGGCGATGCTCAAGGCCACGTTTCAATCGTTCGAGGGGGAATGTCAGCGGCTGCTGGCGAACCGCGAGAAGCGGTTGACGCTTCCGGCCTATGAATTTTGTATCAAGTCCTCGCACCTCTTCAATCTGCTGGATGCCCGCGGGGCGATCAGCGTGGCGGAGCGCACCGGTTATATTGGCAGGGTCCGCGCCCTGGCACGGCAATGTGCTGAACGTTATATCGAAGAGCGGGCGGCGATGGGCCATCCGTTGCTCAATCGCGGGATGGGGCCAGATGGAGCGAAGGTCTCAGGCTCCCGCACGAAAACTGTGGCCCGCCGCTCATAGGAGCTGCAGAAGGATTCATGGCAAAGACTCAGACAGCTCGTCGTTCCGCTTCTCCTGTGAAAAAGGGAGTTCGTGCTGCTGCTGCGACGGCCGAGCTCTTGCTCGAGATCGGCGTGGAAGAATTGCCCTATCAGTTCATTGCCCCAGCCCTGACGACCCTTAAAGATTCGGCCGAGCAGCTGTTCAAGGATCAACGGCTTTCGTTTCATTCCATCCGCACCTTGGGCACCCCGCGACGTTTGACCCTGGTGGTCGAGGGTCTCGCAGCCTTGCAAACCTCGATGGTCAAGGAAGCGATGGGGCCTTCCAAGTCTGTGGCCTTCGATCCAGCCGGCCAACCGACCAGAGCGGCGATGGGATTTGCCGCAGGGCAGGGAGTCTCCGTTCAGGATCTGCAAGTTCGCCAGACCCCGAAGGGGGACTATCTCTTTGCGGTGAAGCAGGAAGAGGGGCGGCCTACGAAGGTGGTCCTGGAAGAGCTCCTCCCTCAGTTGATCGCCAAACTGACCTTCCCGAAAGCGATGAAGTGGAATAGCACTGGCGCCCGGTTCGCGCGCCCGGTGCGGTGGTTGGTGGCCTTATACGGAGGGGCGACGCTTCCGATTGCCGCAGTGGGGATTACCGCCGGGAATAAGACCGAAGGCCACCGCGTGTTAGGGAGCGCCAAGGGGCTGGTGGTGCGAGATGCCGAGTCCTATCTGAAGGGGCTGGAACGGCAGGGCGTCATGGCCGATCCACAGCGCCGCCGCCACATGATTGAAGAACAGATCGCGGCCCTGTGCAAGGAAGCTGGTTTCAGGTTGAATGTGGATGAGGACTTGCTGGATCAGGCGGTCTATACGACCGAATGTCCCAATGCCATTATCGGCTCCTTCAAACCTGCCTATCTGGAAGTGCCTCAAGAGATTTTGATTACCTCGATGAAAGAACATCAGGGGTTCTTCTCCTTGTTGCACAAAGAGACCGGGAGGCTGGTCCCTCACTTCATTGCGGTGACCAATAATCGCGCCAAAGATATGGGATTGATTCGCGAAGGCAACGAGCGGGTCTTGGCTGCTCGTCTGTCCGATGCCAAGTTCTTTTTCGATGAGGACCGGAAGATCAAGTTGGAGGACCGGGTCGCAAAATTGGCCGGGGTCACGTTCCATCAGAAGCTTGGCACGATGGAGAAGAAGCAGCAGCGGATCAGCAAGCTGGCCAGCTTTATCGCGTCGAGCTTGAAGCCGCAAGATAGCGAGCTGAAGAAGGCTTGCGAGAGGGCGGCGGATCTCTGCAAGGCCGACTTGCTCACCGGTGTGGTCGGTGAGTTCCCGGAATTGCAGGGCATCATGGGGGGCGAGTACGCCAAGCATGACGGAGAATCAGAAACGGTCAGTCAGGCCATCCGTGAGCAGTACTTGCCGCGCTCGATTGAAGGGGAATTGCCCAAGACGACAGCAGGCCAAGTGCTGTCCTTGGCCGATCGGCTGGATTCCGTGGCGGCCTTCTTCTACGTGGGACTCGTACCGACCGGGTCGGAAGATCCCTTTGCGTTGCGTCGGAGCGCCACGGCCATCGTTAGGATTATTTTGGAGGCACCTCTCCAAGTAAATCTTGGGAAGTATATCGATAACGCGATCAACCTAGTTCATGCCGATGGTTTCAAGGGGACTCCTGACTCAGAGCAGGAGGGCCGCCGCCGGATGACGGAATTTCTTTTCGAGCGGGTTCGACATTACGCCAGAATTGTTCATGCCTTGCGGGACGATGTGATCGAAGCGGTGTTGAAGCAGGCTCATGGTAAGGCGCTGGATCTCGTGGATCTCGTGCAGAGGATGAAGGCGCTGGAGTCCGTGACGACGAAGCCTGAGTTCGATCCCTTGATCGTCGGGTTCAAGCGGGCGCACCGGCTGGTCGAGAAGGAACAGTGGGATCGCAAGCCGGTCGATACGGCGCGGTTCGAGAATCCGACTGAGTCGGCGCTGTATCAGGTAACGGTGGATGAACGGGAGAAGATGAAGTCCGCGATGACTCGTGGGGACTATGGCCAGGCTCTGGATGCGTTGGTACGGATGAAGCCGGCCATCGATGCGTTTTTTGCCGCGGTCATGGTGAACGCGGAGGATCCGGCTGTCCGGAGCAACCGCTTGTCGCTGCTCCAGGAAGTGGATGTTTTCTTCAACTCATTCGCGGACTTTTCGCAGATTGTGGTACAAGGGGGATAGGGACAGATGGTCAGGAGAGTCCCTCCTGCTCGCGCAACGCGCGGCCTCGAAAGGCCCTCGTTGGACGCGCGCAGTCGAGGACTCTCCTGACCACCTGTTAGAGAGAGACGAATTGGGTGGGGGATGGATCAACCATTGTCAGACGATCAGCGTCGGGCGGGGAAAGTCCGTCGATACACCACCTGCGTGTCTCTTGTCCTGATGGTGCTCTGCAATGCGATTGTGCTGGTCGGGTTATGGGTTAGCGGGATCAACCTCGATGAACTGGCAGCGACCCCCGATGTATTCAACTCCAAACAGGATATTTGCTTGCGGCTCAGATGGCAATCCGTTGCAGGAGCATCTGACCCGGTGCCTTTCTGCTCGGAATGGATCAATCTTTCCGATCCTTCAGGCCAGATCCATCAGATTCAACGGGAAAGCAGGTTTCGGCAGGGGCCGGATGGGCAGTATTATGTGGACCAGAACATTCATGCCGACTACCGGTTGCTCATATTAGTGATGTTTGTAATGGCGGTCATTGCGTCGGGGCTGGTGGCGAAGTGGTATCTAGTCAGCCGGTATCGGCTGCGTCTCGAATCCGCCGCCGGTCCTGGGGCATCACTCGTCCATTGAACTGAACTCAACGCGAAGGAGAGGGCAGCGTGGCAAAGAAATACGTGTACTACTTTGGCGACGGCAAAGCCGAAGGCGCATCCAATATGAAAGAGCTCCTGGGTGGGAAGGGCGCCGGGCTTGCCGAAATGACGAATCTCGGCATCTCCGTTCCGCCCGGCTTCACGATTTCCACCGAGGCCTGCGTCGAATACTACAACAATGGGAAAAAGTATCCTCCCGGCATGTGGGACGATGCCTTGAAGTCGCTGAAGCGGATCGAACGATCGATGGGCATGGGGTTCGGCGATCCAGAGCGGCCCCTCTTGGTTTCGGTTCGATCCGGTGCCAGGGCCTCGATGCCTGGCATGATGGACACGGTGTTGAATGTCGGTTTGACGACTAAGACGGTCGAGGGGCTGGCGGCCAAGACCCGCAACGATCGGTTTGCCCAGGATAGCTATCGGCGTTTCGTCGCCATGTACGGCAGCATCGTCATGGGTGTGCCTCGCGAACATTTCGAAGCGATCCTCAAGTACAAGAAGGCTGAAGTCGGTGTGGCGCATGAGACTCATCTCGATGCGCGGCATCTGCGGGAGCTGGTGGCCAGTTTCAAGGCCCTTGTCAAGGAAGAGACCAAGAAAGAGTTTCCCGATGAGCCGCTCGAGCAGCTTCGCTTAGCCGTCAACGCCGTGTTCTCCTCCTGGTTCGGTGCGCGGGCTGTGACCTATCGGCGCCTCTATGGGATTCCCGATTCCTGGGGCACGGCCATCAATGTGGTGGCGATGGTCTTCGGCAACATGGGAGAGACGAGCGGCACCGGCGTGGCGTTCACGCGCGATCCGGCGTCCGGCGACAAAAACTTTTTCGGCGAATGTTTGATGAATGCCCAGGGCGAGGATGTCGTAGCCGGCATCAGGACTCCGCTTCCGGTGAATGCCCTCGCGAAGAATGTGCCGGAGGCCTACAAGGAGCTGGAGCATACCTATAAGAAGCTCGAAAAACATTACCGGGATATGCTCGATTTGGAGTTTACGATCCAAGAGGGCAAGCTCTATATGTTGCAGACCCGTGTCGGCAAACGAACCGGCATCGCCGCCGTAAAGATTGCCGTCGATATGGTCAGAGAAGGCCTGATCTCGAAGAAGGAAGCAGTGCAGCGGATCGGGCCTGAGCAACTGTCGCAATACCTCTATCCGATTTTCGATACGAAAGAAGAGTCGAAGTCCAATCCGCTGGGGAAGGGGCTTCCAGCAGGCCCCGGCGCGGCAGCAGGAAAGATTGCCCTCACACCTGATAAGGCTGTCGAGATGAAAGCGGCCGGGATTCGTGTGGTGTTGGTCCGGCAGGAGACGAGCCCAGACGATATTCACGGCATGAACGCCGCAGCGGGATTCTTGACGGCGCGGGGCGGGATGACGTCCCATGCGGCGGTGGTTGCGCGGCAAATGGGTAAAGTCTGTGTAGCCGGTTGCGACGCGGTGGAAGTGCTGGATGACGAGTCCGTTCGCATTGGGGCCAAGGTGTTTCGCGAGGGAGACTATCTGTCGATCAACGGTTCGACCGGCAATGTGTACGAGGGGGATCTGCCCGTCGTCGAATCGGAAATCATCCAAGTCATCCAGGGCAAGCTGAATGCGAAGAAGTCGGACAAGTATCAGCGCTTCGCCTTGATTCTCTCCTGGGCCGATAGCGTGCGGACCTTGCGTGTTCGCGCCAATGCGGACGTGCCGGATCAGGCGAAGATTGCGCGGGGCTTCGGCGCAGAAGGGATCGGACTCTGTCGGACGGAACATATGTTCTTTGCCGAGGATCGCATCACGATTATGCAGAAGATGATCCTGGCACGGACCAAAGAAGAACGGGAAAAATTTCTCGACCAGCTTCTCCCGCTGCAAAAACAGGATTTCATCGGCCTCTATCGCGAAATGGCCGGCTTCCCGGTCACGATTCGTCTGCTCGATCCTCCGCTGCATGAGTTTCTGCCGAAGCGGGAAGACTTGATGGTGGAGATTGCACAGTTGGAACTGACCGGGCGAGATGGAGCCAGGCTCGAAGAGAAACGCCGTCTGCTGGCTCGTGTCGAAGAGCTCCATGAGTTCAATCCCATGCTCGGACTCCGCGGCTGTCGGCTCGGCATTACGATGCCGGAGATTACCCGCATGCAGGCGCGGGCCATCATGGAGGCGGCCTGCGAGCTGGCCAAGGAAGGGAAGAAGATCGTTCCGGAGATCATGATCCCGCTGGTGGGGATGGTCTCGGAAATGAAGGCGCAGAAAGATCTGGTTCGCGAGGTGGCGCAGGAGACGATGAAGCGGTACAACGTCAAACTGTCCTATCTCGTGGGGACGATGATCGAGCTGCCTCGCGCCGCCGTGACGGCGGATCGCATTGCGACCGAAGCGGAGTTCTTTTCCTTCGGCACGAACGATCTCACCCAAACCACGTTTGGCTTCTCCCGCGACGATGCGGCGAAGTTTATCGATTTCTATCGAACCGCCAACATCATGGATGCAGATCCTTTCGCCACGCTCGATCGGGAAGGGGTGGGGGCCTTGATGAAGCAGGCCATCATCGGCGGACGGAAGACCAGACCCGGGATCAAGCTCGGCATCTGCGGTGAACATGGAGGCGATCCCAGTTCCGTCGAGTTCTGCCATGAATTGGGATTGGACTATGTGAGCTGCTCTCCCTATCGTGTCGCCATTGCGCGGCTGGCTGCGGCCCATGCGGCCTTGGCCGAAGAAGAGTCAAAGGGGACAGCCACTACGCGCAAGGCCTCAGGGGCTCGTGCCAAGGCCAAGAAGACCACGAAGGCAGCGACGAAATCGACCGTGAAGGCTGCCAAGACCACCAAGACGAAGTCGGCTTCTCGTGGCCGATCGCGTGTCACCCGCAAGGAACGGTGACTGCCGCCTCCACGCATCTGCACTTCATGACCCTGGCGCTTCGTCTCGCGGCGAAGGGCCGGGGCAAGACCAGCCCGAATCCCATGGTCGGTTCCCTTGTGGTCAAGAATGGCCGCATCGTCGGCCAAGGCTCTCACCAGGGTCCCGGCAAGCCCCACGCAGAAATTCTCGCGCTCAAGCAAGCGGGCTCGCGCGCCAAGGGGGCAACGCTCTATGTCACGCTCGAGCCCTGTTGCCATCTCCTGAAGCGAACCCCTCCTTGTGTACCGACTGTCATTCAGTCAGGGGTGAGAGCGGTGGTGGTGGCGATGACCGATCCCAATCCTTTGGTGAAGGGGCGGGGCGTGACCGCGTTGCGCAAGGCCGGCCTTGTTGTGACGACCGGGATTGCGCGAGAGGGCGCGACGGAGTTGAATCGCGCCTATCTCCATTGGGTTACGACGGGCCGTCCCTACGTGATTCTCAAAGCCGGGATGACGTTAGACGGAAAGGTCGCGACGGCGCAGGGGGAGTCGCAATGGATTACCGGGCCGCTCGCAAGACGAGCGGTTCACCGGCTGCGGAGTCAGGTGGATGCGGTGCTCGTCGGGGTCGGCACGGTGCTTAAGGATAATCCCTCGCTGACTGCGCGACTGTCGGACCGTCCACTTAAGCTGGCGTCGAAGCAGCCGTTGCGAGTCGTGCTCGATAGCCAACTTAGGACGAAGCCGAAGGCGAGGGTCTGTACGAAGCAGGACCTGGCAAAGACGTTGATTGCCACCACCAGTCGCGCGGCGACGTCACGGCGCCAGCTTTTAGAGCTGGCAGGGGTAGAGGTTACGTCTCTCGCGCAGAAGAACGGGCATGTGTCGCTTCCAGCGTTGATGTCGCTGCTGGGTAAGCGAGGGATTACCTCTCTGCTCATTGAGGGAGGCAGCACCGTCAATGCCGCAGCGTTGCGGGCCAAGCTGGTGAACCATGTCCTGCTCTATCTCGCGCCGATTCTGATGGGGGGACAGGATGCCAAGGCCATGATCGGCGGCCGCAGCCCGAAACATTTAGCCCAGGCATTGGCCTTACATCACGTGACGGTTCGCCGTATGGGGGACGATGTGGTTGTGGAGGGAGATCTGTGACGAGCCGGGTTTTCTCAGGAGTTTTTGCCGTTGTTGTGGTGCATCCTACCGGGCCAGCGGATTCTGAAAGTTCAAAATAAGATCTGTCGGGTATCTCTTCTCGCAATCGGTCAACGATGCTTTGACCAGTCCGTTGCGAAACGATGCATCGACGTTGAGCCATCTCCCTGCAAGCTCGGCGGGGACCTGTGCTTTCTCAAGGGCCTGTTTCAGTAAGGCTTGCCTCAGGTCGAACATGTCTTCAGTGATGTACATATGTTTGTGAGTCGGAGCGGGGAATTTGCCACTATAGACTTCCGGACCGCCCATGGCGAAGGTCATGAAATCAGTTTGTTGGGATTCGATGACATTTTGCGGCATGCCCTGAAAATATTGCCCGAGCCAGGGGTGCGCGTAGAGGATGTCGTAAAATATTTTGTGCACTTTTTCGAGCGTGGGTTTGCCTCCGACGGCATGGTATAAGCTCTGAGGATTTTCTTTCCTCATGGATATCGCTCCGTTTGCTTGGCAGGGATATTTTTCACGTACGTAAGTGGACCACGGGTTGTTCCGTAAATAAAGTGCTTTTTGCTTTGGTGAAAAGCTAAGTGGTGGTTATTCGATATTCCTGGAGGTCTTGGTCCATTGTTGCATCGCGGCCCATTCAGCAATGGTCGGCATCCATGCAAGGACCTCGTGATGCCGTTGCGTGAGACTTTGCTGCAACAGCATTCAAGGTTGTGTCTTCAGCATCATTTCGCCAGTCACATTCGAAAGTAGCGATCATGATCTCCGCATGGTTTCCTCTGCTCAGATTCGGCTCCCTCTGTTTAACCTCTGTGGTCGGGCTGAGTGTGGCGATGGGTCCAAGCCCGGCCCATTCAGAAACCTGCTCCTTGCCGTCCCTTCATGCGGGGGAGGCTTTTCCGGTGGAGCTGGTTGAGGCGGACTGGGCCTGCCGGCTGCAACCGATCATCAGCAATTACACGACGGCGAACAAGCTGGGGCCTATACGCACACCATTGTCAGAATCGGTCTATCTCCATCTCTTGGACCATCCGCCCATGACCGTGTCCCTGATCAATCGTCTCGGCATTGCGCCCTATCAATCGGAGCCGCGGGGTCCCCTGCGTTATTGGGGCGATGATGGCGAGGGGACAGAGGGGACCGTCCAACTCGTCTATCAGGACCGCACGAGCCGGATCTATTACCTGGAAGGATCGCACCACAGCCGACTTTTTTCGCATATCACCGGAAAGGCCGTGGTGCTGCTCAGGATGAATCAGGTGACGGACTCGAATGGGGCCGAGGCGATGGACAGCACGTTCGTCTACTATACGAGATTGGACAATCGCTTCTTGTCAGGTCTCCTGTCGCTGTTCCGCCCGCTTGTGGGGGGGGCGGTGACGAGGAAGATGGTGAAGGGAGTCGATTCCGTCACTCGATTGAGTCTGGCGATGCAGCAACAGCCTGATCGAGTATTGTCCGAGGCTGCGAAGCCACCGGCCTTGTTTCCCGACGAGATGGATTTCTTGAGACAGACGCTGGCGAACTTGGGCCATCCCATCGGCACGGCCCCGGCGAAGACGGTGGCGCCATGACGACCTCACGCAGTTTCACCCTGCTCTGCACCGTCGGCGTTTTTTGCTTTATCAGCTACAACATGGTCCGGATGCCGGTGCTGGCCTTGTTTGCAGAGTCGCTGGGGGCGAGTCCTGAACGGATCGGGCTCATCGTGTCTGTCTCGACCCTCACCGGAGTCTTTCTGAAATTACCGTCCGGCGCATTGTCCGATATCTATGGCCGGCGGTATCTCTTGCAGATCGGTGTGATCGCCTTCGGGCTCCCGCCCTTTCTCTACCCCTGGGTGACGGATCTCGATACCTTGACCGGCTTGCGTATGTTCCATGGACTGGCCACTGCCATCTTCGCTCCGAGCGCTCTGGCGACCGTGGCAGATCTCTATCGGGAACGGCGGGGCGCCGCGCTCGGCACCTATACGGCCTCGACGCAATTCGGCGCCTTGCTTGGTCCCTTCGTCGGGGGCTATTTGATCTATGCGTCGGGATTCTCATCTGCCTTCGTCATGGCAGGCCTCTTCGGCTGTATCGCCATCGCGATCTTCTATAGCCTGCATCTCACGCCGCCGCTTCCTCGGGTGCAGGAGAAGGGGATGGTTCCGTTGCTGGCGGAGATGTGGAAGGGCTTCCGGGTGGTGGCCAAGAACAGGAAGGTCCTTGTGACCAGCTCAACCGATGCAGCCAAGATGATTGCGAACGGAGCCTTGATGGCCTTCCTTCCTCTCTATGGTGTGTCGGTAGGATTGAACCCTGGGGAGGTCGGGCTGCTTTTCACGGTGCAGGCCCTCACGTCGCTGGTCTCGAAGCCGATTATGGGCCGGGTGTCCGATCGCGTCGGGCGGCAGCCGCTCATCGTCATTGGCCTCGTGATCTGTGCCGCAACCTTCGTCTGTATTCCCCAGGTATCGATGTTCTGGCTGCTCTTGTTGCTGTCGGCTGGTTTCGGATTCGGCGAAGCTATCGTCTCCTCCTCATCGTCCGCGCTGGTTGCGGACAGTTCCGAGTTCAAGACGCTCGGAGCCGGGATGGGGATGCAGGGGACGATTGGAGACATCGGCCATGCCAGCGGGCCGCTCCTGGCAGGAATTCTCATCGCGCATTTGAACTATGCCAGCGCCTTTGCCATTATCGCGGGATTGCAGCTGGTCGCGGCCTCGTTGTTCTGGCTGATGGTGAGACGGGCGTAGTGTCAGTGGGCTATAATGGATCGATGATGAAAACCATTGCGACGGAGAATATTGTGATTGGCGCCTTGGCCGGCATCGGCTTGCTGGTGCTGATTGTTTTGTTCGTCTATGTCGTGAAACGGCTTATGAGGGACGAGTAATGTTCACAGGCATCGTTGAAGAGCTCGGCGCCATTATCTCGATCGAGAAGACCCTGGCAGGAACGAGGATGACGATTCTGGCCTCCACTGTGATGGGCGATCTTAAAATCGGGGACAGTGTCAGCGTCAATGGCACCTGTCTGACCGTGGTGAGTAAGAGTGAGCATAATTTTTCTGTGGAGGTCTCTCCTGAGACCCTCTCCGTCACGACCCTCGGCCTGCTCACGGCCGGATCGCCGCTGAACCTGGAACGGGCGATGAAGCTCAACGAACGGCTTGGCGGGCATCTCGTGTCCGGTCACGTGGATGGCGTCGGCACGGTGCGCGTCCGCCAGCAGGACGGGAATGCCATCCTGTTTACAATTGAAGCCCCGCCGGAGGTTCTGCGCCACTGTATCGTGAAGGGGTCGGTTACCGTCGATGGCATCAGTTTGACGATCAACCAGGTCACAGACCGTGGCTTCTCCGTTGCGATTATTCCTCACACGGCGAAGGTCACCAGCCTGGGCCTCAAGCAAGTGGGCGATCAGGTCAATCTCGAATCGGATCTGATTGGAAAATACGTCGAACGGTTGCTACAGGAAAGGGCGCAGCTCCCGGCCAAACCGACTCCTGTGATTGACAAAGACTATCTCCAGAAGCGCGGACTCCTCT
>CAMDPZ010000041.1 GCA_945905765.1 Nitrospira lenta
CTTACCGCGCGCGGGAACGGGTCTTGAGCGGATTGCGCAAGATGATGGTTTCGCTACGCTTCGAGCCGGTTGAAATAATATCGATAGGACATTCGGCAATCTCCTCCAGATACTGGAGATAGCGCTTGGCCTCGGCGGGAAGCTGTTTATAGGCGGTCGCGCCGGAGGTGGAGCCGGACCAGCCCTTGAACGTCTTATAGACTGGCTCGCACTCGGTCAGAGCCTGAAGGTCAGAGGGCATGTCCCGGTACAGCTTCCCCTGGAAACGATAGCCGGTGCAGACTTTGAGTTCTTTGCAGCCGTCGAGCACGTCCAGCTTCGTGACGGCCAATGAGGTGAGGCCGTTCACCTTGGTGGCATAGCGCATGACGACGCCGTCGAACCAGCCGCAGCGGCGCGCACGGCCCGTGGTCGAGCCGAATTCTTTCCCTCTGGCCTGGAGCCCGCCTCCTACAGCATCGGTCAATTCCGTGGGAAAGGGCCCGCTACCGACGCGAGTCGTATAGGCCTTGACGATCCCGAGGACCGCGTCGATCTTCGTCGGACCCACACCGCTTCCGGTCGAAGCGCCGCCGGCCGTTGAACTAGAAGAGGTGACGAAGGGATAGGTGCCGAAGTCCACATCCAAATGCGTGCCTTGCGCCCCTTCGAACAAGACGGTCTTCTTTCCGTCCACCATTTTATTGACGAGCATGACGGTATCGACGATATGGCTCTTGAGCCGATCGGCATAGCCCATATACTGTTGGAATACTTTTTCGACTTCGAACCGCTCCATCTTATAGAGCTTCTCAGCAAACCAATTGACCTCGACCAGATTCTCTTCAAGTTTCGTGCGAAAGGCCTTCGGATTGAGCAGGTCTCCCATGCGAATCCCGATCCGCGCCATCTTGTCGGCATAGGACGGGCCAATGCCCCGCCCCGTCGTACCGATCCGGCGAGAGCCCTTCGACTGTTCCGCCGCTTTGTCGATCGCCTTATGATAGGGCAGGATGAGATGGGCGCGCTGACTGACGACGAAGTTCTTGCCGATCTTCACCCCTTGAGTCTGGAGATGATCCATCTCCTCGATCAAAGAGGCCGGGTCCACGACGACCCCGTTTCCGATCACACAGAGCGTGCCGCGATAGAGAATGCCTGAGGGGATGAGGTGAAACACGAAAGTGCCTCGGTCATTGATCACGGTGTGCCCGGCATTGGACCCGCCCTGATAACGCACGACGGCATCGACGTCGCGGGCCAAGATATCCACGATCTTGCCCTTGCCTTCGTCGCCCCACTGCGCTCCGATGATTACGAGATTTCCCATCGCCTGAAATGCTCCCAAAAAAAGAGCCCTGGCCAACCGGGGGCCAGAGCGGAGGAGCCATGGTAGGGGTGGCACTGGAGTTTGTCAAGAACCGTCATGGCCAAATCGTTCCTAGTACCGTCCCTTTACTCACCCCTCACCTTCAAGGCAGGCCCAACCCGCCTCTTCTTGCGCGCGTCGAACGAGGGGAGTCTTCGACCGCGCGTTCCGCGAGCACGAGAGGCGGTTGGGCCTGCTCGCGCTCCTTTTCTTGACTGCCGAGGGAAAGCCATGTTAGCATCAGCGCTGTTTCACGAGGATTTTCGCTTATTTCCAAGTCCATCGATGTGGGGCTGTAGCGCAGTTGGGAGCGCGCGTGAATGGCATTCACGAGGTCGCCGGTTCAATCCCGGCCAGCTCCACCAAAATAATCACGCAGGCTCAGCAAACCTCGACATCCACCCCTAATCACCGAATGACCATCGGCTCCTCCCGGTAAGCGCGATCCGCCTGGTTCACGAAATTTCTCATGCTCCAAATCGAATCTGTCAGCAAACAATATTCCACGAGAGTGCTCCTTGAGAATGCGACGGCGCATCTCCGCCCCGGCTCGCGGGTCGGCCTGGTCGGACCGAACGGCGCCGGCAAGACAACCCTCTTCCGCATGATCCTGGGCGAGGAGTCGCCGGACGAGGGTACCATCCGCAAACGGCCCAGGCTCCGCATCGGCTATCTCCCGCAGGAGCTCGAAACCATCACGGGCAAAAACGTGCTGGACGCCACCCACCGCGACATCTATCCCGAGCATGAAGCCGAACGCATCCTCATGGGATTGGGATTTTCGGAGCTCGACTTCGGGCGTGAAGTCGAAAAGCTGTCAGGCGGCTATCGGATGCGCGTCGCCTTGGCGCATCTGTTGTTAAGCAAGCCTGACGTGCTGATGCTCGACGAACCGACCAACCACTTGGACAAACCGACGCAGCGCTGGTTCGAGCAATTCCTCCTGGACTCGGAAATGACGCTGCTGATCATCAGCCACGACACAGAATTTCTCAATCGCGTCGTCACCCACATCTGGGACCTCCGGCACCATAAGATCGAGGAATATCGCGGCAGCTACACCTCGTTCCAGAAAATCCGCGCCGAGCGTGACGCGCAGCAAGAAGCCGCCGCGGGACGCCAGGCCAAAGAAGTCGCGCGGGTTCAAACCTTCGTGGATCGATTCCGCTACCAGGCAAACAAAGCCAGTCAGGTCCAATCGCGCATCAAGCAACTTGACAAGGTCAAGATGATTGAAGTGAAACGCGACCCCAAGCGTGTGAAGTTCAAATTCCCCATCCCCCCGCCGAGCGGCCGGCAGGTGCTGGAGATCCAGGGCGCGTCCAAACGCTATGGCGAAAAAGTGATCTACGAGAAAGTCGATTGTTCGATCGAGCGGGGCCAGCGCGTGGCCTTGGTCGGAGAAAACGGGGCGGGCAAAAGCACGCTGCTCAAAATGCTGGCCGGGGTGCTGGAACTGGACAACGGCAAACGGTCTGTCGGCCATGGTGTCACCCTGCACTACTTCGCCCAGCACCAGGCGGAAACGCTGAACCCCGAACATACGATTCTGGAATCCCTCTCCGAGGTTTCCAACCAGGCGGAAACGAATTTTCTCCGCGGAATTGCCGGCGCCTTCCTGTTTACCGGCGACGATCAAAAGAAACCGATCAAAGCCCTGAGCGGAGGCGAACGTAACCGCGTCGCGCTCGCACGGATGCTGGTCGAACCGGCCAATACCCTGCTGCTCGACGAACCGACCAACCACCTCGATCCGGCATCGGTCGACATGCTCACCGATGCCCTCTCGGACTTTCCCGGCACGATCATTTTCATTTCCCACGACCCGACTTTTCTGACCAGAGTCTGCACGCGCGTCATTGAAATCGAAGAGGGCAAGGCCCGTAGCTTCACCGGCGACTACGAATATTATTTGTGGAAGAAGGCGCAGGAAATCGAATCCATCAAGGAATCGAGCGAGGACTTGAAGGGGGCAGATCGCGGGAAAACCGTCGGACCGACCAAGGCCATGCTGTCGCAGACCCAGGCCAAACCCTCAGCCGGAGAGCGCCGCGATCTGAGTAAGACCCAAGCCCGCCTGGAGAAACAAATCGTCAAGGCTGAAGCCGATATCGCCGAATGCGAGACGAAAATTAAAGCGCGGGACCTCGAACTGGCTAACCCGGCGCTCTACAAGGATGAATCCACCAAGTGGAGCACGCTGCAAACGGAATACGATGGCTGGAAGAGTGAGCTGGCGCGGCTTACCACCAGGTGGGAAACGCTCTCAGCCGAGCTCGAAGGCGTCAAACAGAAGCTGACGGCTTACGCGTAACGGACTAACGAGCGGGGCGGGCGAGACTAGCGGGAAAAGCGAGACAGGTGAAAAGAAAACTTGCTCGTCGCGCCTGTCACGCAAGACCTGCCCGTCGCGCATTGAGTTAGATCGAGGATTTGACCGTTTCTTCGAGGTAGTAATACAACCAGCGGTTCTTTTCTTTCGTCACCAGCTCGTCCCAGACGACGCCGATCAGAAACCCCTTCTCCCATGGCTTGGCCCACGCCACTTTCCCGTCGAGCCGCTCCATCTGCTCTGCGCGATCAGAATCCAGAAACGCCAATGACACGGTCACAGGCAGGGCCGCGGCCAACTTTTCCTTCGCGTGCAAGCCGGCCCCGACACTATTGACGTTATCCAATACGGCCGTCATCGCCTTGGCTCCGCTTTTCGGGGAAATTAGCGCCGAGCCAACGAGCGTTGCCCGAACGAACTTACGCCGTTCATTCGTGGCTGCGATCGATCCACTATTTTTTTGATCCTGCCGCTTCACAGGCCTAAGTATAACCGATTAGAAATCTTTGTCCACCGCCAGATAACGCAATAACTACACGCCCTTAGGCCGATAATACCGACGGCCCTTGAGCGATTCAGGAAGATGTTCCTGCCCCTTGGCCTGGGGATCGTCATGGACATAGCGATAGCCTTTCCCATACCCGAACCCCTTCATCATCGACGTCACGGCATTCCGCAGATGCAGCGGCACCCCCAGATTCCCCTGAGCCTTCGCATCCTCCATCGCCTCAAGCAGTCCGACGTAAGAGGCATTATCTTTAGGTCTGGTGGCAAGATAGGTCGTCCCCTGGGCTAAGTTGATCTGTGCTTCCGGCAGTCCCACAAACTGGACGGCCTGAGCGACTGCGGTCGCCACCACCAGCCCCATGGGGTCGGCATTCCCGACGTCCTCAGAGGCAAAGATCACCAGGCGTCTCGCAATAAATTTCGGGTCCTCCCCTCCTTCCAACATCCGGGCGAGCCAATAGAGGGCCCCGTCAGGATCGGAGTCGCGGAGGCTCTTAATGTAGGCGGAGATGACGTTGTAATGTTCTTCACCGGACTTGTCGTACCGGATCGACTTCTTCATCAGCGCGGCTTCCAGCGCCGCTCCATCGATCAGGCGAGTCCCGTCAGGCCCGGCCTGCTGCTGCCTCACCACAAAATCCAACGCCGTCAGAAGGGCTCTGGCGTCACCGTTGCCATAGGCGATCAATCGTTCTCTGGCCTCGGCAGACAAGCGGGCCTTCCAGGCCCCCAATCCGATCGCAGAATCCGTGAGCGCCCGGTCTAAAATCTGTCCGAGCGCCTCGCTCGAAAGGGACTTGAGTACGATAACCAACGAGCGAGATAGGAGCGGCGAGATCACTTCGAAAGAGGGATTCTCTGTCGTCGCCCCGACCAGGATGATCGTCCCCCGCTCAACATGGGGAAGAAAGGCATCCTGCTGCGCCTTATTGAACCGATGAATCTCATCGACGAAGAGAATGGTCCGCTGGCCATTGATGGCCTGACGTTGCTCGGCTGTTTTGATAATAGCTCGAAGCTCGGGAACACCCCCCGTGACTGCTGAGAAGGGCACGAACTGCGCTTTGGTGTGGCGCGCGACAAGATGAGCCAGCGTGGTTTTGCCGGAGCCTGGCGGCCCCCAGAAGATGACGGAGGACAATTGATCCGCCTCGATGGCCCTCCGCAAGGGCCGATCCGGCGCCGTGATGTCATCCTGCCCGACGAAATCCGCGAACTCACGAGGCCTCAAACGCTCGGCCAAGGGAGCCTCAACGGACTTTCCCCCTTCGGGAGTGCCAAATAAATCGGGAGTCTGATCGTGAGCAGTCATCATCTCACAGGCTGCAGAAAAACTATGGCGGCACGCCGGCACGTCACTCGTTTACCCAACGTGGGCAACTAATCGGAATCGCCGACGCTGCCACGGCGGATAAGCTTCAAGAACTCCAGCCTGGTTTGCGGCTGACTGCGGAAGGCGCCGAGCATGGAACTTGTGACCGCGGTGGTATTCTGTTTTTCGACACCCCGCATCATCATGCAGAGGTGCCGCGCTTCAACCACCACGCCCACTCCATGCGCATTGAGCTTGGTCTTCAAGGTTTCCCCGATCTGGACGGTGAGCCGCTCTTGGACTTGCAGCCGCCGCGCAAAGGTATCCACGATACGGGGGATCTTGCTGAGGCCGACCACTTTTTTATTGGGCAGATAGCCCACATGGACCTTGCCGTAGAACGGCAGGAGGTGATGCTCGCACATGCTGAAAAAGTCGATGTCTTTGACGATGACCATTTCGTCGTACTCGATCGGAAAGAGCGCGCCGTTTAAGAGGTGGTCGATGTCCCGCTGATACCCCTGCGTCATAAAGGCAAGGGCCTTGGCCACTCGCTCGGGAGTCTTGACGAGCCCGTTCCGGCCTGGCTTTTCACCAAGCGCGAGCAACATTTCCGTCACCAGGGATTGCAGCACTCCCAGATCCACCGGCTTGCCGCTCACCTCGACGTCTTCAACCTGCCGCCGACCCCGCCGCTTGACTGCCTGCTTAGCCATGCCGTCCCTCTCTGAGTACCGGGGTCTGACTCGCTGGCCCCGCATACTCGAAATAATTGTCGCGCGTTTCGATCAATCCAACTTTTTTCAACTGTCCGGCTGGAAGGTGCTTCACGAGGAGATCCCAGATCAGCAGCACCAGGTTTTCCCCCGTTGTGGTGCAATCGGCAAATTCAGGATCAAGGTTGAGATCGTGATGGTCGAATCTGGCGACCACCTGCTCGCCCACAATCCGATCTAGCCGGTCGAAATTCACGCTGCCACCGGTCGCTGCCGAGACCGCACTGCTCACGGTCACCAGCACGACATAGTTATGACCATGCCCGTTGGGATTATTGCATTTCCCGAACGCAGCCCAGTTTTCGTCCGGAGACAAATGATCCGTGTGCAGCCGATGGGCCGCGCAGAACCGATATCGCCTGGTTACGCTTGCCTGTGCCATTGTCGATTCAACTCACATCCAGCTCACGAACAGAAAAGCCAGGACTGCCCGACACCCGGGCAACCCTGGCTTCCCTCACAGTCAACAAGCCCACTCGCGCTACACCAGCGCACATACCTTAGGCGCTGAAAGAGCTGCCGCAACCACAGGTCGTCTTCGCTTGCGGGTTTTTAATCGCAAACCCGGACCCCTGCAAACTATCGACATAATCGACCTCGGCGCCTTGCAAGAGGGGGGCGCTCTGCGAATCCATGATGACCTTCACTTCATTCTTTTCAAAAACCGTGTCGTCATCGCCCATCTTCGACTCAAAAGCCATGCCATATTGATAGCCATGACATCCGCCGCCCTTGACGTAGACGCGTAACCCGATGATATCTTTCTCTTCCACCATCAATTCTTTGATCTTTTGTTCCGCAATCGCCGTAATCGTCAACATTGAGATCCTCCTCTTGTGACCAGGCCGTCATTCGAAAACCTGCCTGGAATGACTTAGTGTAACACCTCTCTACCGAATTTCAATACCCTGCGACTCAGACTGCCCCGTCGTGGGCGCCACCCACTTACCTTCCGGCACCACCACCACCACATCTCCCAGCACCTTGGCCTGGCACCCGAGGCGGTGCCAGGGCTCGCTGAGGGCTTCTCGATCGAGCAGATCCTGCTCATCGAAATCGATCTCTGACAGGTTCTCGGCCCCGCTCTGCACTTCCACCCGACAGGTGGTGCAGGAGGCGTTCCCGCCGCAATCGTTATTCAACACAAACCCGAGGAGCTTCGACGCCTCCAGCAACGACGTATTGAGCTCAACCTCTCCGCTCTTGCCCTGAGGATGAAGAAACGTCACGCGCGGCATCGCCACTCCCTCTTAATGCGCCGCTGCACCGGCCGCTACCGGCTGATAGGGACAGCGCTGCAAACGGATATGCTCATCGAACTCGTGACGGAATAGCTTCACGCTGCTCTGGACCAGCACGGCTGCGCCGGTCACCAACGTACAATAGCCGGTCCCCTTCACAAAGCCGCAGAGCTGGAGAAGGCTATCCATATCTTTCTGCGTCCCCTCGCCCTGCTCGATCTTGGTCAAGAGCGCGGCGAGATTGATCGTCCCCATGCGGCAGGGAGGACATTGTCCGCAACTCTCACCCTTGAAGAAATTCGAGAAATGCAGGGTCTTCGCCACCATACAGGTCGCATCATCAACCACGATCATGCCGGCTGATCCCAGCCCTGTGCCGGCTTTCTTCAGCGAATCGAAGTCCATCGTCAAATCGAGCTGATCCGCGGTGACCATCGAAAAGGCCGGACCGCCTGGAAACACCGCCTTGATCTTGCGCCCGCCCGGCACGCCGCCGCCGCATGTATCAATCAACTCCCGGATCGTGATGCCCATCGGCCGCTCGTACACGCCCGGCTTGTTGATCGCGCCACTGAGCGAGAACATCATCGTGCCGGGGCACTTTTCCGTGCCGACTTGCGTGAACCAAGCCGAGCCCTTCTGGAGGATTCTCGGAATGTTGCAGAGAGTTTCAACGTTGTTGACCAGGGTCGGTTTTCCGTAGAGGCCGAAGTCTGTCGGGTAAAATGGCGGCTTCTGTCTCGGCATCGCCGGCCGCCCCTGCATGGACTCGAGCATCGCCGTCTCTTCACCGGCCACGTAGCTTCCATAGCCGTCGAAAATTTGCAGATCGAGGTCCATCCCGCTGCCCATGGCATTCTTGCCCAGAAAGCCCCGCTCCTTCGCTTGAGCCAAGGCCTTCTTCAGATTCTCCCGCTCTTCTTGATACTCATGATTCAGATAGATGAAGGCCGCCTTGGCTTGCACCGTATAGGCACCGATAAGGCAGCCTTCGATAAGCTGATGGGGCGCATGCTTGAGCATGTAACGGTCTTTAAACGTGCCGGGCTCATGTTCGCCCGCGTTGCAGACGAAGTAATGTTCTTTGACCCGGTGATTGAGAACCTTTTCCCACTTGATGCCGGTGGGGAAACCGGCGCCCCCGCGCCCACGGAGTCCGGCCTTCTTCAGTTCATTGACGATATCGGTGGCGCTCAGCTCTTTGACGCACTTCTTCCAGGCCTCGTAGCCCCCGATCTTCAGATAGGCATCGATATCCCAAGGGGGTCCGTCAAGTGTTTGGAGAACTCGTGCGTCAGTTGCAGTCGTCATGCGCCATTCCTCACCCATTCGGCTCAAAGTATGGAGCGATACTATAAGGTGCCTCGCCCATCTTCGTCAAGGCAATGACCTGATAATAGGCCTGAATCTCAACGACTTAGGGCCACTGCCCCACCTGGGACTGGGCACATTGGCCATTTGAGCCGGTTGCGTGAATATTGGAGGGTCTCAGCGAGGGGGGGGAATGAGTTGATCGCCGGCGGGTTTTCCCGCCGGCGATCAGAGGAAATTCTACTTGAGGTGGCTGCCGGCAGCCATGAACAACAGCATGGGAATCGACAACATAAAATTGACCCGCGACGCGAGGAGCGCCGTCCGGCCCCACTGGGCCATTTCCGCCGGCGCAGGGGTTCCCTGAGCTGCGGCCGTCACCGCCGCGATAATCTTCTTCTGGTTCGGCCAAATGATTGCGTGCACGTTGGCCATCATGATGATACCCAAGAGGCCGCCGATCATGAGCGCAGTCGCGCCTGCGCCACCCTGCATACCATAGGTTTTCGCGTACAAGAGGATCCCGGCCAGCACCGTGACCGTGGCGCCATAACGGAACCAGTTCAACGCGGCAGGCATCAACTTGGGGATCACGATATTCTTGGTTGGCCCGTCCAGACTCTTTAAAAATGCGGCATTGATGAGGTTGAAGAAATATAACAGCCCGATCCAGGTGATCCCGGCTAGAAAGTGCACCCAGCGCAACAACAGACCGGCCCAGTCTGCCTCGCCGACCCCGACACCGGCCATGCCGAGATACCCCACCATCAACACTGCGGTCAACGCAAACCCTGCGCCGATCGTCTGCATCGGATTCTCAAGAAATTTCATTATGTCTCCTTAGTTTCAGTGAACTGCTCCGCGCATTCTGTACTGTAGGCCCGCTTCGCTTGTCAAGCGCACGAAGCTCGTCACGCGTCAACAGTCATTCGTCAACCGAAACGCCGCTTCTCTCTTCGCGTCGATTGACGTGTGACGATTGACGGTTTCCCCTATGCCATCAACCGATCGACGGTCGCGCAGAGCTCGCGCACCGCGCGAGCAGAATTTTCCAGCCCCGCCTGCTCTTCCGCCGTCAGCTCATATTCGACCACCTGCTCCGCCCCGCCCCGGCCCAGCTTAACCGGCACTCCGACCACGACATCCTTCAATCCATATTCGCCCTCGCAAAGCACCGCACAGGGCAACACCCGCTTCTGATCCTTCATGATCGCCTCGACCATGTCGACAGCCGAAGCCGACGGGGCATAGAACGCGCTGCCGGTCTTTAAGAGGCCGACGATTTCTGCGCCCCCCTCGCGAGTCCGCTTCACGATCGCCTCCAACCGCTCCTTCGACATCAACTCGGACACCGGCTTTCCCTTCACTGTCGTATAGCGCGACAGGGGCACCATCGTATCCCCATGCCCCCCCAGCACCATCGCATCCACATCGGGACCCGGCACACTCAACTCGGCGGCAATGAAGGAACGCATACGGGCGGAGTCGAGCACCCCCGCCATCCCCAGGACCCGAGATTTCGGCAGGCCGCTGACGAGGCGCGCCACATGGACCATCGCATCCAGCGGGTTGGTGACGAGAATCAAAATGACGTTCGGCGAACGGGAGACCAGCTCCGAGACAACCGACTTCACAATCTTGGCGTTCGTGGCCAACAACTCGTCGCGGCTCATCCCCGGCTTGCGAGGAATACCCGACGTGATCACCGCCACCGCCGAGCCGGCGGTTTCATCATAGCCGTTGGTGCCGACAACGCGGGTGCCATAGCCGCAAACCGGCCCGGCCTGCGTGATATCGAGCGCCTTGCCTTGGGGGACTCCCTCGACGATATCGACGAGCACCACCTCATACTCGTCCTTCTCCGCCAGCCGCTGCGCCGTCGTGCCGCCGACGTTCCCCGCGCCCACCACTGTAATCTTGGGTCTTCCCATCATCTGCTCCTAACGCTGAATGTTGAACGATGAGCGATGAACAGAAATACTTCCGCGTTCCGCGTTCATCGTTCTGCGTTGACTAGTGTTCGTGTTCCGTCCAGCCTGCGACTTTGAAATTGATGGTGCAGACGAAATTTTCACCATCGTAGAAATTGACCTTGATCTTCTTCTTGCCATAAGTCTTGGCCAGAAAGCCATCCGGATCATCGACCAGCTCCTGATACCCGCCAGCCGGATATTCGCCGAGGTCGTGAAAGACCACGATCATCCCGACTTTGACTTCCTGCAGCAGCTTGGCCCAACAGCGGGGATAGACCTCCCAGAACTTGGCCTCGATCATCTCTTTCGTCGGCTCCGGGCGATCCTCCCCCGGCTTGGTCGGCTGCGCGAACTTCGCCAGCCGGCGGACATAGGGATACTGATTCCCCGTAAACAGCTTATGCAGCCAGGGCGGCACTGCCGGTCGCTCAGCTTCATTGCTCATATCTCTTTTCGCCCCTTCATCCTGCTAGGTCGTGAGCCGTTGATAAATCTTCGGCAATCGCTTCGGCAAAGCTTCAATATGGTCGATCACCGCGAACTGCACGTCTCCGTACATTCGCCGGACATAGCCATCGGCCTCCCGATCGATCGTGATACAAAACGGATGTACCCCCCGCTGGCGCGCCTCGCGCAAGGCCGCCTTCGTGTCTTCCAGCGAATACTCGTCCTTATAGCCGTCGTCAAGCGGGCGCCCGTCGCTGATGAGGACGAGTAATCTCGTCCGCGCTTCTCGTTCCAATAGTTTGGCCGTGGCATGGCGAATGGCCGCCCCATCGCGGTTCTGCTGCATAGGCACCAGCCCGCCCAACCGCTGCGCGGCCTTCCCGCTCAACCGGTCGTCGAAATCCTTAATCACCAGAAAGTCCACTTGCCCGCGGCCCTGGCCCGAATAGCCATAGAGCGCATATTGATCTCCGACTGCTTCCAGCGCTTCGCACAAGAGTACCAGTCCCTCTTTCTCCAGATCGATCACGCGGCGTCCGCTCTCCAACTGGCGGCTGGTGGACCCGCTTACATCTACCAGAAACGCCGCCGCGACATCCCGCTCTTTGCGTTCACGTCGGACATAGATCCGGTCCGACAGGTCTGCCCCCGCCGCCCGCTCCGCGCACATCCGCACCGCCGCATCCACGTCCAACTCGTCGCCGTCCGCTTGGCCCGGCACCCGCCGCAACCCCGGCGGCCGCAACCCTTCGAAGAATCGTCGCAGAGCCGAGACCTCGCTCCGATGCTCGCTCAAGGTGGCGCTCACGATATCCCCGCTCCCCTCCTCGGCGGCACGTTCGACGACGCGGCACCAATTCAGGCGATAATCGTCGATCCTCTGATCCCATTCCGGATAACGTATCGCGCGATCGCCGGGCCCTGCCTGATCGACCGGCGCCGGCTGCTCGACCTTCAGGCTCAAAAGTTCTTCCACCTGAGAAGGCAACTGCCGTCCCCCGGCCAGCCGGTCCCCTTCCGTTTCCGTACGCGTGCCCCCCCGATTCTGCTGTCCCTGCGACGAGACCTCCTGCGATCCGCCTGCCGCGCTCGCCATACGCTGAATCTCGTCCGACTGAGGCTGATCCTCCTGCGTCCGTCCATCCTGCGCATTCTGCTTGATGAACTCAGGATTCATCGCCCCACGATAGACCCAGTTGGTGACGGGGCGATAGTCCTCGCCGCTCTGGTCTGAGGCGGAAGGTCCCACGCCCAGCTCCTCTGACGCATCATCGGCCTGCGCGCCCTGGATCATGGCGCCCTTCGGCGCCAACAGCTCTTCCAGCCGCACATACAGTCCGTGGGCCAGCCGCACCGATTCCTCCGCCGTTGCCGCGGGAACCAGAATCGCCTGGCACAGGGGCCAGAGGATGGCGATCTCCTCCTTGATAGCTTCGTGAATCGCGACAGGCTGCGAAGCGGCGGTTGATAATTGGAGCAGTTGATCGACGACGAGTTCCTTGACGGTCAGCCCATGGGTCAGCGACCTGGTCTCGATCGATTCCCGCGCGAGCTGCTGCAGATCCCGCTGAAGCCCCGGGTACTCTTGCTGCAACAAAAACTCCACCCGGGCATCCTCCACGAGCGTCCATAAATCCTGGATCAGGCCCGGATGGGGATAGAAACGAAAGAGCGAGGCTAAACTGTCCGGCTCAGCCTGTTTCGTGCGGCCATACTTCTGCCGCAGAGCCACAATCAAATCGGCGAATGGCTCAAGGGTCAGCCGATAGGTCCCGAACTCCACATGCCCCGCCTCATGAGCTGCCATCACCAGATACAGACGCGTATTTTCTTCAGCTGTGGGATAGCGGCGGAGGAGCGATGGCAGCGAAATGGTGCGCCCGTCCTGGCTCACCGTCGCCCGCGCAACAGTCTCCTGGCTCAGCGAATCGGGAAGCGCCTGAATCGTTATGTCCATGCCACAGAGCCCCTGCACGAAGAGCTTCACGGTCCTGGCCACTTGCCGGAGCGCCACTCCGCTCAAGGCTGTCTCCACCGACGTCAGAGCCTTCTGCGACTCCAGGGCGAAATAGGCCCTGGCCCCTTCGACGCTGTAAGCCAGGACTTCCATCCCGGCTGTGAACCAGGCTTCGAAACGGGCCTTCGCCTCGGCCGATTCGCCGATCAGGCTTACCAATTCAGGCGCGCGCCGCAAATAGGCCAGTGCCGTCTCCGCATCACGCTCTGCCAACAAGGCGCCATATTGCAAGACTTTGAGCCGCCATGCCTCATTCGGCACGACACGCAACAGGCGGGGCGACTCCGACAGCCAGGCGATGCCAGCTCCGGCATCCCGCTCCGCCAGCAACGATCCAACCGTGATCACCTTGGCCCGCACCGACTGGTCTTCGAGATCGCCGAGGATGAGCGGACTGGAGCGGAGAAATTCGATGGTCCCGAAATAGTCCGTCTTGCCGAAACTGTTCTGAGAAATGAGCTTCAGTCCGAACGTCGCCCAGGCCCTGGCCTCCTGAAGAGGCAACACGCGGGCGACCGAAGGAATTTGACGGATGTACTCCAGCGCCACGACGAAATCGACCTGGGTCAATTCGAACCCGACCTCCAGCCAGGCACTTAGTTGATCCGGCGCGATAACCGTCACCACCTCCGGCGAGACCCGGAGGAATTCCAGCGCGACATTCGCATCCTGCTCCGCCAGTTCCAGGGCGGTTTTCAGCACCAGCGACCGAGCGGCTGGCAGCTCGATCAGGCCCAGGACCAGCGGGCTCTCCTTGAAATACTTCAACCCGATCGCACCGGAGGATTCGGCCAGCGCAATCCCCAGATCCAGCCAGGCCACCGCATCGCTCAATCGCTCCCGCCGTTGCAAATCCGGAAACGATTCGATGGCGGCGCGCGTAACTTTCGCCGAAATATCATCGAGCTCATCGAGCAGCAGCAAGACGCCTTCCACCTGATTCGGTTTCGCGGCAGCCCCGGCGAGATCAGCGACCAGCTGCTGAGCCGAAGGGGCTCCCAGCTCCTCGGCCAATTTCGCGATCAATTGTTGATGCGTATCCGACATCTCGGCTCTCGGTCCATTCAGACAAATGTACAGGAAGTACTGAGAAGTACAGGATTGTAAAGGACGCCCTGGCGCTTGTAAACTACGCCACTGCGGCGCAGGCCCTCTCTTCAGCCCCTCGCCCAGTGCCTTTTCCCACAGGAGTGATGATGGCCGAGCCCAAGCCAGAGAGTATCGAGAAAATATTGAAGTTCGTGAAGGGATTCGCGGAGAAAAGCGGGACCTCCATGCACCCCACTCCCGCCGTCACCGAAGCCGTCGTCAAAGGCCTCGCGATGCATATCGACGAGTTGGGCAAACCCCTCTGCCCCTGCAACTTCTATAAAGATAAACAGGCCGAAGCCAAACTCCGCCGCTGGATGTGCGCCTGCGACGAAATGCAGATCTACAAATATTGTCACTGCCTGCTCTTCGTGAAAGAAGACGGCATGCCGATTACGGAATATCTTCCGGAAGGCCACGAAGGGCGGGAAATCTACGGCCTCGTCACAGACCCAACCCCCGACAAAGGCCGGGCGCTGAGACACAAAGCGACAGAGGCAACTCCCCTCCCATCCGACACGGACTCGAAGTAAACACCCGCGCAGCCCTTCTTCCCCGCTTCCTCACTCATCCCGCACCCTCTCACAATTTTTGCTGCCCCAAGTTCAAGCGAGCCAGCACCAGTTGCGAGGTGACCCCTTTCAGCAAAACACGTTTGTGCCTGCCGCTCGCGCCGGATTGGATCTGCACCGAACTGGAAGGAATCGAGAGTTGGCTGGCTAAGAACCGGATCAATTCGTCGTTGGCTGCGCCATCGACCGGAGGCGCGGCCACGCGGATCTTGATCGCGTCGCCATGGAAGCCCACACATTCGGTGCGGGAGGCTTTCGGCTGGATATGAACGGAGAGAACCACCCCGGCTTTGCTGTCCTGCACAATGAGCGCATTCATCTGTGATAGGCCGTGGGCCAGCAACTATCGATGGCTCTTCCGAACTTGCGCATTTATGTTGTCCAGGATGCTCAAAAAGACCGTCCAGCAAGGCCGCAGCGAGCGATCCTTCACTTAGGCAGTTGGGACGACCCCAACTGCGCGCGTCTTCCCAATTCCCCATTTCATTTTCAAGGGTAGCCTGGTCGATCCTCGATTGCGCGCGTCGAACGAGCACATTCCTATCGTGCGCGTTCCGCGAGCAGGAGGACGGCCAGGCTACCCTTCCCATCCTTCTGAGACCGCGCGTTGCGCGAGCAAAGGGATCGTCCCAACCGCCCCACGCCCTTTTTCAGCATCCTGAAATGGATTAGAAAATGGCCTTCACCAATTCTAAGATGCTGCGCTGCATATCGGGGTCGTCGGTGATCGGTCTGGCAATCGCGACATCGCAGGCCCGGTCGGTGGCCACGCCCTGCCGGATGAGGGTCCCGGCATAGATCAGCAATCTGGTGCTGACCCCTTCTTCCAACCCATGATTCTTGAGGTTCCGCACCTTGCCCGCCAGCTTGACCAACTTGGCCGCCAAATCGCGATCGACCCCCGCTTCCCGCTCGACCACGGTGGTTTCGATGTCAGGCGCCGGATAGTCGAACTGAATCGCCATGAAGCGCTGCTTCGTGCTTTGCTTCAAGTCCTTGAGCACGCTCTGGTAGCCGGGGTTGTAGGAAATGACGAGGAGGAAATTGTCAGCCGCTTCGATGACCTGCCCCTTTTTCTCGATCGGCAACAGGCGGCGGTCGTCGCTCAAGGGATGGATGATGACCGTCGTATCCTTCCGCGCCTCGACGATTTCGTCCAAATAGACGATCGCGCCATGTTTCACGCCGAGCGTCAGAGGCCCATCGACCCAAACCGTCTCCTGCCCCTTGAGCAGATACCGACCCACGAGATCTGAGGCGGTGAGGTCCTCATGGCAGGCTACCGTGATCAAGGGGCGACCGAGCCGGTAGGCCATATGCTGAACGAAGCGGGTCTTGCCGCAGCCGGTCGGCCCCTTGAGCATGACCGGCATCTTGCTGTTCGCCGCAATCGTAAACAGACCGATCTCGCCATGGACCTCCGCGTAGAAGGGCTCCCGCTCGATCCGATATTGTTCAACGTCAACTTCGCGTGACTGCTGACTCATGGTTTCTGCCTTTGTTGGTTGACACGATGTTGCACTATGGTAGGGCACGATAAACGGAACCGAGGCTGAAGATCAAGCAATCAGGCAGGGAAATCAGAACGATGAACGAGGAACGAGGAGCGCTGAGAGGACAATCGTTTCTTGCTTCATCGTTCAGCGCTCACTGTTCAGCGTTTCCAGGCTGGCGGCCATTTTCAGCATCCTGCTAAGAGACCGTCACATCGTCCAAGATCTCTCGCACCTTCCTCGCCAAGACGTTAGGCGAAAAGGGCTTCGCCAGAAACGACGCCTCCCGGCTCACGCCTCCTTGATCGAACACCGGATGGTCCGGATAGCCGGACATGTACAACACTTTGATCCCCGGCCGAACAGTCAGAAGCTTTTCCGCCACTTCCGGTCCGCTCATCTGGGGCATGACGACATCCGTCAATAGCAAATGAATAGGCCCCACGTACCGCGCTCCGGTCAGGAGCGCTTCGATACCATGACGCGCCTCCAGCACGGTGTAGCCATGAAGCCGTAACGTCTCATGCACGAGCCCCCGCACGCTCGGCTCATCCTCGACCAACAAGATGGTTTCACGGCCATGGGCCGGCTCAATCGTATCGGCAGTCACCGTCGGTTCCGGCACCTCTCGTTCGACGCGCGGGAAATAAATCCGGAAAGTCGTCCCCCGGCCAGGCGCGCTCTCTACGATGATGCTGCCCCCGCTCTGTTTGACGATGCCATAGACGGTCGAGAGTCCCAAGCCCGTCCCCTTCCCCTGCTCCTTCGTCGTAAAGAAGGGTTCGAACAGATGCGACTTGGTCTCCGCATCCATCCCATGGCCAGTATCGCGAACGGCCAGCAGCACATACGATCCCGGAGCCACCCCCACGGCATCCCGCCGCGGGTTTTTCCCGATCGTCAGATTTTTGGTTTCGATCGTCAGGCTCCCGCCCTTCGGCATCGCATCCCGCGCATTCACCACCAGGTTCATGATGACCTGCTCAACCTGGCCTGGATCCGCTTTGATGGCGCCGACTTGAGGGTCCAATTCAGCGCAGAATTCGACGATATCCTCCCCGAGCAAACGCCGCAACATCCCGTCCATATTGGACACGAGGGCGTTTAAATCGAGAACTTTCGCCGCGATGAACTGCCGGCGGCTGAAGGCCAGCAACTGACGCGTCAGTCCGGTTGCCCGGTCCGCCGCCTTCTTCACCTCCTCCATATCCTTCCGCATGGGATCGGTCGGAAGCAGGCGGCTCAAGAGCAGCTCGCTGTACCCACGAATCACCGTGAGCAAATTATTGAAGTCATGGGCGACACCGCCGGCCAATCGCCCGACCGCTTCCATTTTCTGGGCCTGGCGCAATTGTGCTTCGGTCTCTCGGAGCACCCCTTCGGTTCTGGCCCGTTCGCCGAATTGGCCGATCTTGAGCCCGATGTCTTCGACCATCTTCAACAATTCGTCATCGGGTTGCTGCACCTGGCGGCTAAAGAGTTCGATCACCCCCTCGATCTCAGTTCCAACCCGAACAGGAAATCCAAATGCGCCGTGGAACCCCACTTCCTCCGCCACGGCCCTCCTGGGTGAAGTGGTATCCAGCGAAACATCCGTCACCCAAGCGGACTTGCCGCTGGCCCAAATACGTCCCGGCAACCCCTCATTTTTGGCAAACACTTGCTGCCAGTTGGCTGCGGTGAAGGTCTCAGCCTGGAGGGACGGCATCTGCCACTGATCGAGACAACGCAACTGGCCTGTTGCCTTTCCACTCGCCAGAACACGCCAAGCTCCCATTCCAGACTCTCCCCGATTGCCTGAATAATTCTCGGAACGGCCTCTTCCACCGTCGCCGACTCGGCCAGAACTCTGGTCACCGCATATTGGGAGGCCAGGCGCCGCTCAGTCCGTCGACGCTCGGTAATATCCCGGATGAAGGCGCTGAAAATATAGGCATCGCCGATTTTCGCCGGCGACACCGCCAACTCGACGGGCAACTCTCTCCCGCTTCGATGTCGCGCGGTAATCTCAACCCGGCGGTTCAAGAACGCGCCAGTGCCCGTCCGAATAAATTCATGCACACCCTCTTCGTACGCCTGACGATCCCGCGCAGGGATGATCGTCTCGACCAGGGAGCGGCCCAGCGCTTCCTCACGGGACCATCCGAAAATCACGGAGGCTTGCGCATTCCAATCGGTCACGATTCCGCTCGAGTCGATCGTGATGACTCCGTCCAGCGCGGTATCGACGATGGCCCGGTTGCGTTCCTGGCTTTGGAGCAACGCGGTCTCTGCCGCTTTGGCCCAGGCGCTTTCCTGTTGCGCCTGCCGATGTTCCGAGCGCAAGCGCGCCGTGGACCAGAACAACAGCACCAACATGGGCCCCCAGACCACTGCGCCAATGACCCCGACTTTCCACAGGAAGGTATGGATCGGCGCCAGGATGTCCTGCCGATCCATGCGCACCAGAACCGACCAATTCAACCCGACAAATTCTCCAAACCCCTTGGTCTGGGCATAGCCGGTCACCACCGGGACATGCCGGCGCAAATGCTCCTCTTCGATAAACCCCGGCGCGCCCGTCTCACTTAGCAACACCGACGGCAGCCCCATTTTCTTGAGGTTCGTGCCCACCTGAGGAGAAAAATTCGAGCTGATGAACACATGGCCCTGCCGCGTCAACATTTGATACTCGACCCGCCCGCGCCCGGCCTCTCCCTGCCGATCTTCCAGCGCGCGAATGGTCCTCGTCGTCACTTCCTCCAGAAAGGGGATCGACACCCTCGTGGTCACGACGCCCAGGAACGTGCCTCGCGCATCGAGAAT
>CAMDPZ010000042.1 GCA_945905765.1 Nitrospira lenta
AGTAGGGAATTGTCGAGAAGTAGCCGCGGTAGCCACCAAAGATGCCACGGATCGGATAGGCCAGGCCGGAATCAGGCGGCACGTCCGCCGCATAGTTGATCGTGTAGGCCAGAATCCTCGTCTGTTCTGTTTGGCCCTTCTGGTCTACCCGAAGCAACGTATGCCCAAACATCGACGCGGGATTGTTCATAAAGGCGGAAGGGAAGATGAGCGTGATCGATTGGGCCTCAAAGTCGGCGAGCCAGCGCTCGAACCGTTCGCAGGTTATCGGTGGAAGGCGCTGCTCGTCGAAACGCAATCGATCGCGCAACCAGGCATACCGCGCGACAAACGCACATTGGGCCGGCTGCTTCGACCGTCCAACGCGCTCATCGGAAAAAAACTGCGTCAACGTCGCATTGAGCTCCGCCTGCGGATCGGTCTTCCCATTCAGCGACATGAAGAATCCAGGGTCGTCCTGCTCGCTGACATAGCCCCCCCACATGCCCTGGCGATAGTGGAGCAGCAGATGCCACTCTCGCTCGCTAGCAAGCTGCGCCTGGACCGCTTGACCGATGAGTTCCGTTAAATAGAGATTGCCCGCAGCCGCCTCGGCTTGCGCCGACGACGGATCAGCGAACAGCAGGCTGATCAGGAGAAAAAGAATATGCACGCAGCAGGTCAAAAAGACGCAGGGACTCGACCGTGCGGTCGAAGCCCTGGACTGATAATTAACGAGTGGAAACTTGAGCAAGGACTGGATGCGTGGCGATTGCACTGTTGATCGCTTTCACCATCGCAACCGGCGAAACTTCACCGGTCTTAGCCAACGAGGTATACCGTTCCTGCGTCATAGCGAAGAACTCCGCCTGATGCTCGTCCGGCACACCCATCAAGGTGGCGAGTGAGGCGAGGTGTTCGCCCTGGCCCTGCGCCATTTCCTGCGACAGGTTCTCGAAATTGAGTTCGGCGAACAGAGTCGTCTTCTTCTCGACCATGATCTTCCCGTCGTTCGTGCAGCCGGAGGTGCCGCTGCTGATTCCGAACGTGTTGCTAAACGTGACATTCGTCGTGGCCATCATCACCTGGGGCGCGATGTTCTTCTGGTGCGCATAATCGCTCCAGACGAGTTTGCCGAGACCGCAACCAGGCCCAGTGTCGGGATTGGCCGCCATGGCAATGCCTGCGTGCAGGCCAAAAAGCACCGCACCCGATAGCACGAGTACTTGCTTCGTCATACGCGCCCTCCTTGTGTGAGTAGCTAATGCCCCGTTGCCCGTAAGATGCAACGATCGGATTATAGCCGAAAATAAATTTCGTACAAAAGAAATCGCACACGGCTCGCCGTGGCTTACGGCGCAACGACCAGCTGGGCGCCGAGCGACGCCTGCACCTGTTTCCAGTCGAAGGTAAATGGCTCCGGGGATTTTTTCGGCAGGGCGGCCAGCTCCGCTTTCAATCGTTCAGCCCTGGCTGTGCTCATCGGATGGGTCGAGAGCCATTCCATCCGGCCTTCGTCTTTCTCCGAGAGCCGCTCGAAAAACTTGATCATGCCGGAGGGATCGATCTTCGCCCGCTGAAGCAATTGCAATCCGGTCACATCGGCCTCGGTCTCCTGCTCCCGTCCGAACTTCAGCGTGAGCAGTTCGACGCTGAGCTGTTTCATCATCCCGACGAGGCCCTGTTGATCGCCCAGCACAATGGTCACCACCGTCAGCAACCCGAGACTTTTCACGATCCGTTCAAGCCCATGCCGCCGCAGCACATGGTTGAGTTCGTGGCTCATCACACCCGCCACTTCTTCGCCGCTGTCGGCTTTTTTCATGAGCCCGGTGAACACCACCACATGCCCGCCTGGCAGCGCGAACGCATTGATGACGTCACTCTTCACCACTGTTATTTCAAATTTGTAGGGATTGTTCGGAATCTGCTCGGTCAGCCGTTGCGTCATTTCTCCTAGCGCGGCCACCGCCGGCCCCTCTTTGATCACTTCCTGCTGAGCCAGAAAGTCCCGATAGGCCGACTCCCCCAGTTTTTGTTCCCACTCCACCGGAATCCGGCTCACGGCAATCTGAACCAGCAGATCTGAGCCGAACCAGAGACCCAGCACTGTCGAGAGGAACATCCCCAGGGCCAGGCCCCACACGAGTCGGCGACGTTGACGCACCTGACGCACCAACTCGGCAGCCTGAGCAAAATGAAGGCTCAGATCGTCGGGAGCCGTTTGGCGAAAGGCTCGAATCGCGTCCTGGTCTTTGAGATACAGAGTCTGCTCCCCTTGCACGCCAGTCCATTTCACCACCAGATGGTCATGATCAAGTCCACCTGCCGACACGCTGAGCGCAGCAAACGGCACAACCTCTCGATCGCCACCGCCCCCCGTGGATTCAAAAATGATCGTCAGCCCTGCCGCATCCACCTGCACAAAACACGGCGCCCCGCTGGCTGGATGGTTATGACCGAAACAAAGGGCGTTGGAACTCATAGCGGGATATCCGAGGTGGAGGAATAACGCGGTAACGCTGTCTGTACTTTATCACTCATGCGTCTAATCCTCTATCCCCTTAGCCCCACTACCCCGCTCTCCATGTTCGTTTCCAAGTAACGGCTGCCCAAAATGACCGCGAACGAGGCTGCCGACGAGCAGAAATCGGAAGCGTACTCTGGCGGTACGTTGAGGATTTCCTGCGAGGCGAGAACGAAGTTGGGGGCCATTTTCAGCAGCGGTTACTCGCTGACGGGAATGAATTGTCTGATCCACGCTCCGAAACTGCCAGGATTCCTACTTTGAATGTACACAAGTCCCGGCCCACGGAACCGGCAGACAAATCCTTCGCCTGAGGTCACACTGGCAATCCAGCCGGAGGTAGCTTTTTCGATGTTATAGGACGTCGTGGAGGACCAGGCCACCAGGTGGCTGTTGTCCACGATATATTCCTGATCCGGCTTCAACTCGATCTTGTGAATGGCCCCGAAGCTGTTCAGCACGAGTGTTCCTTTTCCGCTCATCTTCAAGATAAAGAAACCCTCTCCACTCAACAGTCCACGGCTCAGGCTCTGCATTTTGCTTTCGATGACGATTCCGTCGGCGCCAGCCAGGAAACCGTCTTTTTGGACCATGTACTCGTTCACACCATCGAGTTCCAGGATAACGATTTCGCCTGGCACCGTCGGGGCCAATAACGCTTCGCCCGGCCCCCGACTGGCTCGCAGGGTCTGAAAGAAAAATTTTTCTCCCGTCAGGAACTTTCGCGACAAGGCGCCGAGAAAGCCTCCTTCCATCTTGCTTTCGATATCGATGGTCGGGGAGCAGGCCACCATCGCGCCTGACTCAGCCTTGATATGTTCGCCCGCCGTCAATTCCACTCGCACCATCGGAAAGGCCCCTGGATACAAGATCTCGCTTTTCATCTTTTTGTCTCTCCCTCACGTATGAAATTTCAAGAACGGGTGTCCGTTCACTTCGCAGAGGATTCTGTGGAATGCCACCAGCAGAGTCAAGCAGCCGCTAGAGCGGACTTGGCGGAGCAGCGGCGGCTTTGTGCCCGGCATCCAGAAAGGTCTGCTTCCATGCCAGGAGTGGACGAACTAGAAATATTGCGTGATTCCCACTTGCACCAGCGTGTTGGGGATCGGTTCCATCAGGCGGGCGTAATCCACTCGCAGGAGCGTGTTAGAAAGAAAGGTCGGCACGAGTCGAGCGCCTCCACCGACGTTCACCGCTCCGCGCCAACTTTTCACCTTCCCGTCTTCTGTGAACGTCTGATACGCGCCGAAGTCTGAGAACCCGACGAACTGCACCGCCCAGCGTGGAGCGAACTGGATGGCATGGCGCAACTCCACGTTGGCGTAAGTCTGTGCATGGTTCCGGAGGAGATTGTCCGACAACCCGCGAATGCCGACTTGGCTCCCCAGGAGCAGACTATGGTTAGCGTTCCCCGCGTTCACCGCTTCCGCCGTGGCATTAATCATCAACACCGTCATGTCACCGAGTGGGATCCCCTGCAGATACTTGATGCGCCCTTCGTGGCGATTCTGGTTCGGCCCCAGAAAGTACCCGGGGCGCAGCTCAACCGACACGCGATAGCCCTTCGGCACGAGGTCGTGCCAATGGTACTGATCCCAGGTCAACTCCGGGATCAGACCGATATAGGTTCCATTGGGTGGACGGATGCCTTTCACATCTTGAATCTCTTCTCGATACACTTTCGCCACGAATTCGAACCGGAGAGGTGAGCCGTACCCAAAAGGTGCCTTGAGCTCGAACTCGCCCCCCATACGGCGACGATCCCAGATCGTCGACGACTCGGCAAATCGAATCCCGCTGTTGTTATAGGCGCCCTTGATTTCCTTGGCCCAACGAGTGGGACTGTAGGCATGCTGCGAAAGCCAGACCTCGACGTTCGGTCCGCGCTGACTGTAGTTGAACAGGGCTCCCAGCGCCGTCGCGCCCCCATCGATGTTGTATTCCACAAGGCCGCCTGTGGCGTTGAGATCTTGCGGGCTGCTGCCGCTCGTGAAATTGAGGATCGGAGAGAGGGTGAATTTCTCCTGAACCTCGATCGCCAGCGTCTGGTCCCGCACCGCGACCGTCACACGGTCGAAGAGACTGAGATTGCGGACGCGGCGCTCGAACTCCTGAATCTCTGCCTGCGTATAGTCGGCAGGGAGCGGCCGGGGCAGGAGGTCGAGAATGGCATCTGATCGCGTACGTTTCGCGCCCTGGATGTCGCTGTGCTCAATACGCAACAGGCTCGCCTGCTCTGCTGATTCGGCCCAGCTCAGAGCCACGAACCAGAGAGAGAAGAGGCTCACAGCGAAGAAGACGAGGCCGGTCAGATCCCACCGCTTCATATAACGACTCTCAACTCCAGGCATAGAGTGGGTGCTGTCTTTGGTGAAATCAACTGATCGGTCGTGAGAAGCCCGACAATATGTGACGTAAGTTATTAAAAACAAGAATCGGCGCGCTCAAAAGCAGTTGCAATGATACGCGAGACAAATCGAATCGATGTCAGGCGTTCAGGAACAGGTTATTGGCCCCTTTGTTGAGAGGAAGTTCTAAAACAGAAAAAAGCGCCGCGAAGAAGACTGATCATAATGAGAAAAATGTATGGGGTGAGTGACGGGTTTCGAACCCGCGACCTCCGGATCCACAATCCGGCGCTCTAACCAACTGAGCTACACCCACCATACGAAGGAGACAGAGAAACGGATCTCGATGGCAGAAGGGGGATTCTAGCAAAGGGAGCAGGAGACCCGCAACTCGCTGTCCGGCCCTTCAGCCCCGTGCGTCAAAAGCCGCCTGCATTTCTGCAAGAATGGCGGCAGCGGCGGCAGCCGGGTCCGAGGCGTCTCTGATGGGCCGGCCGATCACCAAATAGTCGGCCCCGGCCGAAATCGCCTGGGTCGGCGTGGTCGCCCTGGCATGGTCATCGACCCCCTTGCCGGCCGGGCGCACGCCTGGCGTCACGATGAGAAAGCGAGGACCGACCTTGGGACGGAGGATCCCCGGCTCTTCGCCTGAGGCCACGACCCCGTCGCAGCCGACTTCTGAGGCCAAGAGGGCTCGGGCCGCAACCAGGTCCTGCACGCTCCGTTGAATGCCCATCTCACGGAGGTCGTTGCTGTCGAAATTGGTCAAGACCGTCACAGCCAGCAATTTCAGCGAGGACGTCCCGCGACCTTGAACGGCTGCGGCCAGCGCTTTCCGGTTTGCATGAATCGTCAAAAACTCCACGCCCATCGACGCAACCAGCGCCGTCGCCCGGCGAACGGTTTCTTCGATGTCGAGGAACTTCAGGTCCAAAAACACCCGTTTGCCTCGCGCAATCAACCGTTGGACCATCTCCGGCCCGGCGGCGGTGTAAAGTTCGAGTCCGACCTTCACAAACACGACCTGCTCCCCTACTCGATCGAGTAGCCGGTCGGCTTCGTCGCTGGTGGGCACGTCGAGGGCTAAAATTAGGCGGTCACGGGCAATGATGGTAGACACAGGCTTGTCCTTTTCAAGAATGGCGGCACAATAGCTTACCTTGACGCTTCATAGAGCCGCATGGTACAAGTGCGCTTCTTTTCTACTATAGGAGTTTACTATGCCGGTTGTACATAAATCGACGATTCGCCGAGCCCGCCAGTCCGTGAAGCGGCATGACCGTAACCGTGCGACGCTGGGCGCCCTCAAGACTCTCGTCAAGAAAGTCCAGGCAGCCGTGGCCGAGAAGAAGGTTGAGGATGCGACCGTGTCCTTGCGTCTCGCCACATCGGCCCTCAGCAAAGCAGTGACGAAGGGTGTGATGAAGCCCAACACGGCCTCGCGCCGGGTAGCTCGCCTCACGCTCCACGTCAACTCCTTGTCTGCCTCACGCTAATCGTTCGCACGTTCGAAATCGTTCTCGCTCTCACCGGTTGCGGCGCCTCGGCGCCTCGACTTGGTGAGGGTGGACGTGCCTGAGCCTGCCCGCGATCGCACAACCGCAACAACAGCCCCTCAAGAATTCTCGCGGGACGCCCCCCGCTTCCACCCTTCAGTTTGGCATCAGCGTCCAAGAGCAGCCCCAGCGCCTCCTGCAGATGGGCATCGGGAAACTGATCGAGGAACGAACGCACTTTGGCCGGGTCCATCCGCAAGGTCCTGGCTGCTTCCCCCTCGCGGCCTCCCTGCCGTGCGATTTCCTTGACCTTCCAGAGTCTCCGATATTGCCAGGCCAGCGATCCGAGGATTCGCAACGGCGCCTCCCCCGCTTCCAGGTTCCTGGCCAGAATCGCCAGCACCCGTCCTCGATTTCTCGCCCCGATTGCCAAGGTCAAATCGAACACCGAGGCGCCCGGCTCTGTCCCCCGCAATGTGGCCACGTCGGCGGCAGTGACAGACAGCCCAGGCGACACATAGGCCGCCAACTTTTCCAACTCACGCCGGACCGAATAGAGCGAACCGCCGCAGGCCTCTTTCAGCAGCTCAATGGCTTCGTCGTTGAGCCGGATCCCGACCCGCTCCGCATCCTGCCTGAGCCAAGGAAGCCATTGCACCTCCCTGAGGGGCGCACAATCGACCGTCACTGCGGACTTCGTGAGCGCCTGAGTGAATTTCAGCCGCCCGTCCAGTTTCGACGCGACAAAGATCACGGTCGTGGAATCGTTCGGATCTTTCAAATAGGAAAGGATCGCCTCACATTCCTTGGCCGGCAGTTTATCAGCCGCTTTCACCACCACCACCCGTCTGGGGGCAAACACCGCCACTTCCGAGGCGCAGGTAACGATCTCCGACCCGCTCACGTCATCGCCATAAAACAGATCGCAATTAAAGTCGCTTTCGCCCTCGCCCAACAACGAAGTTTTTAGCGCAGCCAGAGCCATATCGCGCAATAAGTCCTCCTCGCCCGCAACTAGGTACAGAGGCGCGACCGTGCCTTGCGCAAGTTGCGCGGTAAGTTGTGCAGGAGAGATAGATGAAGCCATGATGAGATCCGATTTATTTAACGGTTGTATCCGTAGTGTCCGCCGCAGGCTTCGCGACCGGCTTTTCCAGCTGCCCCGACTCTAACTGGAGCAAAAAGCGGGAAGCCAGATCTTCCGCGATGAAACGGCCTGCCTGCTCCACGGCCCGGTTCTGCAGGACGCGGTTAAACTGCAAATCCGGCGTGACATAGAACTCCGAGGAGCCCTTCGCCGTTTGCGTCCACACGACACGTTTCGTCCTGGTCTCCTCCACCTTGACCGACACCGTCACCTCGGCGCGGCTTTCGAGAGTGGTGGTCATGCTGAAACTGAGCGATGGAATGCCGACCGAGAGAATTTGCCCGGACAATACAAGATCGGCCGCCTCAGTATCCGGCACGACCTGCGCCCCGCTGCCGGAGGAAAACTCGTGACGCAGATAGTTGGTGAAGCGAGCCTCCAGGTTGGGCTCGAAACTCTTATTCTCCAAGGTCCTCACCACCAACCTCGGCGGCGGGACCGTAGACGCAGGCGCCGCTGCGCTCCCGATGGTGGGCCCGGCTCCCTCTACACGGAACTGATAGCCGCAGCCGGCGAGCGTCGCGAGCAGTACAAGACTGGCAGGGAAAACGAAACAGGCACGCGCGCCTCTAGTTTTCAATGGGTCTCGCATATCTCGCCTTTCTCGCCAACCACGGCGCCATTCATACGACGAAGTTCATCAGCTTTTTCTCGACATACACGATCTTCTTCGGCTCCTGCCCCTGCAGCCACTCCGCGACCTGCACACGAGCCAGCCCCTCGACCTGCTCGCGGGTGGCGTCGGTTCCCACCTCAAGCTTGGCGCGCAATTTTCCGTTCACCTGGATCGGAATGGTCAACCGGTCGCTCACGGTCATGGCCGGATCGAAGATCGGCCAGGGCTGCTGAGACACGCTCGGCTTGTGCCCTAGCACCACCCACAATTCTTCCGCCAAATGAGGCGCGAAGGGGGCCAGCAGCAGGACAAATGGTTCGAGCAGCGCTCGTGAACGCTGCTCGGTCTTCGTCATCTCGTTCGTAAAGACCATCATCTGGGCGATCGCAGTATTGAACCGCAACCCTTCGATATCCTCGGTCACTTTCTTGATCGTCTGGTGGAGCAACCGCTGCTGTTCGAGCGTGGGAACGGTCCCCACCACGGCATTCGACAGATGGCCTTCGTCGGTCGCCATCAGCCGCCAAGACCGTTCGAGAAACCGCGTGACCCCTTCCACGCCTCTCGTGCTCCAGGGCTTCACGGCCTCCAGCGGGCCCATGAACATTTCATAGAGCCGCACCGCATCGGCCCCGAACTGGTCCATAATCTCGTCGGGATTGACGACGTTGCCGCGGGACTTCGACATCTTCTGATTGTCTTCCCCCAGCACAATCCCCTGATGCACCAGCTTTTTAAACGGCTCCGGCGTGCTGACCGCCCCGATATCGTACAGAACTTTGTGCCAAAACCGCGCGTAGAGCAGATGCAGCACAGCATGTTCGCTGCCGCCGATGTAGAGGTCCACCGGCATCCAATAGCGCTCCAATTCCGGATCGACGAGCTGCTGCTGATTCTTCGGATCGATAAACCGCAGATAGTACCAACAGGAGCCGGCCCACTGAGGCATCGTGTTGGTCTCGCGGCGCGCCGGCGCCCCGCTGACAGGGTCAGTCGTCGTCAGCCAGTCTGTGAGATTCGCCAGCGGGCTTTCGCCGCTCCCGGAGGGTTTAAAATTATCGGTCTCCGGCAAAATCAACGGCAGCTGCTCTTCTGGAATCGGAAGGGCCTGGCCATCCACCCACACAATGGGAAAGGGCTCGCCCCAATAACGCTGACGCGCAAAGAGCCAGTCCCGCAACTTATAGTTCACGGCCTTACGGCCCTTGCCCTGCGATTCTAAATGGGCGGTGATTTTCGGAATCGCATCCCCAGGCGTTAGCCCATCGATCGAAAAGCTTTTATCCGGCGTGGTGGAATTGACGACCGTGCCCTTGTCGGACGAAACAAACGCTTCCTGCTCGACCTGGCCTCCCGCGATCACTTCACGGATCGGCAAGTCGTAGGTCTTTGCAAAGGCCCAATCTCGCTCGTCATGCGCCGGCACAGCCATAATGGCCCCGGTCCCATAGCCCATCAAGACATAGTCGGCAATCCAAATAGGCAGCCGCTCACCGTTCACCGGATTCACCGCATAGCCCCCGGTGAAGACCCCGGTCTTCTCCTTGTCGAGTTCCTGCCGTTGGAGATCGCTCTTTCTGGCAGCCGCCTCGCGATAGGCTGTGACATCTGCACGACGGTCAGCCGTCGTGACGACCTCCACGAGCGGATGCTCCGGAGACAACACCATATACGTCGCGCCGAACAGGGTATCGGGCCTCGTCGTAAAGATCCGGACTGTGCCGGGGCAGCCGGCCAAATCGAATTCGACTTCCGCTCCGACCGATCGGCCGATCCAGTTCTTCTGCATCTCCAAAGTGCTGGGCGGCCATTCGACCAGCTTCAAATCTTCGAGAAGCCGGTCGGCATAGGCCGTAATCTTCAGAACCCATTGGCGCATCGGCTTCCGCACCACATCGAACCCGCCGACCTCGCTCTTTCCATCGATAATTTCTTCATTGGCCAGCACCGTCCCCAAGGCGGGACACCAGTTCACCGGCACCTCCGCCACGTAGGCCAGCCCCCGCTCGAACAGTTTCAAAAAGATCCACTGAGTCCAGCGATAATAGTCCGGGTCGATCGTGCTGACCTCCCGTTCCCAGTCATAGGACAGCCCGACGCGTTTCATCTGGCGTTTGAACGTGGCAATGTTCTGGGCTGTCGTGACGACCGGATGAATGCCGGTCTTCACCGCATACTGTTCGGCCGGGAGCCCAAACGCGTCCCACCCCATCGGATGGAGTACATTGAAGCCCCTCATACGCTTGTAGCGGGAGACGATGTCCGTGGCCGTATAGCCTTCGAGGTGGCCGACGTGGAGGCCAGATCCTGAGGGATAGGGAAACATGTCCAGACAGTAGAATTTTGGCTTGGTCCTGTCGTCGGCCACCCGGAAGGTCCGGTGCTCCTCCCAATAGGCCTGCCACTTCACTTCCAGGGCATGATGATCGTAGGTTTTGCTCATACCGTGCTATATCGCAGATAGATAGAAAAAGAGGAAGGACTCTAGCACAGACCCCTGGGGGTCACAAGATTCGCTACGCCCATCGGAACGCTCGGTTTGCTATACTGCGGCTTCTGATGGGACTCTACAGCCGCCACATATTTCCCCGGCTCATGGACCACGTCATGAGCGGGGCAGAGTTTCAGCAACTCCGGATTGAACTGTTGCAAGCAGCAGGGGGCCAGGTGCTGGAGATCGGCCTGGGAACCGGACTGAATCTGCCACATTATCCCAACATTGTTTCACGGCTATGCGCAGTGGATCCCTTCCCCTTGCTGCCCGATCGTCTCGCGGCGCGAAGCGAGACCGTACCGTTCCCTATCGAAATTTCTCGCATCAGCGCGGAAACGCTCCCCTTCGACGATCAAACCTTCGACTGCGTCGTAAGCACCTGGACCCTCTGCACCATTCCCGATCCGATGCAGGCGCTCCGGGAAGTCCGTCGGGTCCTGAAGCCGGATGGAACATTTCTCTTTCTGGAACATGGCAGGAGCGAGGAGGCAAGGATTGCGGCCTGGCAGGATCGATTGAACCCACTCCAGCGAGTGATCGGCTGTGGCTGCAACCTGAACCGGAAGATCGATCAACTGATCGAACAGGCAGGGCTCACGATCCGGCAGCTGGATCGATTCCAGATGCGGAGCGTCCCGCGACTGGGCGGAGAAATGTACCGGGGAGCGGCTGTGCCGTCGACTGCGTCAGCCTTGCGGCAGAGGCCTCTTCATGAGGGTCGATAGGTTTTCGACCGATCGAAAGGAGGCGGAGGGAACCGGCGGCAGCTGAGAGCTGGACTTCGCGCTATGAACCAAATGCGCGATGCCGAACTGCTTGGCGGCAGCCAGACAACCTTCGTCGTCGTCGATAAACAACGCTCGCTCAGGGTTGAAACCCACCAACTGCTGACAGGCAGGCCAATAGGCAGGCCGCATTTTCAAATAGCCCACCTCAGAGGCCGTCACGATGCGGTCCACATGCCGGTCGAGGCCGGTCTTGGCGATCTTCACGTCCACACCAGCTTGATGAGCGTTCGTCAAGATCGTGACCCGCCGCCCCAGAATCTTGAGATCACGGAGGAACGTTTCCGTGCTCGGCAAGAACCCCACCAGATGGTCCAGCTCCTTATGCAGGGCCACCACATCGATCCCCACCCGCTCGGTCCAATAGTCCAAATCGGTCCAAGCCAGCTCCCCCTCGACCGACCGGTACATGGCCATCAATCGATCGCGGGACCCCTCGTGGGTCAGCCCATGCAGCACAGCATAGCGCCGCGGCAGCTCCTCTTCGAAGAAGAAGTTGTCGAAATGGCGGTCCAGCAGGGTGCCATCCATGTCGAGCAAGACATCGTCGATTTCGTCCCAATTCAAGTAAAACGGCGTCATTTCAGATGAGTGTACCTGACGATGGTTGTGTTTGCCAAAAATCTTATGTTACGGTCGGACTATACTTTTCTATGCCACGCACTAAAAAACCCAAAAACATCCCTGTCGAAGAGGCCGTACCGGAAGAAACGGTACCGGCACCAACACTGCTGCACACGACGGCGGCTCACCCGCCTATTGTGGCCATCATCGGTCGCCCCAACGTCGGCAAGTCGACGCTCTTCAATCGCATGCTCGGCAAACGCACGGCCATCGTGGACGACGTCCCCGGTGTCACGCGGGATCGCAACTACGCCGACGCCACCTATCGGAATCGTCCCTACCGCCTGGTCGATACAGGGGGCCTGGACCCGACCGCTTCGGAAAGCATGTTGATCCTCATCAAGCGGCAGTCGGAGCTCGCCATTGCCGAAGCGGACATTTTGATCCTGTTGATGGACGGCCGGACCGGCCTCACGACCCCGGACCATGCCGTCGTCCGTCTCTTGCGCGGCACGACGAAACCCCTGTTCGTGGTGATCAATAAGATCGACACGCCCAAAGTCGAACCGCTCGTGGCGGATTTCTATCAGTTGGGCACAGAGACGCTCTATCCGATCTCTGCGGAACATGGGATCGGCGTGTCCGACCTCCTGGACGCAATCTACCCGCTCCTCCCGGTCCCGGATGAGAACCCTGAGAAATCGACGATCCCCCGCATCGCCGTCGTGGGACGGCCGAATGTCGGCAAATCCACGCTGGTCAATGCCGTGCTCGGAGAAGACCGCGTGGTGGTCAGCGATGTGCCTGGCACCACCAGAGATTCCATCGATTCGCTCGCCCTCCATAAGGGACGGACCTATCTCTTCACGGATACGGCCGGCATCAGGCGGCGCGGAAAGATCGACCGGGGCATTGAAGGCTATAGCGTCGTCCGATCGCACCTGGCCATCGGCCGGTCCGATCTGGGAATCTTGCTGCTCGACGCCACGGAAGGCGTGACCGAGCAGGACACCAAAATCGCCGGCGTCATCATTAAGCAAGGCCGGGCCTGCTTCCTCATCGTCAATAAATGGGACCTCCGTGAGGGCGACCACGAGGCGCGCCAGGAAGTCGAACTGGAACTCAAACGGCGCTTTCCCTTCCTGACCTGGGCGCCGGTCCTCTTCGCCTCCGCATCGCACCCCGATTCGCTGGGCCAGCTCTTTCCGACTATCGATCGGGTCTACGCGGCGTTTTCCAAACGAATCCCGACCGGCGCGTTGAACAAGTTCCTGCAGGAAATCCTGACCACCCATCCCCTGCCGGTGCGGAAGGGCAAACCGACGAAGATTACCAAATCGGCCTTTATGACCCAGGTCGCGATCCAGCCACCGGTCTTTGCATTGTTTGTCGGGCACCCTGACAATATCACCCCCAGCTATCTCCGCTTTCTCGAAAACCAGATCCGCGAGGAATATGGGTTCGAGGGCACCCCGATTCGCTTGCTCGTCCGCAAGAAATAACTGGCCAATTTCCGCCACCCTCGCACCCTCTTGGTGCGCCATCCTGGTTAAGACGGCACGTTGTGATCGGTCCTCGCAGGATGGTCACGCTTCCTACCCCCCGCCAGGGGTTCGACTCTTGCACCGTATTGAGGCATTTCCAGAAAGGATGCGCGTGCCACGATCATCTTCGCAAAGCCAGGACAACTCTCCACAGGATGGCGACTCAGGACCGGAAGAGGCACCTCTCTACGGAGCCTCTGCGTCCCCGCCATTGCCCGACTCTGGCATGATCGTATTCTCCTCCTCCGCCCGCATGCTGCATATGAATGGACCGGCGCGGAAATTGATCGCGCTATTCGGTGAGTACCATGGGCTCGCATCCGAACCGATCCCGCCCATCCTCACAGAGTTTTGCCATGACGTGCTGGCGCAGCTTCAACCTCGCGTCGAAACCCAAAGCTGGGAAGAGTTCGAAATGCGCCGCACCTGCCATATGGTGACGCCACCGCTTCTGCTCAGAGGGTTCGGTGTGATGAACTCCACCAACCAGGAGTTTCGAGTCATCCTGACCCTTGCCCCCCTGCGCGCCTCGCCTCCAGAATCGCCGGATCAACCGCCCGACGGCGACACGCAAACCAATTCATAAGCGCCGCACCGGTAGCATCGGGAATCAGGGCTTTCACCTTGACTCCCCCGAGGCATCATGTTATTCGCACAAGGTGATTACTCGCGCTACAGCCCTCGCGTTCCTCCTCGTAAGCCCCGTTTCGGCGGCGGAGTTGCCGGCCACCGCCACAATACCAGCCCCCCCGGTCATCGAAAGCCCTGCAATCCTCGCCCAGAATCAAGCTGACCCCTCCATCCGGTTACGGGGATCGGTCTGGCGAACCAAAACCGGGATCGTTTTTCTCAGAACCCCGATCGGCCTCTTGTCCCTCAGCTCCAAAACGACATTGAAAGATATCAAAGCCTCGCACGAAGTGCGCCTGTGGGTCCATGGACAGCATACGATCGTCGAGATCCGCAAGAGGACCGACGGATCGCTGGTCCACCGCTATCTCAGCGGACCCCTGACGTCCGGGACCGAGGATCCGAATACCCTGCTCTGGTGGGGACCGGACGGCGACCAGATCGTCCATGTCGGCGCGGCGGAAGAACGACTCAGGGACTACGAGGAGGGAGATCCGCTGACCGTCGAAGTCGACGACACGAACACCATCCGCGGGGTGCACGATCTGCAATTCGATCTGCAAGTCAGCCAAATCCCGCAAGCCGGCGCCGACGTGCAGCTCTTCCTGTCGGGAACCGTCGCCAAACTCAAATCCAATTTCGTCCTGCTCCGCACCTCCATCGGCTTGGTCATGCTCAATACAAAGATCGGAATTCCTCCGATAAAGGTGGGACAGCCGTTGACCGTGCGCATCGATCATGAGCAGGTGACCATCACGATCCCCTCAACGAAGACGCCGACTGTACGACCCGGCGCCCCAGCGATCCACTGAGCCATGGCCACGGCCCTCAAAAACCGCTCCCAACCTCTCCCTGCACAAGGGCCCGACGAATTTGATAGGCTCTATCGAGACCATGTCGATCTGATTTACCGTTACGCCCATCGCCTCTGCGGAGAAACGGAGGCGGCGAAAGATCTCGTCCAGGAGACCTTTCTCAATGCCTACCGGGGGCTCAAGAATTTTCGCGGGGACGCGCGGATCTCGACCTGGCTCTACACCATTGCGTCGCGCGCCTGCATGCGGATGCGGCGCAAGCGAAAGGGAGAGCCGGAGCACGAACTCTCGCTCGACGAATTTGTGCCCACCTCGGAAGGAGAGTTTCGCCTCCAGATCCCGACGGAGGGACTCAGTCCCGAAGAGGCGCTGCAGAACAAGGAACTCCGGCAGGCCCTCGACCAGGCGATCGACAAACTGCCGAAAAAATATCGCATGGTCCTGATCCTGCGCGACATGGAAGGGGTCAGCGCCAAGGAAGTCGGCACGATCATGGGCCTCAATGAACGGGCCGTGAAATCGCGGCTGCACCGAGCGCGCCTCTTCGTCCGGCGGGAGCTCAGCGCCCGCGGCATCATCGATGAGAATGACCACAAGTCGGGGGGCTTGCGCTCATGACTAAGAAAAAGGCCGCGACGCCAAACAAGAAACAGACCAAACCATCCTCGCGCCATAAAGCAGGGCCAGGCCATTGCCTGAAGCTTCTTCGGCAACTCTCTGCCTATATCGACGGAGAACTCCCCTCCGACATTTGTCAGGAAATACGCAGCCATCTCGGAGATTGTCCGAATTGCGAGGTCTTCATCCTCTCCCTCCAACAAACCGTCATCCTCTGCCGGCACCGCCCGGTCCCCCCGTTGAAACCGGCCGACCGAGTTGCCCTGCGCCGCGCCATCCTCAAGAAGGCCACCGCCAAGTGAGAGGAACAGCCTGGCTCATAGGCCTGGCCTGGCTGCTGACGGTTCCTGCTGCTGCGCTGTCCAGCGACCTTGACGTGGAATCGGTCACCGTCGAGATCCATGGACGGACGTTCATCCCAAACCGCGTTATCCTCCATGCCGGACGTAAGACCGCGCTGCGATTCCGTAATCACGATACGGAGCTCCATGCCGTGGTGGCCAAAGAACTCTTCCTAGGAGTCAATCTCAACGTGGGCGGCAATGGAGCTCCGGAATTCGGTCCCGACGGGCTCACCAGGGTCATCATCCCGCCTGACGGACTGGCGGAGATTCAGTTCACGCCGGCCGGCGCCGGAACGTTCCCCTACCGATGCGACATGCCAGGCCATGACATGCGCGCCGTGATTGTCGTCGAATAACCGGGAATCTGCTCCTGCCCGATCCGTCCTTCGCGTCCCGCCTATGCTGGCCTCTTTCAGATCCTCAAAGCAGCGTGGTACAGTACCGGCTTCGTCCCGTCCTTCATCTTAGGAGCCTGTACGACATGAGACGCCTACAAATTCTCCACCGAGGCTGGTTCACAATCCTGTTTCTTTCCGGAACCCTGTCGATGGTTGCCGCGACGACCCTGATCGACGTGTCGCCGGCATCAGCCGCTCAGAAAAAATCAAAACATGTTGCCACCTCAGCGGAAACGACGGCGCAACGCTATGCCGAAGCGATGGGGGCAGGAGACAAAACAGCCGTCGGCCGGCTCGACTTCGCCTGCCAATATCCCCTGGCCGCCAGCGGCAAGAGCAACTCCGCAGACCTCGATAGCCACTACGACTCCTGCTGGCAGCGCGTGCAAGCGGCCCATGCCCCCACCCTCGTCCGAAGCGATGTGGGAATGGAGGTCTTGTGGCCCAGTAACGGCGCCCTGGTCTTTTTCAGTGAAGAGCTGAACCGCTATCCCGCCTCGGCCTTCGTGGCCGACTCGCTGGGTCAGACTCCGCCGGGAACCGGATTCCATATCCACATTGCCGGAAGCACGCAGCTTCCCTCCGCCTCATTCCGTCTCAAACCGAACGGCCCGCTCGTGGCGGTGCCGACTACCCTGGTCAAACTGACGATCATCTACCAGGATCCCCTGACTGCGCCTTTGACCTACGCAGCCGGCTCCGTCAAATGGACCAATACGATTAAGCGGACCAGGCGCGCGCTCAAAGAAATCACGCTCCAATGGGTCGTCCTCTCCGGACTGAAGAAACAGGGCTTCGCCAACGATACGGCAGTCGTGAACCTTCCCGTCACCAGCGGCGCCGTCGCTGGCAGCGGCATCAGGGAAAAGATTCCCTTTGTCACGGAAGCGAGCCGCGTCCTCCCCGACTCGCTGGTCTGGTGGGGACCGACGGATGTCCCTGGCCTCCTGACCGCCGCCGCCGCCCGCGCCGCCACCTTTCCTGAACTGCGCGACCGCGTCGCCATGTTGAATCGCGTCCTCATCATCGACCCCCATCAGACCGAAGCCCTCATGGTGTTGAGCCGGCACCTCTATGCCGTCGTCCTGCGCGAAGCCATCCCCTTCCACAAACTGATCGTGAAAGATCCGGCTCTGGCTCTGGTGGTGAACGAACATTTCTGGAACATCTACGCCCAATCGACGCGCATCGACCTGTCGCTGGGAATGGAGATGGGCGGGTTCGACAAACCGACGACCGCCGATTACCTCTACCGCATGATCTCGGCAATGCAGGCCTTGGCGGCGATCCATCCGGAACAGCTGGATAACCAATTCCGGTTAGGCGCGGCCTTGCGCTGGAACAACGATCAAGAAGCTTCGATCGAAACGAGCCAGGCCCTGGTCAAAGCCATCTCGCCCGATCGCCGAGCCGGTAGAGCCGAAGCCCTGCTCCAACTGGCCTGGGCCCGCGTGAACAAAGTCGCCTGGAACCGAGTCTTCGACGACTCCGATGTTCGGACCGCCTATCAGGATGCCGACGAGGCCCTCGCGCTGGCCGATTTGCCGCTCGATAAATTCATGGCCGAATATACCAAGGCCTACAGCCTGCTCTTCACTCCGGACCGGAACAATCGCGAGATCTTGGCGCGGCTGACAGAAGCGAAAAAATGGTTTGCCGAAATTCCCGGACAAACACCGGACATCTGGCAATACTTCATCGGGGCCGAGCAGCTCAAGATGGTCCTGGACGCCGATCCGATATTTCAGCCGATCTTGGCTCAGGCGGAAGACAAAAAAGGCTGAAAACCTCGCTCTAGCAGGATGCTGAAAAAGTCAGCCAGCGTCGTTCTCGCATCGTTCAGATCCTCAACGTACCCCAGAGGGTACGCCTCCGGTCTTCACTCGCTGCGGCCTTGCTGGACAGCCTTTTTGAGCATCCTGCGACTACTTTGCATCGACGCCCACGGAAAATCCCATCGGCGCTTTGTGTATAACCAGAATTATTTCGCATCGTGCTAAGACCGTAGCCTTTTCGCGTCGCTTCACGTACCTTGCTCGGCCATGGTCAGGCTCAGCACAAATTCATCGGACCTACGTTTTCCGCCCGTCGATGCGGCATCGCCCGAAGGCTTACTTGCCGTCGGAGGCGACCTGCGGCCGGAACGGTTGCTCGAAGCCTACCGCCACGGCATCTTCCCTTGGTACGAAGAAGACCAGCCTATCCTCTGGTGGTCTCCAGACCCGCGAGCCGTACTCTTCCCTGACAAACTCCACGTCCCGCGCAGTTTAGACAAGACGATTCGCCGCGGCCATTTCACCGTCACCCTCGATACCTGCTTTCAGGAAGTAATGATCCAATGCGCCGGGCCGAGGCCTCAGTATCCGGAAGGAGGGACCTGGATCACTCCAGAAATGATCGAGGCCTATACGAGGCTCCATGAGCTCGGCCATGCCCATTCCATTGAAACCTGGCAGGAAGGAAACCTGGTCGGCGGGCTCTACGGAGTCGCAATCAGCGGAGCCTTCTTCGGCGAGTCGATGTTCTCCAGAGCAACCGATGCCTCGAAGGTGGCGCTGGTCTCGCTCATCCGCCAGCTCCAGACCTGGGGGTTCCAAATCTTCGACTGCCAACAAGCCTCGCCCCATGTAATGCGCTTAGGAGCGGAAGAAATTCCACGCCGCGCTTTCATCGAACATCTAACCGCAGCGATGACAATCCAGGATCGACGAGGGAGATGGCAATTCGATAGCCCGTAGCTCCTCCGGAAACCCTTTTCGCT
>CAMDPZ010000043.1 GCA_945905765.1 Nitrospira lenta
GCGGAAGCCTGCTACCGAGAAGTCCTCACGATTCAGCGCACGGAACGGAATCAACAGGCCATCGCCCATACCCTCGTGAACCTCGGCAACCTCTACGTCGGAGCCGGCACACCGGAGAAGGCGCGTCCCTACTACCTCGAGGCCCTCGATCTCCTCACCCCCCTGAACGATCACCGGGCGCTCGGCATCCTCTACCACAATCTCGGGATGGAGGAGGCTCGCCGGAGCGAATGGGAAGCGGCCACAAGCTACTTCACCCGCGCCCTCGATGCCCATCGCATCGTCGGCAATGAAGAGGGGCTGGCGCTCACCTATAGTCAGATGGGCAAAGCCTGTCTGGATGCCGGAGACCTGCGACCAGCGGAAAAATGTTGCAATAACGCATCCGAACATTTCATCAAGCTTGGAAACGCCCCTGGCGAAGCAGCGGTCCTGCGCCTGCTAGCCGACGTCTATGGCCGTGTTGCCGATCGTGTCTCGGCCATCCGTTGTCTCGAACGAGTCCTCTTCCTCGCCACCCATTACAACCTCCCTGAGCTGAGCCGCGATCTGGCGGCGTTAGACCAGATCCGCCAATCTCCCCCTTGACCCTCCAGATAGTTCTCCTCCGCCCTCACAGTTGCCCGGAGGCCTGGCTCTCGCCTTCCCTCCAGTGGTAACATGCGAGGCACAGTCACGAGGAGGCCAACGTGGATCTTGATTCGTTCAGACAGATGGTTACCAAAAACCCGAAGGGCTTTCTCGGCCGTTACGGACTCGGGAATAAACTGATTCAGGAAAAGGGCAATCTGGAAGAGGCCGTCGAACATCTCCTCGTCGCCACCCAACTGGACCCGACCCACGTCGCCTCGCACCTGGGCCTCGGGCGCGCCTTAGCCTCGTTGGGTCGAAAGGACGAAGCGAAGCCCGTCCTGCGAGCCGGCATCGACGCCGCTCGTTCCGGACGATCCAACGGAGGCGTGGACCTCGTCCCTGAGATGGAAGCCTTGCTGCGGACCTTGGGATAACGAACCGGATCGTCACAGAGAAAGGAGTCCCCATGAAGATTGAAGTCGCCAGAGAGCGCATTGAATCGGCCATGGCCAAATATGGAGCCCAGGCCGGAATGGCTATCGATCTGGTAATCAATGAAGTCCGCTCTGATCTCGGCGCCGCCACCGCCAACGAATTGATCGACGAGTTCGACCTCGAACTGCAATACAACATCGCGCCGCTCGAATCGGATTACTCAAACAGCTGAGCCCAATGAAAAGTTAAAAATTCAAAAACACAGGTCAAAAACTTCTTGCACGTTGGCACCTTCATTTTTAATTTTCCACTTATAACTTTCCCCTTCTTCAGAAGATGCCGTTAATTTGGTGCGCCATCTCCGGCCATGGCTACGGCCATGCCGCGCAAGTCGTGCCGGTGCTCAATGCATTGGGCTCCCTCGTGCCAGATGTCACCGCGATCCTCCGCACGACGGTTCCAGCCTCCTTCTTCCGCAACAGCCTGACGATCCCCTGGGACCTGCAGCCAATGCAGCAAGATATCGGCTGCATCCAGGACGGCCCCCTCAAAATCGACGTACCGGAAACCTGGGCGGCCCATCACCGTTTTCACGACAGCTGGAACGAGCGAGTCGCGACTGAAGTAGCAGCCATGAAGAAGGCAGGGCCAGCCCTGATCCTCGCAGACATCCCCTACCTCGCCATTGAAGCAGGCTCCCGCGCAGGAATACAGACCGTCGCCTTGGCAAACCTGACCTGGGACCTCGTACTCAACGAATATTCTCAGACCTCACATGCATCACAGCAGCAGTTGCTGCGATGCATCCGTAAGGCCTATGCCAAAACCTCCCTCGCCCTGCGCATCACCCCTGCTCCGATCCTCGATGCCTTCGCCAACAGTCTCGATATCGGACCGATCGCCAGCCCCGCCTCCCCGGCACGAGAAAAACTGGCCTCGGCCCTCGACCTGGCGCCAGACGAACGAACCGTCCTGGTCGGGTTCGGCGGCATTCCCCTGGCCTCCCTGCCCTTTGAACAGATCCAACAGCTGCGTCCCTATCGTTTTCTTTTCACCGGCCCGGTCCCATCCGGCTATTCCTTCATCCATTCAACCGAGACGCTGCCCTTCTCCGTGAAGACCCTGCTGGCCTCTGTGGACATCATCATGACGAAGCCAGGCTACAGCACCATCGTCGAGGCCGTCACGCTGCAACAGCCGGTGGTCTATGTCCGCCGCTATAACTTCGCCGACGAAGCGCCGCTGGTCGATTATCTCCAGCGCTACGGACGGGGCATCGAACTCTCGCTCGACGACTTTACCCAAGGTCGGTGGGAGCCAGCTCTCCAACAAGCCTTGGCCTCACCAGCGCCTTCGCGGCAGCCTGCTCCAACCGGAGCAACAGAAGCGGCCACCATCATTGCTCGCTACTGTCAGACCCAGAGATGAGGCCGTGCAACAAGCCCATCACATCAATTTGAATCAGGCCTGTTCCAAACCGGAAACGCAGATCCTTTTGCCCGTTTTGTCCGGAGGATGTTATATATACTCCTACGATGAAAGACCGACCGACGAGGGATGAACGACCATGACGCATGAAGAACTCGAGAGCGCCGTTCCCCTCTACGCCGCAGGCACGCTGGAACAGACCAAGCGACAGGCGCTGGACGCCCATTTACTCTCCGGCTGCGCCTCCTGTCATCAGGCGCTGAAAGCCTATCAGTCCGGTGCCGCCAGCCTCCAGCCAGAGCTTGGCCAAACCGATCCTCCCCCCGAGCCCAAAGCCAGACCCATCACCGCACAGAGTCCCAGGACAGCCCATGAGGACAACCTCAAGAAGAGACCGGTCCGGTCGAGCCTTGAGCCAGGCGACTGGGTGAACCATCTGTTTCCTCCCATCTCCCCTGCCAGATCGCTTTCCCTACCCTGGGCAATTGCACTGGTCACGATCCTGACCGTAGGGCTCATCGGATATCTCACCTGGAACTTTGAGGCGCAACGAGCCGAGGACACCTCGAAAATCCAGCAACTCGAATCCTCGCTCCAGGAACAGTCCACCACCCTGGCCTCTGTACAGAGCGAGAGCGAGAAGCAAGCGAAGGCGCTCGCCGAACTACGCAGCGAAGTGCAGGAACGAACGAGCGAAGCGGCGGAAGCCAAAAACCAGCTGGCCCGGCGTGATGCGCAACTGAAGGAAGCTCGCCTGCAGTTGAATCAGAAAAACCTCTCGAGGGCCGGACGGACTCCACAAGACGAATTGGCCTCGCTCCTTCGGCGGCCCGATATCCTGGCCTTCTCCCTGGCCGGATCGGACCTGGCGAAACGAGCCTCGGCATTTCTCCTCTACGATCCCCTCACCCACAAGATCTGGTTCTATGCCGTGAACCTGCCTGAATCGCCATCCGGCAAGACCTACCAACTCTGGGCCAGCCACGGCAAACCGGTCAGCATCGGAACCTTTCATATGGATCGCGGCGACACGGCCCATCTCCTGGTCAAGAAGGTGGCGAACTTCACCGGCGCCAAAACTTTTTCCGTCAGTCTGGAACCGGCAGGCGGTCGTCCGCAACCGACAGGACCAGCCTATCTGCTAAGCCGATCCTAGCTCGCGCCACAGACAACGCTTGACCTCGCTTCGCCCGCCCGTTACAACCTCCCGACAGGGTTCATCCATTCGAAGAACGTAAAGGACTTGTCGAACCGACACCAAACGCCATGCGAACGCTACGCCTTCTGACAATTGCATCTCTACTCTGGGGATTCGGCCTGGGCCATCCGCCTGAGCTCTGGGCGCTGGAAAAGTACGGACGTCCGCTACCGGAGATGGAAGGGGCCCATGACCAAAGCGAAGAGCACTGGCTCCATGGCTATCTCCTCACCGGCGCCTTCATGCACAACCCCAGCTTTGCGGCACGACCGGACAATAGCGGCCTGGTCGGTCTCCGCCACATGATCCATCTTGAAACGGATATTTATAAGGAGTATCTGCAGTTCTACACAGACCAGAACGTCTTTTCAGACCGGAAGGCCGGCTGGATCAGCCTCTCGGAATGGGACTCCGTTTACGCCTTCACCGGCGCCATCCAGAACTGGGGCTGGCGGCTGCAATATGAACGGGACGCCCCCATGGATCGAAACGGCCTGATACAGGCCTATGCCGACACACTCGTGACCTACCGGCCTGCCGATGCCCGCAGCCTCAGCTGGTGGCGCTCGGCGTTCCCTGAACAGAACCTCACGGTCTATGCGGGAGGTGGCTGGCTCTTTCACAACCAGACCTACTTTGCCCGCCCGGACAACAGCGGCCGCGCATTGTTCCGGTATGTGGCGCATGCCGATCTCGACCTCTACCGTAACCGTGTGGTCCTCTTCGTGGACGGCAACTTCTTCACGGACCGGAGCGCCTCCAATATCCTCCAGCCCAGTGAATTCGACCTGGTCATGGGATTCGCGGTTCGTTATCAGGATATGGAAATCGCCCTAATCCATGAACGCGACATGCCGTTGGATCGAGAGGGGTTGGTGCAGCGGTACACTGCCTTGCAGCTGCGGTACCAATTTGAATGGACCAAGTCGTCGAGCCCGGCAAGCATTGCAAAAGGCGGTCACCATGCCATCAGATGAGCAGGATCAGGCCTTCATGCGGATTGCGCTGGAGGAAGCGGCGCGCGCAACGAAGCTCGGTGAAGTGCCGATTGCGGCGTTGGTGGTGCAGGGAGACAGGATTCTGGTCCAGACGCACAATTATCGAGAACTCTGGCAGGACCCCACAGCCCATGCGGAAACCATCGCCATCCGCGCTGCCGCAACCGCATTGGGCAGCTGGCGGTTGCTCGACACGACCCTCTACGTGACGCTCGAACCCTGCACCATGTGCATCGGGGCAATTATCCTGGCGAGGATTCCTCGAATCGTCTTTGGGGCATGGGACCCGAAAGCCGGCGCCTGCGGATCGGTGTTCGATTTATCATCAGAGCCGAAGCTGAACCACAGGGTTTCCGTGACCGGCGGGGTGCTTGAACAGGAGAGTCAGGCCCTCTTACAGAAATTCTTCAGAGAGCTGCGCGAAGCGCCGACGACGACAAAGCTCTCTCCTCCGCAATAGGCCCGTCCTATCGCACCAAGCCGCCGCGCGCGGTCCAGTCCTTCCCCTGCGCCGCCACAGCCCCATCCCAACCATCCCCGCACGAGAGAAAACGAATCGTCCAACTGTCCCGGCGGAGGGAGTCAGCCGGAGCCAGCACCTCTGCTTCTGCTCCATCCGCTGCCAAAAGAACCTCGCACTGGCTCAGCGACCGGAGCCCGACGCCCTGCGCCTTGAGCACAGCCTCCTTCGCGACCCAATAGCGAAAAAACCGCGCCGGGCGCTGTTCCTGAGCCGATTCCATGATCATGGCCTGCTCTAGGGGCGCAAAGTACCGATGGGAGAGTTTCTCCACCTCGACATCCGGACGGATTCGCTCCAGATCGATTCCCACCTCTCGGCCCTGGGCGATGGCAATGAGCGCCAAGCCATGGGCATGAGAAAGGTTGAACGAGAGATCACCCCCATGCGTCGTGCGACAGAGCACTGGCTTGCCGGCAGGACCTAGTTGCAACGTCACGGCACCTGGCTCAACGTTCAGGTAATGGCCCAACAATACTCGAAGGCAACCATGCGCAACGATGTACCGTCGCCGGTCTTCATCCCGGATGAATCGATTGGCTCGTGCGCTCTCTTCATCGGAAAGAAAGCTCCGGCATCGGTCCTGACAGGCCTGAGGTCCATCGAGGGTCACGCCCCAGACGGTAATAGTCGTTGCGTCCAATCGGCAGAGATCTTCCCCTTGAACATCCAGAACTGCGTCAACCGGATGAAAGGACAGCGGCAAGGCTTCAGGTAAACCAGCGTCTATCATATATTGCAACCTCAACCGATCCCTCCGCCTGATTCAGACAGGAAATCGATTGAAAAAATACTCCCGGCGCGATAAGCTCGCCTCACTGTCGACCACGCACACGACACAGTCCCAATCCTACCCTGACGTTCGACGAGTTCTACCATGCGGAGAGGTGCGAGAGTGGCCGAATCGGGCAGTCTCGAAAACTATTTCGCCCGTGTGCACAAAACCTCAACAAACTAGCACAAATCCCGCTCCAGACCTAGCGAAACCGCGCCTAGTTGGCGACTCAGCTTTCCCCATGTTTCCCCTGATTTCCCCGTCCATTTCACAACGCTGTTCACAACGTTTTTTTGCACGAGGACACCGCTGATGGCTGACGATACGCCAATCCGTTTCACTCTAAACTTCGGGCCGGAACAACACTGGTTCTGGGTTCTCGAAAAACTTACTTTAGCTGTGGAGCATCTCAAGCCTTCTGATCTGCCCCTTGAGCAACGAGTAGAAGCAGCGTGCTATGAAATTGCAGCCGTAGCCATCGGCGATGTGCCAGTGACTCTATGTGATAAGATTTCCTTCATCCGAGAGCAACTCAACAAGCCAAGCATCACTCTCAGCACCGAAGAATTAGAGCACATGGCCGAGACAATCCAGGCGCTACATGACCACATTAGGGAATTACTCAAGGACGAATGAGCGCAGTGCGCTTACTTTTTCCGGCAAAGGCTATATAGGGTCAGTCGTGGGCTAGAGGTCGGCCTGATCTCCGACCTTGAACACGCCGTTCCCTGCGGCGCTGTCCCACGCATTTTTTCTTAGGGATGCTCTAAGGGAGGAGCGCATGAACCGTACACACAGAGGTGCGTATCAACGTCGAGTCCTCAGCATCGAAGACACGGCCCAGGAGCAACAAGTTCCCCGTGAGCTACGAGAGTCGTTCCATCGGCTCCTGCGGAGCATGTGTGGAGTGGATAATGAGAAGCGGAGGAAACTTGACACCCTCCTTGATAGCCTCTACGCGAAGCCGAAGTGCCAGCTTGACCTCGTGTTTACGGCCTGTCACCAGGCATGCAGCGCCGCGCTGTACGAGCGCTTGCGCGCCCAAGCGAGGAATGAGGCCCGGGAAGTCATGGAGAAACAAGTTCTCCTATGGAAACAACTTAAGCATAAGCACGGAGACTTTCAGCGCCTCCTGAAACAGCCAACATTTCCTGCCCCTCCAAATCTGACCAAGAGAGCCCAGCAGTCCAGCAAGGATTTCCTCGCGCTACTTCCCTATCTGGCAATATCAGTCTCGTCCGTCCGCCTCCCCAAGCGGGGGCGTCCCCCACTAGAAAAATGGCGGAGCCTAGCCCATAAGATGCTCAAAGCCGCTCGCGTCCCGAGTCGAGATGAAACCCACCTGCGAAAATTGCTCGGCTTTTGATACCGCCTGAGAAATCTTTCCAGTAAAAACATTTCTCATACGCTGCATTATTTTCATTAGGCCCACACCGGCATACAGTGCAAAGTATGCTGAATGCTGAGACCGCTGCCTCACGTGCTCTCCAACTGCGTGGCAAAATCGCCGAGAGCAACATCCCACTATATATCGTCGCCGCAACCGTCGGCGTCCACCCCGGCCCATTGGGGCAGATGCTGCTTGGCCGTATTCCAATGCCCGCAGGTATTGCCGCCCGTATCGAGGCCTCATTGGCCCGATTCCAGATAAGCGCTGGACGGGCCAATGAGGCGGGCCTTTCGGCTGAGGGCGCTGCCAAATGACACGATCATTTTCTGGCGACCTCCTCGACGTGGCGACAGCGGCGGCCTTATTGGGCACCACGCCAAAAGGCATTCGCGCCCGGATCGCACGACGCACCATTCCTTTCAAAAGACTCGGTGGCCGTCTCGTGTTTCTTCGCCATGAGCTGGAGAGCTTCGTCGAGAATCTCGACGGCTGCTCGGTCAGTGAGGCCCGCGTCAATTTAGAAAACAGAACAATATATAAGGGGGCCGCATGACGACCGCAGCTTTGCATCCTGATGCTCTCGCGGACCTACGAAGAAGTGGCCTGAGCGACGAGACCATTGCCCGCTGCGGCCTACAGAGTGTCCGACCCGCAGGCCTTGAGGCCTGTCCCATCCCTGGCGTGGTGCATGCGCTCACATTTCCCTACTACGCACTAGACGGAAGCCCGTCAGACTTTCAACGCTGGAAATTATTCTATGACGGCGAGCCCGGCGACAAGCCGAAGTATTGGCAGCCGAAAGGCTCCGACCCGCAACCGTATTTCCCGCCGCTTGTAGCCTGGCAAAGCCTTGCGAGTGATCCGACACAAACCCTGCTAATTACCGAAGGTGAGAAAAAAGCCCTCGCAGCCTGCCAGTTCGGTCTGCCGTGCCTCGGCATTGCGGGCGTCTGGAATTGGCGGGCGAAACTCGACAGCGGCGAACGACTGGTGCTGCCGGGGCTCGATCAAATTATCTGGCCGGGGCGCACGGTGGAATTGGTGCCGGACTCGGATGCGTGGCGACCAGAGAAAGAGCGCGATATTCTCGCCGGATTTTTTGCGCTGGCGATGGACCTCAAAGAGCGCGGCGCGGTGGTCTCATTTGTCGAACTGCCGGAGGTGGCGCGATGAAAATTGGACTCGATGATTTCCTCGCACAGCTCGGAGCCTTCCAGCGCCAGACGTTTGCCGAATGCAAACGCTACCGGCTTGATGATCCCCGCTTTAAATCGTTATCCGCCTGGCACCAGAAATGGGCAAAGCGTCAACGTGACGGCGGCGACAAAGGCCTCGTCAAAGAACTCGCCGATGAAATTCTCCGAACCGATCACTTCGCTAAAGATGCGGGCGGCCTCCTCTATGTATTCACGGGAGGATGCTATCGACCGCACGGCGAGGAACGCATCGCCCGCCAGGTCAAGCGACTACTCGAACAGAATGGCGATACAGCGCGATGGTCGAGTCACCGAGCGCGGGAAGTCGCGGAGTATTTGCGCGTGGATGCGCCGGACCTCTGGGAGCGCCCACCATTGAACGTGATGAACCTCACGAACGGCTTGTTCGACATACCGACCGGTGTGCTGTCCCCTCACTCGCCAGGCCATTTGTCGCCAGTGCAATTACCCGTTGCGTTCGATCCATCGGCGATATGTCCACTCTGGGAATCGTTTACGGCGAGGGTGTTGCCGTCTGACTGCCAAACCATGCCGTTTGAAATCGTGGCGTCTGCGATGCGCGGCGAGATCGGCGATCAAACAGCGGTGCTGCTGGTTGGTTCAGGCCTGAACGGTAAATCAGTGCAACTGGACGCCGTTGGTGCATTCTTAGGCCGCGAGAATGTTTCAACCCTCGCCTTGCAACGGCTCGAAGCCGACAAATTCGCCGTGGTGCGACTGCTGGGCAAGCTCGCGAACGTCTGCGCGGATCTGCCGAGTGATGCCTTGGCGGGGACTTCGACATTCAAGGCGCTGACCGGCGGCGACAGGATGACCGCAGAACGTAAATTTCAAGGCTCATTCGAGTTCAGTCCGTTTGCCAGGCTGATATTTTCGACCAATCACTATCCAAGCAGCGATGACGCGACTCACGCCTTCTTTCGGCGCTGGCATGTGATCCCATTCGATGCCGTGCTGGACCCACGCGAGAGAATACCCAACCTTGCCGCGCGAATGACAACACCTGGCGAGCTGTCTGGAGTCCTCAATCGGGCGCTTTCGGTGCTGACGGGCATGGTCCAACGCGGCGGCTTCACCCAAAGCGAAAGTACTCAGGCAGCGCTGATGGAATTTCGGGAAATGACCGACCCCCTCGCGGCCTGGTTGGATCGGTTCACCGTGTTGAGCCCGGATGGGATGGCATCACGAAAGGATTTGGGTATTGCGTACAACGCAACCTCTGACGCGGCAGGCCGTCCGTTGATGTCGCCCAAAGCCTTCTGTGCTGCCGTCCGGCGGCTCAGACCGACCGTCAAAGACGGGCAACGGAAAATGGGTAGCGAAATGAAGGATGTCTTCCTAGGGCTCGCGTTTGCCCTACAAACACCCTCCAGGGCCAGTCAAGAATCAGCTCATTCAGCTCATTCAGGCCTTTCCCCCCAGATAAGTCTTGAGAGAGAGACAACTAAAGAAGAGAGAGTAAAAGCAATAAAGATAGGGAATGAGCTGAATGGACTGAATGACCTGACGAGGGCCAGTGTCCCACCAACCACCGACGAGGACGGTTTTTTTGACGTGGGGCCAGCATGACGCTTCGCTGTCTGGAACCACTCGCGCTCAAATTTGACGGGCGAGGAGTCCGCCTGGAGACGGGGGCCTGCTTTGCGGTGACCCCTCACCAAGGGCAACGGATCATGGCCCAATTCCCCGGCAAGGTCGAAGTGCTCGACCTCCCACTCGATCCCCCTACGGACCCCCTGCAACCAGGCTGGCTCGTGGTCTATCGGGACCGTGCTGGACGGTTGGCGGGTGGCTGCGACGACCGAGAACGCGGGACGGTGGAGGAATGCCGATGGGATGGGAACGGGTGGACCGTTCACCTGACGGATGGGCAGCGGCTACCGCTAGCAATCATTCGAGGGGTGACAACGCTCGATGGTGCGGCCTGGACCACGCGGGAGCATGGCTATGACGGCGAAGGGGGCCAGGGATGAATCTCAGGGGCAATAGTCTATCGAACTATCAGACAGGCCTTACTTCACTTATGTTTTCAATAAGTTACAGCGACTCATCTGTGTGTGTTGTGAATTGCGTTGTGACTCGTTCGTCAATCGTTCGTAAGAGGTTCGTATGGCTGGGCTGAAAGGTCGAAGTGGGCCGGTTGGCAATCTCAACGCATCTCGGCATCCGTGGCGGTCGTTTTGGAAGCGGCGGGCGCTACGGCCAGAGGACAAGTGGATATTGCCGACCCTCGAAGGCTACGCCAGCGGGTTGGCTAGCGATAAACCAGGATTGAGTGAAGCAGAGGCCCGGCTGATTGAGATTGCTCAGATTTCACGAGGGGCATCCATGTTGATTCTTGCCGAAGCCGCCCGCTCTGGATTTATTCAAAAAGAGAACGGCTCGTGGGACCTCTCCCCAGGCTCTAAGGAGCTGGCGAAATTCCTGAGCATCGAACGGGCCAGCTTACAAACACTCGGCCTCGGACGTAGAGCGAAACCGATCCAAGATCTCGCGAAGCAGATCCAGGCGGAGAGGCAGGCCGATGGCGAGTGACCTACTAATCCACGATCCAGTCGGCTTCATTGACCGGTACGTGAAACGGGACGAGAAAGGCCGTTCGTTCCAGCTCAGCCCCCACCAGCGGCGCGTGCTGGAACGGGCGATGCAGTGGGACGAGGACGGGCGGTTACTGCTACGCATTTTCCTGTGGGGCGAAATGAAGAAGTCCGGCAAAACCTTTCTTGCTGGTGCATTGACGCTCTGGTGGGCCTTCATCACCCCGTACACCGAGATCAATATCGTCGCGAACGACCTTGAGCAATCGGTGGGACGTGTCTTCAAAACCATTGCGCAACTCCTCGCCCACAATCCCGACCTTGCCGTGTCGGCCAAAGTCTTGGCTGAGAGCATCGCGCTCTCAAATGGAACCACCATCACGGCGATCTCATCCGATTACAAAGGCGCAGCCGGAGGCCGTCAGTCTTTGGTCGTCTACGACGAAATCTGGGGCTTCTCCCTTGAACGCGCGGAGCGGTTGTTTGAAGAACTCACGCCGCCGCCAACCGAGCCGAACGCCTGGGTATTGATCGTCACGTATGCAGGCTGGACCGGTGAATCGGCTTTGCTGGAGCGGCTCTACAAACGCGGGCTGGCCGGTGAGCGGATCGACAATGAGCTGGAACTCTACCGCAACGGCGATCTCACAATGTTCTGGTCGCACACCCCGCGCCAGCCGTGGCAGACGGCAGCGTATTACGCGAGCCAGCGGCAGATTCTTCGCCCGTCCACCTTCGCCCGCCTCCATGAAAATACATGGATCTCGAATGAATCGACGTTCATCACACCGGACTTGTGGGACGAGTGCGTAGATCCTGGCCATCGACCCCTGCTGCCCTCGAAGCACGAAGACGAATTCGTCGCCGTCGATATTGGCCTAAAAAGTGACAACGCGGCGGTCGTGCGGGTGCGGCGGCGGGGCAATCAGCTCGTCCTCGCGGGCTATCGCCTATGGAAACCGACCAAAAGTGAGCCGTTGAACCTGGAAGAAACGGTCGAGGCCTACTTACGCGAGACTCACGAGCAGAATGCCGTCCGACTCATTCTTGTTGACCCTTGGCAGGCGGCACGGTCGATCCAAACGTTGAAGACGGCGGGACTGCCTATCGAGGAATTTCCGCAAACCGTTGCCAACACCACACGCATGGCCCAAACGATGTACGACTTATTAAAAGGCAAGAATCTCGTGCTCTTCGAGGATGAGGAGCTGCGTCAACAGGCGATGAATACCGTCGCGATTGAAACGCCGCGCGGCTTCAGGATCGCGAAGGAAAAGGCCAGTCGGAAGATCGACGCAATTGTGGCGTTGTCGATGGCATGCGTGGCCGCACTCGATCATTGCCAGTTACCACCCCTGGAATTACTCGGCGGCAACGAGAGGCCCCTGACCACCGCCGAAATCGAGGAAGAAAATCAACGTGAATATGTACGACGGCGAGAAGAAAGCGCACAGGCGATCATGGTCGCGTGTATGAAGGATGGGTACTACGGGTTCCCGGATTAACCAAGGAGGATCGATGAAAAAGAAACCGAAGCCGAAGTCGAAAAAGACACCAAAGCTCGTGAGCAGCGGACCTCCGCAGCCACGGTTCCTCGAACAGATGATTGTCAAACAAGGGAGGATGAGATGAGCGACACCATGAGCAAGCACGCATTCACGACCGTCAGCGCGACTAAGTTAGTCACCCACGGGACGCTTCCGTCGATGACCGTCTCGACGGCGGCGGTGGATCGTGACAACGACCGCGTACTCCCCGAAGGCGGAAACTTCAAAAACTTTCTTAACAATCCGGTTTTATGTTGGGGACACTCGCGATCAGACATTCCAATCGGGTCAGTCGTCCAGCTCTCGACCGACCGCCAGGCGGGTATCCGCATGCAGTGGAAGTGGTTGGAGAATGATCCCTTCGCTGATCGCGTCAAGAACGCCTGGGAGCAAGGCATTGTGCGGGCCGCGTCCATCGGCTTTATTCCGAAGCAATCGGTGCGGAACGAATTCGGCGGGGAAGATCATCAAGTATGGGAACTGCTTGAAATAAGTCTGTGCAGTGTCCCTGCCAATCCCACTGCCGTGCGTGCGTTGAAATCGCTAGGGCTCTGGGATGCTCAGCGTGACGACGGAGAGCAGGAAGTGGATTGGGACGCGATCAATTGCTCCGCCCGCAAGACGGACCATCCAATTGACTGGGCCAGTATCAACATGTCGGCGTTGAAAATTTCCGCTATCGCTTCAGGGAAAATGAACCGCTCAATTGATTGGGCGGCAATCAACGGCGAAGAGATTGATATTGACCCACGCGACGTGGACAGAATTATTGTGAGCATGGTCCCCGCCATTGTGGCAGGGACACGGGCAGGCATGCGCGAGATGGCTGGGCAGGCTGCGCGCGAGGCCATGAATGCACTCACAGGGCGCGTCGATTAACCAAGGAGGATGGTCATGTTGGGATTGCTGAAGGACAAGGACGCCGTAGTCGATAACGCCGCGAAAGCGGTACAGGACCGCCCAAAGGTGCAAGCGGTGAAGGCCGAACTCATGCAGGCCCGCGCGGCTCAGACCGAAGCGTTGAACGCATTGAACGGACTCGAACAGACCGTCGCTCCCGAAACCACATCGGCATCGAGTGCCGTGTGCGTTCGAGATGAGATCGCGGTGATCCGCGCACGGGCCGCACTGCCCCAAGCGAGACAAGTCTACTGGGAAGCGGACATCGTCCTCAAGAATACGGAGCGCCAGGCTCAAACGGTGCTGGAGGCGGAGACCCAATTGCTCGACCAGGCACGAGTTGCGGCACGTCGTGGACTCATGCAGGAATTGTTCAAGCGGCTAGACGTGGCGAAAGAAATCGCCGAGGAGATTCGGGTCTACGATGAACAGACGACCCGACTAGGCGGACGAGCCCCGTCGCATCCCTTTATCGAATTGCTCGACGAATCGAACCGAACGGGCTCCGTGACGTTCCGGCGGCAGATGTTTACCAAAGACGGCTGGCTTTAAGAAACGGGGGGGGAATCCTCGCGGTGCTGGGCGGCACCGTGGCCCACAACCTTGTGACCGGCCCCCCACTGCCTTACACGGCAGCATCATGACGGTCGCAGGGACGCCCGCTTACTATTCAGGAGTTGATCCGTATGAGTCCCACGCAACGCAGCCTCCAGCATTTAAAAGCGCTCGGCTATTACGCCAAAGTCGTCGAGAAGTGGAACCCGTTCGCCAAAATCCGGCAAGACCTGTTCGGGGCCGATGTGTTGGCGTTGAAAGCGGGCGAGCCGGTGCTGGTCGTGCAAGCCACAACCGGCAGCAACCATGCTGCACGGCGGACGAAGCTGGAGGCGGCAGGCTTTATCACGTTGTGGACGAGCGCAGGGGCCATATTGGAAATCTGGTCGTGGGCCAAGCAGGGGCCACGAGGGAGCCGGAAGACGTGGCAGGTGAGAAGAGAGAGCCTGTAACAGATGGTTCGGTAAGTGTGACGAGCGGGATCGTCTCAACTGTCGCTACTCCCACGGCGGTACCGGCTGCGGACCAGCCCACAGACCCCGTTGTTCGTTGTATCCAGTGCAGTTCGGCGACCAAGTCATCCATCGTCCTCCGCTAATGAAACATGTTAAGCGACCCGGCGCAGTCAGGCCTGCTTGAACGAAGGATTAGGCCGAGAATTCATATGCCGTGAATGTTTGCTCTAATTCGAGGAGGGGCTTCCAGTTCCCAATGCCCCTTCTGTATGAGAGCCAGCTTTGTCTGCTGCCTTGTAAGCGGAAAGAGCTGCAATGAAGTTTGCGACGTTGTTTCTAACTGCCACATTCCTGGCTTCTGTATAACGAATGGCTCCCAAAAAGGCATATGTGCCGGAGATCGAACCATTTGATGTGACATCTTGATGGAAAATAGGTTGTCCATCCTTACGGTTTATTAATTCATATCGGACAACCATTTCTGTATCAAAATTGACGCCCATTGATGGTGACTGAAACTTTAAAATCTTTGCCACAAGAGAGACCTTTAAGTCCGCAATATCATTAAAAATAGCTGACTTCATGATGGCTTCTTCAATTGCATCCTTGAAGCTCGATTTGAAGGAAGTTTCGTATTGATTGCCATAAAAACCAACTTGGGTTTCGCCCAGTCGTTCGTCTTCACTGGCAATCGAAATTGTAATGGATTTGACTTCAGCGTTGATTTTTGTTGTGGAGGGACGAACCTCCCTTGGTACAAAGTCCAGCGTTGGAGCCTGCGCACACCCCAGCATGCCTAAGGTCAAGACAATTCCAGTCAGCAGGGACTTACTAATGAGGTTCATTTATTTTGCCTTTGGATGAGGGGTAGCGTTGAATCGAATTAGGGCGCGTATGTAAGCCATTGGCTTCACTGAGGCCTCCGTTTCGATGGGTTATCCATCTGATTCAAAGAGAGAAGTGGTCGAGCCATGGAGTCCTCCTGGTAGAGAGTGCACGTGAATGGACCATGCGGCATGAAGCACACATCATTTGCTTCTCGGCAGAATGCCCTTCCGCTCCAAGTCCGTTACATGGGCATGCAGCGTCTTGACCATATAGGCTTGCAGGCTTTGGCCCTCCAACGCAGCGGCGGCTTTTAGCTTCTTCGCCAGGTCCGTGGGGACACCACGGACGTAGAGAACTTTGGACGGTTCGGAACGAGGGGACGACATGGCCGCCGATCATAGACTAGCGAACACACCGAGGCAAGCACGACTTTACTTCCTCACTAGGAAACGCTATACTTTGCTAGCATTGTCGCATTGCTCGCATGATACACAAGGAGAGCGAACTATGAAGACCATCGTGATCAGCCTACCCGACCCACTCAAAGCGAAGCTCGACGCCTTGCGGGCGCAGGGCTACACGCTGAACGGGTATGTCCGCGCCGTGTTAGAGCGCGAACTAACGGACACACCGACCGCTCGGCGTCCACGCAAAGGAAGGAGGGCCGCCTAATGGCACGACGAGGCGATGCGCTCTACCTGAGAGGCAAGACCTGGTGGCTCGATTTCCGTCACAACGGCACGCGCCATGCGGTGCGACTGGGAAAGGGTATTTCCCGATCCGTGGCGAAGGAATTGGCCAGCGTCAAGCGCGGGGCCATTCTCAAGGGCGAGGCCGGAATCGGCATGAAACGCAAGGACTGCCCTTTCGACAAGGCCAAAGACGCCTTCCTCCAGTGGACGGAAACCAACAAACGCCCCCGCACGGTGCGCGTGTATCGCCAAGCCCTGGACCGACTCGCCGTGTCCTTCTCCGGCAAGGCCCTCAGTCAGATTTCCCCGTTCGACATTGAGCGACACAAGCGCCTTCGCGCAGAAGCGGGCGCACGAGTACGGGCGAACCGAGAAGTGGCGATGCTCAAGAGCCTGTTCAACCGTGCCAAGACCTGGGGGTTTTTTGAGGGAGAGAATCCGGCCCTGGGGGTGAAGTTTTTAGAGGAACCGAAGCGGCGACTTCGCTATCTGGATTCTTTGGAAGAAGTACGCCTACTCACAGCGGCAAGCGAACCCTTACGGAGCCTTATCATCATCGGCACGAATACCGGCATTCGGATCGGTGCGGAGGCCCTGACGCTCAAGTGGGACTCCGTGGATCTGGTGCGCGGGCTACTTACCGTCCAGGCGGCCTACGCGAAAAACGGCCAAACGCGCAACATTCCCCTCAACAGCCGCGCCCGCGAAGCCTTGGTCCAACTCAAAGCACGGAGCCGAAGCGAGTATGTATTCAGCAAGCCGAACGGCCAGCCCTACAAGTCGATAGAGAAGCCCTTCACCCGTGCCTGTAAAGACGCGGGCCTCGCTGGAACGGGCGTGAGCCTGCACACGTTGCGCCATACGTTCGCCTCGAACCTCGTCATGGCAGGCGTGGACCTCAAAGCCGTGCAGGAATTGGGGGGTTGGCACTCTCTCGACTTAGTGCAACGCTACAGCCACCTGAGCGCGAGCCACAAAACCAAAGCCATTGAGACCATCGCAGAAAGATTCCACAACATGGTTCACAACAGCCCGATTTCCATGAATGTCGTACAACTTGCAGAGCGACAGGTAAGTGTGTGATTATGCAAGATCTTTCGGCATGCGGAGAGGTGCGAGAGTGGCCGAATCGGGCAGTCTCGAAAACTGCTGTCCTGGCAACGGGACCGTGGGTTCGATCCCCACCCTCTCCGCCAAACCGAGCTTGCTCGTACCGCCGGCCTTCTAATCAGGGCCGGCGGATAAAACCCGCAACTTCGGTTTTCTCATTTTCCATTTCAGCTTGCTCGTGCCGCCGGCCTTCTCATTGAGGTCGGCGGTCAGCATCTCAGTCTTCCTGCTTCTGCGCTTTTCCCTGCAACGCTCTCCTGAGTTCGACCATCGCCAGAGTATCCCGCTCGCAATATCGCAACAGGGCCTCTTCAATCGACGCCCGCTCGACCCAATCCGTTTCGACGAAGACCATGCGATAGTACTGACTGGCTGCATGGCCTCCCTCTTTGATCGCCAAATCGTCATAAGCGAGCGAAGGCACCATGGCAGGCAACACCGACTTGATCGAATAAGATCCGCCGAAAGCTGGGTGATAATAATGGTCTCGGATGATCGGGAAGAGATCCCAGAGCCTGGCAATAATGCGCTGCAGCGCCGGCTTCAATGACGGAATCGCGACAGCCAGCTGCTCCAGGACGGACCGCTCATAGGGAGAGTAAACACAAATACTCCCCTTCTCCCCCAGAGATTCCAGTAAAGATTCAGCCAGCGCCTTCCGAGGATCACTCACATCCTTGTGCAAAAACTCTTCGTGAGATAACTCACCGGTAACCTGCTCAATATGATTCGACCATTGGACCGGAAGGGCCTGATAGGGTCTCGTCTCAGAAAATCGCGGCACAGCCAGCATGACCGTTTCGAAATCCAGATGATGCACCGGATACTGCACGGCCTTCAACATCGTGCCGAGCTTCGCGGAGGTCCACTCCACATTCTCCTTCACCCGGCGCTGCACCGGCGAGAGCTTCGTGCCGGCAGGAATCTCGTCGATCGTCGTCACCCCCTGCTCGGTCAACTGACCGACGATCTGTTTCGCACCAGGCAAGTAATGAATCCACCGATCCGGCTTGTCTTTGGTGCAATGGTCCCAGAAGGGGCAATCGTAGGGCGTATGGCAATGCCGGTCCGGCTCGATGGCGGGCGCTTGCTCCTGAAGCAACATGCGGGTCATCTCGGCCAACCGCCCTGGCACCTCGGCCCTGCGTTGCGCCACCGCTTCGGACAGATCCTGAATCGAAAATAATTCCGTCAGATCGACGGATCCCTCGCGATAGAGATACGAGGTATTGATATGCATGAGACCCACTGAGACCAGCGTCAGGCCCGCCCCTTGAATCACCTCGCTTTGCACCGCGAGATCTTCGAGGTGAATATCTTTGATCCTGGTGGAAGACTTGACCTCGATCAGCCGCCATCCGCCAGGCGCCCCCTCCAGAGACGGCACCCTCTCCAGCACGTCCGCGCGAATCAGCACCCCTCCGTGCAGGAAAGCCGCTTCGAAAATCGCCGGCACGGTCAGATCCTGAATCAAAGCCGCCGTCTGTTCCAGCGCCGCCTCAGTCTGGCGATAGCCGGCAGTCACCAG
>CAMDPZ010000044.1 GCA_945905765.1 Nitrospira lenta
TTTGTTTCCTCGATACATGAATGCGATAATGCCCGCCTGATCGATTTCACAGAAGGAGCGCTCGTCATGCCAGATATGCGTACGACTCTTCTCGCCGCCGCTTTCAGCTTCTTCCTCCTCGCCCTCACCGTTCTCCCCGCATCAGCCGAAGATAAAAGCTTCTACAGCCCTGTCATTTATGTCGATGCCGAGAACCACCGCATTCTGATTTCCACGCTCGGGTCGGTCTTCTACATCGATGTGCCGGAAGCCGCGCGGCCCCATATGGAGAAGTTGCAGGTCTCAAGCCTGGTAGACTTCGTCGTCGAAATGCGTAGCAACGATCAAATGCCGATGATCAAAACCTGGAAGGTGAAATCAGGAGAGAGCAGCTGCAAGTACTTCGATGGGAAAGACTGCAAGTAGGACTAGAATAATCCACAGCTAGGGAGGCTGTTCAAAAAGCCCGTCCAGCGAGGCCGCAGCCGATGGAAGCACCGGAGGCGTAGCCTCTGGCTACGTTGAGGATGCTTTCGAGGCGAGAACGAAGCTGGCGGGCTTTTTCAACAGCCTCACTCAGAACTGCCGAGCATGTCGTCGATAAGCGGACGGTTAATATCGGTACAACCCATACAAATGGTATCGAACAGCGCTTCATGGTCCGCCACGAAATTCCTGGCGTCCGTCAACTTCTCTTCCATCACTTCTCCGTAGCAGGTCTCGCAGAGCATCATCAGCCCGCGAGAGACGGATACGGTTTTCCTGCCTGCACTTCCAGCCATTGCGAGCTACACCGACCCTTTCTGCCTCGCCAGCCAAAAATCTTCGGCTTCGAGATCGATCTCACAGACGGGACATTCATAGACCGTTTCACCGGCCGGAAGCTGGATTTCCGTCCGATCGATTCGCCCTCGGCAGACATGATAAAACCGCCCGCGCGCATCTTCATTGTCCAACGGATCGCTTTCGTAAATCAGCACCATCGCTCTCTCCCCCTCACGTGAAACTTAGTATACCGACGAGTACAATCCATCCGCAACGACAGACACGTCACGATTGAACAAGCGATGCATAAACACTCACAGGATGCTCAAAAAGACCGTCAGCAAGGCCGCAGCGCACTACCATTTACAAGGGGTGGCTGGGATGATCCCAACTGCGCGCGTCCTACGAGGGGCTTCTAAGACCGCGCGTTGCGCGAGCACGGGGATCATCCCAGCCATCCCGGCCCGCTTTTTCAGCATCCTGCCGTTAAACCTGGAACTGGGCGTCATACAGCCGCGAATAGACTCCGCCTTGCCCGATCAAGGCCTCGTGCGTCCCGTCCTCGACCACGCAGCCATGGTCCACGACAATAATGCGGTCCACATCGTGGATCGTCGACAGCCGATGAGCGATGATAATCGTCGTCCGCCCCCTGGTCAGCTCATTGAGGGCTTCCCGGATCTTCACCTCGGTTTCGGTATCGATATTCGAGGTGGCCTCGTCGAACAGGACGATGGGAGGATCTTTCAGGAGGACCCGCGCGATCGACACCCGCTGTCTCTGCCCGACTGACAGCTTGACGCCCCGCTCCCCGATCCAGGTCTCATAGCCCTCCGGAAGGGCCATGATGAATTCATGAGCCCGAGCGGCCTTGGCGGCAGCTTCCACCGCATCCTGTCCCGCCGACAGGTTCCCATAGAGGATATTCTCGCGGACCGTGCCGTTAAACAAAAACGGCTCCTGCTGCACTAAGCCGATCTGGCTTCGCAGAAAGTCCAATGGCAGCTCACGGATATCGTATCCATCGATCGTGATGGCTCCCTCTGTCACATCGTAGAATCTCGGGATCAGCTTCAGCGTCGTACTCTTCCCCGCCCCGCTCGGTCCGACCAACGCGACCCGCTCCCCGGCCTGTACGGCAATACAGACATCCTTCAAAATCGGCACATCCGCCCGATAGTGGAACTGCACATGCTGAAAGGCCACTTCGCCCTTCAACCGGTTCGGCGGCGGCGCCAGCCCTGGCCGGTCATGCACGTCCGGTACGATATCGAGAATGTCGAACACGCGCTCGCTGGCCGCCAGGGCATGTTGCAGCATGTGATTGACGGAGTGAATTTGATTGATCGGCACATAAAACAGCGCCAGATACGAGACGAACATCACGAGTTCGCCGACCGACAGATGCTGCTGGAGAACTTCGGCAACGCCAAACCACAGCACTAGCACCCCGCCCAAACTTCCGATCAGCGCCATGCCGGGCGAATAGAACGACCAGAGATACATCGCCTGCAGCGTCTCGTGGCGGCACCGGTCACTCTTCTGGCCGAATCGGTCCTGCTCGTAGGATTGCCGGTTGAACCCCATCGTCTCGCGGATGCCAGCCAAGGCGTCCTGTAACAGCGCGTTGAGTTCCGCCGCGCCTTTACGGATGGCCTGGTAATGCCCATGCACCCGCTTGGTAAACTCGGCAGCCCCGATCACCAGCAGCGGGATCGGCAGCAAGGCCAACAGGGCCAGCTTCCAATTGAGCCAGAAAAGCACCGTCATGATCCCAATCAGGGTGAGGCTGGCCGTAATAGTCTGCTCCAACCCGTCGACGAAAATCCGCTGCATATGTTCGGTGTCGTTCAAGACCCGCGACATGATTTCGCCGGTGGGACGATTTTCGAAGAAGCTGATCGAGAGCCGCTGCAAGGCCGTAAACACCTGCACGTGCAGATCGTGCACGACTTGCTGTTCCAGCGAATTGTTCATCCTGATGCGCATCGAACTGCACAGATTGCGGAGCAGATAGGCCGCCACCAGCCCGCCGAACACCCACGACAGCAGCTCGGTGCGATGGGCTTGAATCACCTCGTCGATCAACACCTTGATGAGCCACGCGGGAATCAGTTCGAAGGCCGTCGCCAAGCCGGCAAAGAGGAAGGTGCCCGCCACCATAGACCGGTAGGGACTGAGGTACTGAAGCACGCGCAGAAGGATTTTCACAGGGACGGTCTATTCACGGCGGGTTAAATGACCGGGGTCGATTCTTTTTGCCAATAACGACTGAACTCTGCGAGTTGCGTGAGCGTGGACATATCGGTCATCCGATCCACGAACAGTTTGCCGATCAGGTGATCCATCTCATGCTGGATACAGACCGCATAGAGACCGGTCGCTTCGATATCGACCGACTTGCCTTGACGATCCAGCGCCTGGACTCGCACCAGGGAGGGGCGCGTGACTTTCCCACGCAAGCCGTCGACGCTCAGACAACCTTCCCAGTTTTCTTCCTGCTGCGGCCCATAGAACACGATCTTGGGATTGATGAGGACGGTATTGGGAAATCCGTCTTCCCCGTCGCCCTCGCACCCCATAACCACCAATTGGATCGAACGGGAGACTTGGGGCGAAGCGAGCCCGATACCGGGCTCATCCAGCATGGTTTCAAAGAGGTCGTCGATAAAACGCTGCAGTTCTTTCGTGCGAATGTCGCGAGGATCCACCTTCGCCGCCACCTGGCGGAGAATCGGGTTGCCGAGCTTTGCAATCGGAAGGATAGCCATGAACCTTACCTATAGTCCTTCGAATAAGTCATGAAACGAACGGCGGGCTCGTAAAAATATAACACAGGTTTTTTCGCAGCCGCAAGGCGGAGGCCGACGAGCGAAGAGAGGAGGGTTCGAAGTGCGAGGTTCGAGGTTCGAGGTTTCCGGAACTTTGAACCAAGAACCTCGAACGTTGAATTACGCGCGGCTACCGCGAACGGGTTGACCGCTTGGGATCCGGCATTTCGAAACTATCTTTTTGGCCGTTCCACCATTCCGACCACTCGGCTCCCCATTCTTGGCGGTCTTGCTTGCTTGAGGCCTCCCAATCATGAAACTCCGTTTCATGCCTGGTCAGGATCCAGAGCGAATGAAGCGCTGAAAGGGCGACAAACCGTTCCTCGTCTGCCACCATCCCGACCAGCACCGGCACCACCGTCTTTTCTCTCACATAGCGGGCCTCGAATGCCGCGGTTTTCCGGATCGACGAATTCGGATCCTTGGCCATGACCTCGATCGCCTCCACGACTTTGGCCGCATCCAATCGCACCGCCACCCGTAAGGCATGTTCCCGCACCCTGGGCACCTCGTTCGGCTCCTTGGCCGCTGCCACGAGGGCCGGCACGGCTGACACCGCCTTCAACATCGAAATCGTTTCAATGACATTGTATCGAATGCGCGGCCCCGACATCGTCAGGCCCTTGACCAGGACCGGCACGGCAGGCTCGCCCAGATGCACGAATTCTCCCATCGCCCAGAACTCTTGCTTGCCTTCGAGCAGGGGCAGCAGGGCCTCCGCCCGTTGCACCTCTTCAGGCGTCAGGGGCTTCGTATTCTGCGGAACTGATTCAGCCGGAAGATCCTGTCCCTTCGGAGGCATCTCGTAGGGCATCTGGACCGGGACGATCCATCCCTTCGCGACCGGTTCAGCCCAGAGGGGTTGCGCCATGCCAACCAGCACCACCGATAACACGATCCCCCAAACACCCGCATATCTCAATTGCACGGTCATCACTTTTTCTCCCCTTCGCTGCTCTTCCGCTCATCGCGCCGATGGACGATTTCATAAAACACCGGCAAGACCACTAAAATCAAGACTGCTGCCGTCAACATCCCCCCCACCACGACACGAGCCAGCGGTTTCTGGGCCTGCGATCCAATGCCGGTCGCGAGCGCGGCCGGCAAAAGACCGATGGCCGCACCCAAGGTCGCCATGAGGATCGGGCGCATCTGCACGTCGGCTCCCTTCCGAACCGAATCCCGAAGGGTCTGCCCCGTGCGCCGGAAGTCTTCAATCCGTGAAATAAGCAAGACGCCTCCCAGGATCGCCACCCCCAACGTCGAAATGACGCCGACCGCGGCGGAGATACTGAAACTCGTATGGGTGGCGACAAGGGAGAGGACCCCTCCCACCAAGGCAAAGGGCACGGTGCTCAACACCAGCAATGCATTTTTGAACGAATCGAAGGTCGTGTATAAAAGGAACAAAATGATCAGTAAGCTGATCGGCACGACGATCGCCAACCGTTTTTGCTCTTCTTTGAGCTGATCATATTGACCGGCCCATTCCATTCGATACCGTTCAGGAAGGATCACCTCCTTGGCCAGGAGCGCTTGCGCCTCCTCGACCGTACTTTGGAGGTCGCGGTCCCGCACGCTGAACTTGATCGGAATATACCGTTCGTTGTTCTCGCGATAGATGATGAAGGCGCCGGTCTGCGTCGTGATCGTGGCCACCTGCTTCAAGGGGACACGGGCCCCGTCCGGCGTGCTGACCAGAATATTGCCGATCGCATCGACGTCCTGCCGGAACTCCGGAAGGAACCGGACGACGAGATCGAACAACCGCTCCCCCTCATAGACCTGGGTCACAGCCTGTCCTCCGACCGCCGCCTGCACCACGGCATTCACGTCCGACACTTGCAACCCGTAGCGCGCGCTCGCCTCCCGATCGACCTGGATCAAGAGATTCGGCTGGCCCACAAGACGGAAGATCCCCAAATCTTTGACGCCATGCACCTTCCGCATCACATGCTCGATCTCGATGGCCTTCGCCTCCATGGTCTTCAGATCGGGGCCGAAGAGTTTGATGGAGTTCTCCCCCTTCACCCCCGACATGGCCTCTTCCACATTATCCTGAATCACCTGCGAGAAATTGAAAATGATGCCGGGAATGTCTTTCAGCCGGCCCTCGATCTCTTCGATCAGCGCGTCTTTTGTCAGTCCGGGACGCCATTCCTTTTCCGGCTTGAGATTGGCCAGAAACTCGGCATTGAAGAAACTGGTTGGATCTGTGCCGTCGTCCGGACGGCCCAGCTGCGAAACAATGGTCGTGACCTCCGGCGATTCGCGAAACAGCTTGCGAATCTCGCTCGTCAGCTTCGCCGCCTGGTCGAAAGAAATATCCACCGGCATCGTGGCGCGCACCCAGAGGTTCCCCTCCTCCAGCGCCGGCATGAACTCCCCTCCGATCGACTGCAACGCCACAAATGTCACGGCCAACAGCCCGGCGCAAAAACCGACGACGATCGCGCGATGGTCCAGCGCCCAGGTCAAAACGGCATTGTAGACGCGGCGAATCACCCGCACGATCACCGTATCCTCTTCGCTGATCGTGCCCTTCAGCAGGAAGGAACAGAGCACGGGCGCCAGCGTAAAGGCCATGAGCAACGCGCCCACCAAGGCGAACCCATAGGTGATGGACATCGGCGCGAAGATCTTCCCCGGCACGCCCGTCATCGTAAAGAGCGGAATGAACGCCACCACGATAATCGCCGTCGAGGAAAAAATCGGCCGCCCCACCTGCCGGGCGGCCCGCACGATCTGCTGATGAACCGTCAAGCCTTGAATTTTCCCATGAGCCAGATGGAAGAAGATGCTTTCCACCATGATCAACGTGGCATCCACGATAATGCCGAAATCGATGGAGCCGAGCGAGATCAAATTCGCCGACTGCCCGATGAGGACCATCATCGTAAAGGTAAAGAGCAACGAAAGCGGAATGGTCAAGGCCACGATCAAAGCCGCGCGCAAATGCCCCAGGAAGATGAACAAAATGACAAAGACCAGGACCATGCCGCTGATGAGAATGTCCGTGACCGTCTCCACGGTCGTATGGATCAAGGCCGTGCGATCGTAGAAGGTTTTAACCTTGACCCCGGCCGGCAGCTTCCAGGTATTGAGCTCCTCCACCTTATGCCGCACTTTTTCAAGGACGGGCAGCGCCTTATAGCCCCGCTGGAGCAGAATGACCCCTTCGACGACATCGTCCCGATCGTCGATCCCGACCTTGCCCAAACGCACCCGCGGACCCACGGCGACCGTTCCCAGCGTCTTAACGAAAATCGGGGTGCCCTCTTTTTCCGCCACCATCACGTTTTCGATATCCGCGATGCCGTTGATCAGGCCGAGCCCGCGGATATTGTAGTTCTGCGCGCCGATCGTCAGGTAGTTGCCGCCGACGTTGGCATTGCTATTGGTCAAGGCGGCCATGACCTGCGACAGGTTGACCCCGTAGCTGATCAAGCGGCCCGGATCGATATCGACGTGGTACTCCTTGGTCGTCCCGCCGAACGCCGTCACGTCGATGACGCCGGGAATGCGCCGGAACTCCCGGCGGACCTGCCAGTCTTGAATCGTCTTCAAATCCGTGAGCGTGGTCTCGCCGGCGCCCGTGAGTTCATACCGATAGATTTCGGCGATCGCCCACCAGGGCGACAACGACGGCGCCGCGCCGGGAGGCAACTGCACCGAGCCCAGCCGGTTCAAGACCTCCTGGCGGTCGCGAAAGACTTCCGTATTGAAATCGAAATAGACCTTGATGTCGCTCAACCCGAAGATCGAGAGCGAGCGAATGTCCGTGAGGCCCGGCATGCCGTTGAGCGCGACTTCGATGGGGATCGTAATTTGGCGTTCGATTTCTTCGGCCGACCAGCCGGGATACTGGGTGATCAGCTCGACCATCGGCGGCGAGGGGTCGGGATAGGCCACGATGTCGAGGGTATGAAACGCGTAGAGTCCGCCGAAAAAAAGCAGAAAGCCCAGGGTGCAGACCATGACCCGTTGGACCAGCGAGAGTTCGACGATTCTGGCTATCATGCGATGTGATTCGATTCTAATTTGAAGAAGGAGAACCGCCCCAAGTAGCGCACTAGCCCTTCACTTCCTGGCCCTTGATCAAGACAGCGCCCTTCGTCACGATGCGTTGTCCCGGCTTCAAGCCCTCCAGGACCCGCACGTGATCCGGTGAAATCGTACTCACTTTGACTTCCTGCTTCACATACCGGTCAGGCCCTTCCACCACGTACACGAACTGTTTCCCATCCACTTCCAAGACGGCCTCGCGCAGGATCAGCAGCAGCGGCGTGGCCTCTCCGACCTGGATATGGAGACGGGCGAACATTTCCGGCTTCAACCGGTGATCCGTATTGTTGACCCAGGCGCGCAGCTTGATAGTCCTGGACGTCGGGTCCACCACGTCACCGATGCTGGCCACGGTCGCGGGGAAATTCACGTCCGGATAGGCCTCCACGTTGACGTTGGCAAACTGCCCCTCCCGCACCAGGGCGAGATCCCGTTCATAGACGTCCGCCACCACTTGCAGCATATCGAGGTCGGCGACCGTGAAGACGACCTGCCCGGAATCTCCCCCGATCGACTGGCCTGGCGTCACGTTCCGTTCTACGACGATCCCGGTCAAGGGACTCTTCATTTCAAATCGCGACGTAATCTTCTGCCGGTCGAGCGGCTTTTCCAATTCCTGTGCAGGCACCCGCAACGACAACAGGCGTTCTTTTGCGCGACGGAATTCCGCGCGCGCCTTGGTCAACTCGTTCTCCGCTTGTTTGAGATCTTTCAGCGGCAGCGCTTTATTCTCATAGAGGTCCTTGGCTAAATCGCGGGCGCGAGTCGCATATTGCAGGTCCGAGTCTTCCTTCACGTATTCCGAATAGGCTTGGGCGATTTCCTGGCTGTCCAGCACCAACAGCACGCTCCCGGCCTTCACCCGCTCGCCCAAATGCACCCGCACCTCAAGAACCCGCCCCTGGAGTGGCGAAGAGATCCTGGAATAGCGATCCTCCCCGTACGCGACCTTCCCGATCAGCGTCAGATCATGAGCCCCCGATCCGACTTCAACGAGCGCCGTCTCCACCCGCGGATGCGAGTCCGCAACTGGTCCGGCCACCTGGGAGGGCGTCGTCGCAATATTGGACACGGCTGGCTCCTCTGCGCTCCCGCAAGCAGACAAGAAGAGCAAGCAGACAGCCGAGGTCGCGGGAAATAGGAGCCGGCTCACAGCCACTAGCCTCACCTGAAACTTCATGAAGAAATCTCCTGCCCCACGGCGCTTTCTAGCTGGAAGAGGTTGTGCTGATAATTGAAGAGGGCTTCGATATAGTTTTGCTGAATCATTCGCGACGTACGCGCGGCATCGAGCAAATCGAGAATCGTGGCGCCGCCCCGCTCATAGGCGCGCTCGACGATCGTCATGGTCGAACGGGCATCTTCCAGCACACCGCCGACATAGGCTTCGACCAAGCGCCGGCTCTGCAGCAGATTGCGATAGGCCACTTCCACTTCGTTCTCGACAAGGTTCATGGTCTTATTCAAGTCGGCCTCGGCGGTCAGCACGGCGACCTCCGCCTGATGAATCCCGCCCTGATTTCGATTAAACACGGGTAACGGCAACCCTAAGTTGAGCGACCACTGCTGAGGATTATCCGGCCCCTGCGCTCCCTGCACGGCATAGCCGCCTCCGATGGTCACGTCTGGGACACGATAGGCCTTCGCCAGCTTGAGATCGGACTCGCGCTGCGAATAGGTAAACCGCCGGGCCTTGATATCGGGGCGAAAATCGAGCGCAGCCGTGCGCAGCTTGTTGATATCGGGATCGATGCGCCGGAAATCCAGGTCCGTCGTCAGCTCTAACGTCGTTTTGGGCGACAGCCGCAAGAGCTGCCGGAGATCGCCGCGTGCCGTCTCCCCTTCCTGCAACGACTGAATCACTTGCGATTGGAAATCGACCATCTGCAATCGGATGCGAATGAGGTCGACTTCCGCGATATACCCCTTCTTAAAGCGAATCGTGTTGATATCCAGGATACGGGAAAAGCGGTCGCGATTTTCTTCAGCTAACACCAGCCTGCGCTGCGCCAGTTGGATTTTATAATAGGTGTCTTTCACGGTGAACCCCAATTGGCGCACGGCATCTTCGAACGATGCCTCCGCCGACTGGCTGCCATAGCCCGCGCTCTCGATCCGATAGCCGCGTTTTCCGGCCAGTTCGAATAGTTGCTGGACTTGGCTGATCACCGCCCCGCTGTTCGACGATGTCCGCCCCTGCGTGAAGGAGCTGAGCGTTCCGATCGACGCCACAGGATTGGGAAAGAGCGCCGCAGTAATCTGCTGGCCCTTGCTGAACTCAATGCCATATTTCGCAATGAGCACATCGAGGTTTTGACTGATGAAGAGCGCCAGCGCGTCATTCACGCTGAGACGCAGCGCCCTCGATGACACCACCGTTTGTTCAGAAGCGGGAACTGATGAAGCCGCGCGGGCTGGAGAAACGGAAAGATTCAACAGAATGAGGACGATAATGTAGCAGAAAAGACGTACACGTCGATCCACAACCACAGAGAGCCCCCCAATAGTGAACTATGACACCATTCACTCAATTGCTTTCGCATTATACAGTGTCTGAAAGGCGATGCAAATAATCTCTTGAGAAATAAGCACTTAGCCCCATCACTGCGTAGCCATCTGGCGCAACAAAAACACAATCGAACAGGCTGTTCAAAAAGTCCGTTCAGCAAGGCCGCAGCCGATGAAAGCACCGGAGGCGTAGCCTTGGGCTACGTTGAGGATGCTTTCGAGGCGAGAACGAAGCTGACGGACTTTTTCAACAGCCTGTATTACTGCATCTTGAGCTCGGTCCAAGCCCGGTCATAGATCCGTAATGTCTCCCCCACATCGGTCATCCATTCGAGTCGTGGCAGCAGTTCCATGGGAGGATAGATCGCTGGATTCTCCAAGATAGGAGCCGGCACGAAGGGCCTGGCTGCCTTGTTGGCCGAGGCAAAGAGCAGCCGCTCTGCGGTGCGCGCCGCCACCTGCGGCTCCAATAAATAATTGATGAACTGCATCGCCAGCTCTTTCCTGGGCGACGATTGAAGCACGACCAGACAGTCCGCCCAGATGGTGCCGCCTTCTTTCGGCACGACATAGCGAATCGACGGTCGCTCCCTCATCGCCCGCGCCACCGGCCCTCCCCATCCATGAGCCAAGACCACATCGCCCGACGCCAGAAGCTGGTCGTAATGGTCGCTCGCATAGGCCTTCACTAACGGTTTTTGCGCCAGCAATCGCGTCTTCGCTTGTTCGATCAGGGCCGGGTCCTTCGTATTCATCGACGCCCCCATCGACCGGAGGACCGCCCCGAAGACTTCCCGCTGATCGTTCAACATGCTGATCTTCCCCGCGTAGCGGGAATCCCACAGGACGGCCCAACTGTCCGGCGGCGTCGAGATAACGGCCGAGTCATAGCCGATTCCGACCGTGCCCCAGAGATAGGGAACCGCGTAACGCTGGGTTGGATCGAACGGCAGGTGCTGAAGATGGTCTTCCAACGTGGCGGCATTGGGCAACAGCGCGGGATTCAGTTCTGCCACCAGCCCCTGCTGAATCATGATCGCCGCCATGAAGTCCGACGGCACCGTGACATCGTAGCCGGTCGCTCCGCCCTGAAGCTTCGCCAGCAGCTCTTCATTGCTGCTGAACGTGTCCACGACGACCTTCACTCCATGACGCCGTTCGAACTCCGCCAGCAGCTCAGGTCCGACATAATCGGACCAGGTGAAATAGTGAAGCGTCTTCTGGTCCTCATCCCCGGACGTGCGTTGACAGGCCTGGCTCCCGCAGAGCAGCAACAGAACCAGACCGAGAGAGAAGATCATCTCTTTCCCGCGCATGAGCCTCCTACCGCCGTTGGAGCAGAAGTGAAAATCCGATCAAGCCCATCGATACGATCACGAACAATGCCGACAGGGCGTTGATCTCAGGCGACAGGCCTGACTTGATCATGGAATAGACTTTCAGCGGCAGAGTCGTCGCGCCGGGGCCGGCGGTAAAGTAGGTGACGATAAAGTCGTCGAGCGAGATGGTAAAAGCCATCAGCCCTGCGCCAAGGATGGCAGGCCTGAGCAAGGGAAGGGTCACATATCTCAAGGCGCCCCAATAGGAGGCCCCCAAATCCGCCGCCACCTCCAACAGCCGTGGGTCCAACTTTCTAAGGCGCGCCCGCACGATGACCATCACGACCGGCACATTGAAGAGGGCATGGCCCACGATTACAGTCGTCAGGCTGAGCGGCATCCGCACCAGCACGAAGAACAACAGGAGCGACACTCCCATCATCACTTCTGGAATCACCAGCGGCAGCAGCAAGGCCTGTTCGATCTGACGCTGCCGTCTCCCCGGCAAACCTTCCAGCCCCACTGCCAGGCCGACACCGAGCAGCAGCGCGAGCACCGTCGAAACCGTCGCCACCCACAAACTGTTTACTGCGGCAGCCTGCAAGGCCTGATCCGCCCAGAGCGCGCGATACCATTGCAGGGACCAGCCTTGCCAGGTCGCAGACAAACGAGAGGCATTGAACGAAAAGAGCATCAGCGCCGCGATCGGTCCATAGAGAAAAAACAGATTCGCCACGCTCGCGCGCCATAGCCAGCCGCCTGACTGTTTCATGATTCAGACTCCGGCGGGACGAGCGGTTTCGCTGCGCGAAGGGACCAGCGCATCATCCCCACCACGCACAACATCAAAAGACAGGAAATCGCCGCGCCCAGCGGCCAATCGCGCGCGACGAGAAACTCATGCTGAATGAGGTTCCCGATCATCATGCTCCTCGCGCCCCCGAGCAGGTCCGGCGTGAGAAAGGCTCCGAGCGACGGAATGAAAACGAGAAGACAGCCAGCCGCGACTCCCGGCTTGGCCAGCGGCAGAATGATGCGGCGGAAGACCGTCCACCTCGTGGCATAGAGATCCCATGCCGCTTCGACCAACGTCCGGTCCACCCGCTCGAGCGCCACATAGAGCGGCAATACCATGAAGGGCAGATAGCCATAGACCAGGCCGATCATCACAGCAGTATTCGAGTAGAGCAGTTCGCTGGGACTGCTAATGACTCCCAGCTTCAACAAAACCGTATTGAGCAGCCCTTCCGTACGAAGGATAAACATCCAGGCATAGGTGCGGACAAGAAAGTTGGTCCAGAAGGGAATCATCACCAGCAGCAACCAGATCCCCTGCCGCCTCGGCGCCGCCCGAGCAATATAATAGGCCAAGGGGAAACCCATGGTCAGACAGAGCAGAGTCGTCCCAGCAGCCAGGAGGATCGACTGACCCAGGATACGGGCATAGAGAGGATGGAGCAGATCGAGATAGTTCGTCAGGCTGAACGACCAGACAATCCCGCCGTAGGTGCCACGGCCGGCAAAGCTGATTACGAACATGAGACAGAGCGGCACAACAAACAAGAGCCCCATCCAGACCAGGCCTGGTCCGAGGAGCCACCAGGACGGAGCCCGCCCGACTGAAACAGAGATCTTCATTCGCTCAACACCACCGCATCGGAGATCTGCCAGCGTACGTGGACCGCATCGCCGCGCTGAAGCCCGTTTCGTCCGGACTCATCGTTCGGCACACGCACATTCCAAACCAGGCGCTCGCCGCACCGCACCAGATATCGTCGATCGCTGCCACTATAGAGAACCTTCTCGACTGAACCGGCCAGGCTCTGTTCGCCGCTCAGGCTCTGTGCCGACGTGGAAAGGCGAAGTCGCTCCGGTCGCAAAAGAATTGTCGCGACGTTCCCCTCATGGAGTGTCGTACCATCTGGCAGGAGAATCTGAACCTCGCCAGGAAAATCCTGAGCCTGCAACACCGCTCGCTTCCCCTCGATGCGCCGAACGATCCCGCGCAATTCGTTCGAGACCCCGATAAACCGGGCCACGAAAATCGAGTTCGGCGACTCATACACATCTTGGGGACATCCAATCTGCAATACCCTCCCCTGTTGCATGACCGCTACACGGTCCGACATGGTCAGGGCTTCTTCCTGATGGTGGGTGACACAGACGAAGGTGCAGCCGGCTCGTTCCTGGATGGATTTCAGCTCGACCTGCATCTCCTGCCGGAGTTGTTGATCCAAAGCCGACAATGGTTCGTCCAGCAAGAGGACCGCCGGCCGGTTCACCAAGGCGCGGGCCAACGCAACCCGCTGCTGCTCTCCGCCGGACAACTGACTCGGTAGCCGCTCCTCCTTCGAGGAGAGTTTCACCATGTCCAACGATGCGCGGACGCGGGACGCAATCTCGCCTTGCGGCACTCCCTGCATCCTGGGACCGAACGAGACGTTCTCCGCGACCGTCAAATGGGGGAAAAGGGCATAGGATTGGAAGACAAGGTTGACGGGGCGGCGGTTCGGCGGGACCCCCTCCATCGAACGGCCCTCGATGCGAATGGTCCCCTCATCCGGCGCTTCGAATCCGGCGATCATCCGCAAGACCGAACTCTTCCCGGCCCCGCTGGGGCCGAGGAGCGAAAAGAATTCCCCTCGCTGCACGGTCAACGAGACATGGTCGACCGCCAACGTGGCGCCATGCCGCTTGACCAGCGAAGTAATGTCGATGCTAGTTGGTTGTTCGGCCATCCTGATCCATCGGCCTCACACCGGACCGACCGGCCCTGGCCCCGCGAACAATGGGACTGGGGCTCGTGAGGCGCAGGGAGCGGCGGAAATAATACAGGCAGGCTGATTCGAGATCCATGAGGGTGAACTCACCGGCTGCTGGCGTAGGCGTCGAACCACACCTCAGGCATTGGAGGCGCGAAGATGCTTGCGGACCCGGACTTGCTCCTGGTGCTTGCGCAACAACTGACGCCGAATGACGTCGCGATCTTCTGCGACGATGCGCACGAGCCGGTCGACATCCTCCGCATGCTCGCGGACTAACTCGGACAACTTTGCCATTTGGTTTTCAAGATGCTCCAACCGCCACATCGCATCCTTCTCGCGATCCACCACCGGCTTTTTGACCGGCTTTTGCTTCACTAGCGACGCCACCAGTACATCCCGCTTCATACGCACTCCTTTGCTCGACGACTCACGGCTATATCCACGCTGTCGGTCGTAGTATCGACTCAGATTCCCGCGATGTCAACGAATCTGCTTTCTTTCTATTTCCCTAACGTCCTGCTACAATTCGTACTCATGCCGAACATTTTCACCATGGTATTGGCCGGCGGGAAGGGCGAACGTCTCCAGCCCCTCACCGAGCATCGGGCAAAGCCGGCGGTTCCCTTTGGCGGGAAATATCGCATTATCGATTTCACCCTCAGTAATTGTCTCAACTCCGGGCTTCGAAAAGTCGCGGTGCTCATCCAGTATAAGTCGCACTCGCTCGACCGTCATATCCGCACAGGCTGGAACCTCCTCAACGCCGAGCTGGGCGAATACATCGCGTCCATCCCCCCCCAGCAACGGATCAGCGAAGAGTGGTACCAGGGCACCGCCGACGCGGTCCATCAAAACCTCTTCCTGCTCGACAACGAACAACCGGACTATGTGCTCATCCTCGCCGGCGACCACATCTACAAGATGAACTACATGGAGATGTTCCATTGGCTCATCGCCAAAGGCGCCGATGCCGTGGTCGGCGCGATCGACATTCCCATCGAGGAAGCCCATCGGTTCGGCGTCATGAGCGTGGATGGAGATTTCCGGGTCACGGACTTTGAAGAAAAGCCGGCGCGGCCTCCGTCGATCCCCAACGATCCGACCCATGCCTTTGCCTCGATGGGCATCTATCTGTTTCGCACCAAGGTCCTCCGCGAATACTTGATCGCCGATGCCCAGGAAGGCGGAAGCCACGACTTCGGAAAAAATATCATTCCTAAGATGATTCGAGATCAACGCGTGTACGCCTTCAAGTTTGTCGACGCGAACAACAAAGACGTCAAATATTGGCGGGACATCGGCACCCTGGACGCCTACTGGGAAGCGAACCTGGACCTCGTCGCCGTAGAGCCCCAATTCAACCTCTACGACCAACATTGGCCGATCCGGACCTATCAAGGCCAATATCCCCCGGCCAAATTCGTCTTCGCGCAGGACTATCAAGGCGGCAGGATGGGCGTGGCCATGGACTCCATCGTCTGCGGCGGCTGTATCATCTCCGGCGGCCGTGTGCAAAACTCCGTGCTCTCCCCGAACGTCCGCGTCCAGGACCATGCGGACGTGCGGGAATCCATCGTCATGGAAAACGTCATCATCGGCGAACATTGCCGGATCAAACGAGCCATCATCGACAAAGACGTCATCATACCGCCCAAGACGGAAATCGGGTACGATCGGGCAGCCGATGCCCAGCGATTTAAAGTTACCGAATCCGGCTTGGTCGTGATTTCAAAGGGAATGAAACTGCATGCCTCCCTCGATCCATCCGGTTGACCTCATCGTCGCCCTTCGCGAGAAGCACTTGACTCCGGCCATCGTTTTCCTCACGTCGCGCCGCGCGTGCGATGAGGCGATGCAGGCCTTCGACCATAGTCACATCGTCCTCCCGCCGGTTCGCCAGGAGGCCATCGCCGCCGTGCTGGACAAGGTGATCGCCCAGTACCCCAGCATCGCCGAGCACCCGCTTATTCCGATCGTCCAGCGCATCGGCGTCGCAGCGCATCACGCCGGCCATCTCCCCTCGTGGAAAATCGCCGTCGAGGAGCTGATGCGTCATGGCTGTCTCGACGCCGTCTTCGCCACGACGACGCTGGCCGCCGGAGTCGATTTTCCCGCGCGCACCGTCATCATCACGCAATCCAGCATCCGCAAGTCCCGCGATTTTATGGATCTGACGATCGGCGAGGTGCAGCAGATTGCCGGACGAGCCGGCCGCCGGGGCAAAGACCTCGTCGGGTTCGCCATCGTCACGCCCTCACCCTACATCGACCTAACCGTGCTGACCAAGGGCTTCACCGGCCACCCGGAAGCGATCAACAGCCAATTCGTCATCAGCTATCCAATGGTATTGAACCTGTTAAAGGCGCATCCCCTGGATCAAATCCAACCGATCCTCGCCAAAAGCTTTGCACAGTTTCAGCTCAATCAGCGAGCGGAGGTCCTGGAACGTAAACTGGACGACCTGCGCGTTCAAATGGACCCGTTCGGGCCGCGCGTCTGCACCGACTGGATCACAGAATGGCAAACCTTCGACCAGGTCCGACGGCAGAAATCGCACCGGGTCCCGATCAGGAAATTCGAATCGCCGGAAATCGCGGCCCGTTTTCACTTCCTGACCCCCGGTCGCGTCGTGGCCTTCGGCCGCAGCCGAGGCGTGGTCCTGCGGCAATATCGCAGCAAGGGCCAGAAGAGCCCGATGATCACGGCCCTGCGTCAAGGCGGAGGCATTACCGAATCCCCCGCCTCCACCGTCACCGAAATATCCGACCGCATCCTCGACTGCGTGGACGCGCCGGTCTACCCCTGGTGCACACCGGAAAGCGTGGAGGACCTGCTCCACAACCTGGATGAATTGCCAACCAAGCTGCCGGAGCTACCCATCCTGGTTCCGAAGGACAACGAGCCGATTCCTGACGCCATCGTGCAAACATTGGGCGACTTTGCCTGTCCGACCTGTCCGTCGCGCGCCGCCTGTCAGAGCGACTATCCCCTCGCCTCCAAGCTTCGACAGGAACAGCATCGACACGTCAAATCGATCCAGGCCCTGCGCACCAGTCTCTGGCACCGGTTCCAGGAGAAGATCGACGTCCTGCAACAGTTCGGGTATCTCACAACCGCCTCCCGTCTGACCGATGACGGGGAATGGGCCAGGCTCATCCGCATCGACCACTCGCTGCTCATCACGGAATTGCTCCGGGCCGACGCCTTTAACGGCGCCGATCCCGCCATGCTGGCCGCGGTCATGTCGAGCATCTCGAATGACGACGATCGCCCCGGCTCCTTTCCCCGCGTCAGTTCCGGGCTGGCCTCATTGCTCGGGCAGGTCCGCAAACTGGCCGCCTCCCTGTCGCCGCATGAAGAGCCTCCGCTTTTGCGGGCCGATATCGCCGCGGTGACGGAACGGTGGATCGGCGATCCCACCCTCACCTGGATCGGTCTCTGCAAAAGCACCTCCATGGCGGAGGGGGATATCTATCGTCTCTTGGCGCGGACCTTGGAATTCTTGTCGCAGCTCCACACACTCAAAGGCACGCATCCGGGATTGGCAGACACAGCCTCACGGGCCATCGCCGCTCTCCGCCGCGGAGTACTGGAGGAATTACCATGA
>CAMDPZ010000045.1 GCA_945905765.1 Nitrospira lenta
GGTCTAAACCCGAGAGTGATAAAGTGGCGGAATGGCTTGATGAGGAGTTGCGTCTGGCGTTCGGAACCGCCGAGAACCTGATTGGCAAGATGGAGGTGAAAGTCCTCTACAAAGCCGTCACGTATGAGTCCCTCAAAGATCCTAAGTTCATCGAGGTAGCTAAGAGGGCATTCCCCAGTCTTGATAACTTACTCGATGAATCTCATGCGGTCGCAGGTAAGACTGAAGATTGAATTGTGCATACGGAGGTCTGGCTTCCACAGATAAGACGGGCTACGCTACTTCCATCCCCGTCGTGTATTACCTCATTTTCTGGAGGTGCTCCATGCGCGTAATCCTTCTTCTCTGTCTCCTGTTCTTTCCTTTGACCGTCCAGGCTGAATATCTTGGCAATCTCAGTGCGAATGAGTTCGATGCGAACTCCACCGCCAATTCATATGGCGCCGGGAATCCGTTCGCACCCAACAGCATTACCAACGAGTTCGGTCGGTACGGGAATCCCTACAGCAATCAGTCCGCCACCAACCCCTATGCGACTGAGGCCCCAAGACTCTACGATCAGCAGGGGAACTACCGTGGCGAGTTGAGCTCGAACCCATACGATCCCGACTCGACGAGCAATTCCTACGGCCTCTATGGCAATCCCTATTCACCCGACTCGCTTAACAACCAGTTTGGAGCTGGGAATCCGTATCGATCCGACAGCCCCACCAATCCGTATGGCTCAGGCTGGCGGATTGAAGGGCAATAGAGACAGGGTCGGCTTCTGAGAGGAGGTGACACATGATAACCGACAGGCAACTGACCCCGTGGGCGAACCTCCTCAAGGTGCATCTCAAGGAGTTTCGACCGAAGCAGTATCACGACCTTCTCAAGGCGGGGACACTCAACGATCACGTCCAGGAGATCGTCGACCGAGTGGAGATAGAGTTCAGCAACCTCCGCGATCATGGACTAGCATACGACCAGGCGTACGAGATGATTCAGGAACAACTGTACCCGAAGCCGGAATAGCCGTCAGTCACCCCACCGCCGTTGAAGAGGCCGCTCTTACGCACTCCCCCCACCGCTGCCTCTCTGTCCCTCTCTCCCATTCTCCACGCTCCCGATGATCGCCTGACTTCCATGGCTCACGTTGACGTACTGCACGGTGATCTGTTGCCGTCCACCCTGCCGGAGCTTCTTCAAGGTCAGGAGCCCCTGTTGATAGACAGACATGAGGCGCGTGGCCACATTGAGTCGTTTGATTTCTATGTCTGGCGGACACGCGCCATGGGCTCGCCCAATCTGTTCCATGGCGTTTTTGTGTGCGACGGCCAGTTGATGCGCCAGCATTTTTTCCAGGCTGTTCTCGGCCTGAATTGAAGCCGACGCATCGAGCGCCATCGCCACAGCATCGATTCCGTAATCAAGGAGCAACCGACTGCGTTCCAGCGAAGCTTCGACCGCTGCCAGGTCTGGCACCGCCATGGTGTTGTACAAGGGTTGCTCCTCTGGTCGAGGAAGCACCTCCCCATTGACCTGTGGGGCGTGCCTAGCGCGGGCCATCTCTTGCCTCCTGAGTTCGGCCAACATAATCTTCGACCATTCGGCCTGATTTCGCAGGCCCTCCGCATTCGAGCCATCGGGTTCAGTGGCGGCGGCCCGAAGCTCCTCTGCGTATTCGAGCGTTTTATGCATGGACTTCGAGATTTTATCCCTCCCACGGATCTGGTTTTCCAGGCAGGCCATGCAGCGCCATTTGTCGTCCGGCAGCAATGACTGACCTAACTGCGGGGCCTTCCCGCATTGCTGACAAGTCGCAGGAGGCCAGAAGCCTCGGCATCGTCCCATCACTGCCCCCCATTTCCGGTAATGGCCCGTTCCCCAGAACGAATCAGGTAATCAATCACACCAGCCACGCAACAATCTGTTCCAATGTTCAGGTGGTGCTCAATGATCGGCAGCACATCTGGGCTGGGCGTATAGTCAAACCGTCGGTGAACAGCACGATATCGACGGACCCTCGCTCGGTTACCTGTCAGTTTAACGCTGTTCATCGTGCTGTCCTCCTGGGTTCTGTGGTCTGTTTAGGTTCACTGCTTCCAGCACTGTGTTTCCAGATGCCAGCCGCATGGGGTAAATTTGGCGCCTGCGAGGAGATCGCCGACGTTCGCAAGTGGGAGCGCCGTGCTGAGGGGCGAGACTGCTCAGGCGGGCGATGGCGTCGTAGAGGCCGATCAATTCAGAGGAACAGTCCGAGCCTTTCACACTGAGAAAGACTTCCGCCGGATATTCGTCGTCATGGACACTGATGTAGAGCGTACGTTGCCCGGCAATCCGGACCTTCTGGGTGATGTTGTTGCGGCGAGTAGGGAGAGCAAGGCGGGTGCTCATCAAGCTCCCTCCTCGTCAGATTCCTGGTTGCGGCTGGTTGCGGATTTGCGTATTTCCTGCTCGGATTTGCCGCGATCTGCATCCCTAAGTGGTTGATCTTGTTGATAGGGCTCAGGGTCCGATGAATTTCGAAACCCGTCACTCACCCCATACCTTCTCTGCGTAAGTTGATGAGCAAATGTCGGTGTCGGGTCCCATTTGGTTTGTCAAAATCCCACTCGATTTGTCATTAAGGCGTTCAAGAAAGTACTAGGCGATCTGCCAGCTCTTGCTGTTTTAGGTCCTCCCTTTTATCGAATCTGATCAAGAACGAAATTCTCCTTTTACCTGATCTAGCCTCTCCGCCTGCATTTTCAAAGAACCTCCTGTAAGATTTCCCCCCAACTTCATCAGCTAACTAAACCTGACGAGCTGGAAGGGGGGAGCCATGTTTAGCGATTCTCATCGGGCGAGGACTGTTCAGCGACAGGTCCTATACGACCAAGTCTGGGCTCAACCCATGACGAAGGTGGCCGAGGAGTATGGGATATCAAATGTGGCATTGGCCAAGATTTGCAAGAAACTCAATATCCCCTGCCCATGGCGCGGTTATTGGCGCAGGAAAGAGACAGGCAAAGCGGTCAAGCAGCTTCCCCTGCCGCCGAATTCAGATCTGACGAAGCAGGCCGTGACGATTCATCGGACCATTCGACCTGAGTCTTTAGAGCCCATTTCAGAAGAAACCACTCAGCGGATTACTGCCGAACAGGCTCCCGAACAGAAGATCGAAGTGCCTGATCGTCTTGGCAAGACACATCGACTCCTGAGTGGTCAGCTGACCGAATGGCGGTCAGCCTCGGTCGATGAGTATGGCGCAATACGGTCGGGCAGCTTGAGGTAGCTCAATATTCGGGTGAGTACACAGCACCTTTCTCGCGGGTTGCGCATCATGAATACGCTCTTTGTAGCGTTGGAGGCCCGTGGTCATCAGGTGGGAATCCAGGACGGGTATAAAAAAACCCTTGGCGTTCGCATCAATGGCCAGCCTGTCGAGTTTGGTCTCGAAGAGAAATTTCAACGGATCGACCGTCCTGCAGACAAGAACCGGCGACCGGATCCATGGGGATACCGTCGGTATGAGTATGTCTCCACCGGTACCCTGACTCTGAAGATCACAGAGTGGGGGGCCGACGGCCTTCAGAAAACCTGGAGCGACGGAAAGACCTCGACGCTCGAAACCTGCCTCAATGATTTTCTCGTGGGCCTCCTAAGAGTTGCGGAAGCGGTGAAGGCTCGGCGACTAAAGCAAGAGCAAGAAGAGCAGGTCAGACGTGAAGCCGAGCGACGGCGTCAGGAGGAAGAGCTAAAACGACAACAGGAGTTGGCTAGTAGGCAGAAGCTAGAGCAGGAAGCTGCCAGTTGGGCGAAATCACAGCAGCTTCGGGCCTATCTTTCGGCACTCAAGGATATGCTGATCGCAAAGCATGGTGACATTCAGCCAGGAAGCCCGGCAGATCAATGGCTGGGTTGGGCTTATCAGCATGCGAACAGGCTTGATCCACTGGCAAATAAATGAAGTTACACGTATCCCCTATCTCAAGCCTGGGTGCATTTTCTGGGCCCTTGCGCCTTTTAGCGTAGGTTGGTGTTAATTAAACCGGTAGCAGCCCAGTGTCTATGAAATCAGGGGAAGGTTCAGCCTGACTCGATCGCTATTTAATATGCACCACTCCCGGCAAATTCTTCAGATCTGCGTCGCCCGTGATGACTTCGGCCCCCTGGTCTTGGGCTGTTGCGTACACGATCGCATCGGCCATGGCCAAGCCGTGCAGCAAACTCACGTCAGCGGCTAGCAGGGCGATGGATTCTGTCAGTTGAACCACCTGGGTCGCATTGAGCCGTCCTGCGAACAATAACGCTGTCTCCTCCCCTCGCTCCCGTTTGATCTTCTTGTAGACCTCATATAACACGATGGTTGGCGTGATGAGTTGATACCGAGAAGTAAGATACGGCGCATACCGCTCGGCGAGCGGGCCGCCCGTAAAGAATTCGATCCAGCCGCTGGAATCCAACAAGACCTTCACAATCGGTCCTTCTTCTCCCGAAGATCCGTCTTGGACATGCCCTTGAGCGCACCCTTCAACGATTTTAGAGGGACTTCTGGTACCAGGGTGATGACGCCGCCCTTCTCAACGATCTGCAAGCGCTGGCTTGGAGCTAGGTGAAGTTTTTCCCGCACTTCTTTGGGGATTACAATTTGGAACTTCGGTGAAATCGTCGTCATGGCCATGATGCACCTCCCTACCAATTCATGATCGATCATAATATCGTCATACGATTCGAGTCAAGACAACCTTGCATCGCAGCGACCTCACAAAACGCCCGCGGCCGCGTCTCGCCCGTTATCGAACCTGACCAGGAATCAAATCATTCTGCCGGCTGATCGATCCGCTGCTTCTACATGCTCAGCGAATTCCTTGCGAGTTTTTGGCCACCCTGTTCATTTTTGATGAAAGACGACGAAGGAGGGAGAAGGGTCGCGACTAACGTCTGGATAATACAGGGCTGGTCACCTCAGGCGTGAAGGTTGTGGTGGCACTAGGATTGCAGCTCTCGATCTGGTTCTCCTCTCTAAGATGATGCAAAACCACAGGGATGTGACGTGTGGCGGAAAGTGGCCAGGAGAGCCATCTGGCTCCCTATAAGGGTCTGCTAAGGTTGTATTGTGCAGATAGACAAAAAAGCCCTTCAAAAAGCTGAGAAAAAGACTCCTTCACGGGTGGTGAAAGGGGATCTTGTCGGCTATGGCGAGAAAAGCGCGCTACTTGAAGATGCCATCGCTCAGATGAACGCCGGCAAGTACGGCAAGGCGGTTGTCGCGGTGAAGGAGCTGCTCGCGCTCGATTCGCACAACACGGAAGCGCGCCGGCTATTTGCTACGCTGCATCTACGACTCGGCAGTCTGGTCACGGCGCGCCAAGCCTTTGAGTCGCTCGCCACTGAAGCGATCGGGCGGCAAGACTTCTGGCTGGCCGAATCGCTGTTGCGCGAATATTTGGCCGCCGGACCTCGCTGCGTTCCCTTTCTTGAGCTCTTAGCCCATGTGTATGAGGGGAAGGGCGATACGATGGGGGCGGTGGCAGAGTTGGGCAAGGCGATCGATATTCTCATTGAGGATCCGATCCCTGAGAATCTCCAGAAGCCTGCGGAGCTCTATGCCAAGGTTCGCGCCCTGGAGCCGGCCAGCCCCGTGGCCCTTCAGTTCGCTTCTTTGTTCGATATCCAAACAGGCGAGTTGCTTGCGCCTCATCCGATGGCGCTTTCTTCTGCGCCGTCTGTGGAAGACACGATGCTGCCGCCTCCTGGCGACACAGTCGCGCTCACCGAGACAGATATTGCTGATGCAGGGATTGCCATCCCATCTGATATTGAATCGCCTGCCCCCCTGCTTCGGGAACAGGCAGAGGATTTTTCTATCAGGGTTGCAGAAGCAGCCCCTCCAGCGCCGCCTGCGTCGGAGCCGGTTGAGCTGGCCGGCGAAATGGAGTCGGTTTCTCTTCCCTCTTTTGCGATGCAGCAGCCGGAGGAAACAAGTTCAGCCACTTCTGTAGTGGAGCCTCCCATTTTCACGATGGCGCCGGACTCGCCATCCGAGCCTGATCCGGTTTGCGCAGCGGAGCCTGACGATTCCCCCGTTCCCACCCAGGCCGAGGCTGACGCGCCTTCGCAGTGGAGCACGGGAGAAGTCGCGGTGCAGACACACCGTCCCTCTCTCAAGAAGCAGAACTGGGATAAAGAAAAGGGAGAGGGGGCAGTCATTCCGCCGACCCCGCTGCCGCTGGTGGACGAATCTTCTGAATCGGTTGCAGAACGGTCTCGTAGCGGTGGATGGGAATCGGCTCCTTCGGAGACGGTCGTTCCTGTCGCTGAGGTGGTGGCCCCAGTCGTAGAAGAGGTTGCGCCTCCGGTCGATCCGAGGCCTGAGTGGGATCAGGCGAGCGACTCGATCACGTTTGTCACGGTAAGCCAGCAGCCCCAGGCGGCGGAGCTCACTCCCGCAATCGAATCGTTCCACACGAATCAGGAGCCGGCCTCCTTGACCGCAGCACCGGCGGTGGAGGTCCTCGTCGATTCAACAGTGGAGCACAGCCAGGTTCGCGCGCAGGATCTGGATCTGATGGTTCAGCCCAGCCTGCTCCCTTTGGTTGTGACGCGCCACATCGGTCTCCCGTCGCTTCTCGGCCATTGCGCCTCAAGGACGCAAGCCTTGGCCCTGTTGTGCGCCGGGTTCGTAGTTTCCTGCGTCGCACTGGTGGCGATTGGCATCGGACTGGTGGGGCTGGTCTGGCTCGTTATGGAAGAACCGCCGACGCAGGGCTATCAAAGTCTGATGGCGAGCGCTCCTCAGGTCCATATAGATCCAGCGAGGAACGGATATTTTTTATTGTTGGGGTTCGAGGCTTTCCCGGAGCGGGATCCCATGCAAGTCGGGCAGGAACGCAGGACGGAAGAGCCTGATCGTCAGGCGGCGCAGGCCTGCATGGCCGGCGATGAGAGAAACGGGGGTACGGCAGCCGGGGCCTCCGCCGCTGCGGTTCGGGGCTGGTTCGCCGCCGCTGATCCTGCGGCGCAATTGAAGGGGAAGGCCGAAACGGTACGATCATGGGCGACCCAAGAATCGCTGGCCCTTAAACGTTATCAACGATGGCTCTCGATGCCGTTCGAGGATGCGGGATACGGGCAACTTGCGAGTCCGAACTGCGGGCATATTCTTTTAGCCCATCGGTTATATCTGGCCGAAGGGTTCACGCAGGATCTGAGCGCCGGGCTCGACCGCCTGGAGACAGACATGGGGGCCTGGCGCATGGCGTTGGGACAGTCGAAGACCTTGATGGTAAAGATGTTGGCTGCCACGGCGATACAGGAGGACGTGGCGGTTGCGTCCGGCCTCTTGCTCCGGCAGGACCTCGACTGGACCTCCATCGGTCGGCTGGGCAAGATCGTGCGCCCTCTCGATCAGGCTGAACTGTCTCTCCGATGGCCGATGCAGAGCCATTTCCTCTGGGCGACGACGGACGCGACGAGCAGTCTGAAGCACGACAAGACGAACGAGCGTCCTCTGTATGCGTCCCTGGCCGCAACGATGCCTCTTCCTGTGCAGAGGCGATCCAATGCCTATGCAGACTATTACGAGACGGCTGGCAAGGCCGTCGCGGAACATCGCTATACCAATCTGCCGAAATTATCCGGCTTCGTCAGGACTCCCGCTGCCGGGATATTGGACTATCTAGCGAATCCGGTCGAGCATCTCATCGGCATCGAGCCGCTTCCCTCATGGGATCCCTATGTCGGTCGTATGGTCGAGACCGATGTGAGGCTTCGTTTGGCCAGCTTGCAAGCCTGGATCAGGCGGGGCACGCAAGAGGGCAACGTGCTCACGCGGCTCGCCCAAGCAGGGCAGGACTACCACGATCCCTTTACCGGTCTTCCCATGCTGGTGAATCAGCAGAGGGGCGTGATGTACAGCGTCGGGCCAGACGGCCAAGATCAAGACGGCGATTCCAAGCGCGATATTGTGGCGACGATTCCTGGCAGTCAGTCCTTCATGTCCGAAAGCCCCCGCGCCCTGTTCCCTTAACCGGCCTTGTCGTTCTGCCGTTCGCCGGGTTGCGATCTTTTCTGATAGTGAAATCCAACCGCGCTGCTGCTTGACTCTGTCGGTGGTATTCCACAGAATCCTGTGCGCAGTGAACGGACACCCGTTCTTGAAATTTCATACGTGAGGGAGAGCTGAAAAGATGAAAAGCGAGATCTTATATCCAGGGGCCTTTCCGATGGTGCGGGTGGAATTGACGGCGGGCGAACATATCAAGGCCGAGTCCGGCGCGATGGTGGCCTGCTCCCCGACCATCGACATCGAGAGCAAGATGGAAGGAGGCTTTCTCGGAGCCCTGTCGAGAAAGTTCCTGACGGGTGAGAAATTTTTCTTTCAGACCCTGCGAGCCAGCCGGGGGCCGGGCGAAGCGTTACTGGCCCCGACGGTGCCAGGCGAAATCGTTATCCTGGAACTCGACGGTGTGAATGAGTACATGGTCCAAAAAGACGGTTTCCTGGCCGGCGCCGACGGGATCGTCATCGAAAGCAAAATGCAGAGCCTGAGCCGCGGACTGTTGGGGGGAGAGGGTTTCTTCATCCTCAAGATCAGTGGAAAAGGAACGCTCGTGCTGAACAGCTTCGGGGCCATTCACAAGATCGAGTTGAAGCCGGATCAGGAATATATCGTGGACAACAGCCACCTGGTGGCCTGGTCCTCCACGACGTCCTATAATATCGAAAAAGCCACCTCCGGCTGGATTGCCAGCGTGACCTCGGGCGAAGGATTTGTCTGTCGGTTCCGCGGGCCGGGACTTGTGTACATTCAAAGCAGGAACCCTGGCAGTTTTGGAGCGTGGATACGCCAGTTTATTCCGGTTAGTGAGTAAGGGGCGATACCCCGTTATCCCTATACCCCGGGTACTTCTCTATGATGTCCAACGCGCTTTGTTTCGGTCGCGATTATCCAGCCAGCGGGGCTCCTTGTTTTGTGCAGGTGGATGAGGCAGGGCTGACGATCGTTTTTGAATCCACGGGGGGCGATGGCGATCGAGAGGTTGCGCCGTTTGCTGCGCTCAGCGTGTCGGCAGGTGGACTCGATCATGACCATCTAGTGGTGAAATGGACTGGCGCGCAGGGGGAACGGACTCTGTATTTTAAAGACCCGGACGCGATTCGAGCCTTTCGCCAAGCGGCTCCCGGCCATCTGAGCCTTCCTTTTGCTCAGGCTGCCGAGTTGGTGCGTCAGGTGCGTCAACGTCGCCGGCTCGTGTGGGGCCTGGCCCTGGGGATGTTCCTCTCGACGGTGCTGGGTCTCTGGTTCGGCTCAGATCTGCTGGTTGAGATTGCCGTGAGCCGGATTCCGGTGGAGTGGGAACAAAAACTGGGGGAGTCGGCCTATCGGGACTTTTTGGCTCAGCAGGAAGTGATCAAAGAGGGGCCGGCGGTGGCCGCGCTGGGAGAAATGACGCAACGGCTGACCGAGCAGATTCCGAACAATCCCTACAAATTCGAAGTAACGGTGGTGAAGAGTGACGTTATCAATGCTTTCGCGCTGCCAGGCGGGCATGTGGTGGTGTTCACCGGGCTTATGAAAAAAGCGGACAGCGGCGAAGAAGTGGCGGGTGTGATGAGCCACGAACTCAACCATGTGCTGCGGCGGCATGGGCTTGAACGGATCGTGAAAAGCCTCGGGTTGCTGACGGTGGTGACCATTGTGCTGGGCGATCAGCAGGGCCTCGTCGGGATGATGAAACAGCTCAGTGTCGAACTGCTCACGCTCAAGTTCGGACGGGAGCAGGAGACCGAGGCCGACGTGACGGGATTACAACTGCTTCAGCGGGCGAAGATCGATCCCTCCGGCATGATCAAGTTTTTCGAGCGGCTCTCGGAGAAAGACGAAGGCCGGATGGAATGGCTCTCGACCCATCCGATGAGCACAGCTAGGGCTGAACGATTGAAAGCGGAGCTGGCCGCCCTGCCGAAAAAATCCCCGGAACTCTTTACCTTCGACTGGAAACAGGTGCAGGCGTCGCTCGGCTCCCAGCCGGTCGTTGCGCCGTAAGTGATGGCGAGCCATGCGCGATTTCTTTCGCCACGAAATTTATTTTCGGCTATAATCCGATCGTTGCATCTTACAGGCAACGGGGCATTATCTACTCACACAAGGAGGAGAGCGTATGACGAAGAAAGTACTCGTGCTATCGGTTGCGGTGCTTTTGGGTCTGCAGGCAGGCATTGCCATGGCGGCCAATCCCGACACTGGGCCTGGTTGCGGTCTCGGCAAGCTCGCCTGGAGTGATTATGCGCACCAGAAGAACATCGCGCCCCAGGTGATGATGGCCACGACCAATGGCTTTGGCAGCGGCACGTTCGGAATCAGCAGCGGTACCTCCGGCTGCACGAACGACGGGAAGGTGATGGCCGAGCAGAAGACGACCCTGTTCGCCGAGCTCAACTTCGAGAACCTGTCGCAGGAAATGGCGCAGGGCCAGGGCGAGCACCTCGCCTCACTCGCCACCTTGATGGGTGTGCCGGCCGAGCATCAGGCGGAGTTCTTCGCCATGACGCAGGAACGGTATACCTCGTTGGTCAAGACCGGTGAAGCTTCGCCGGTTGCGATGGTGAAAGCGATCAACAGTGCAATCGCCACGCATCCAGTCCTTGCTCAAGTTTCCACTCGTTAATCATCAGCGCAGGGCTTCGACCTCACGGTCGAGGCCCTGCGTCTTTTTGACCTGCTGCTTGTATATTCTTGTTCTCCTGATCAGCCTGTTTTTCGCTCATCCTTCGTCGGCGCAAGCCGAGGAGGCTGCGGGCAATCTCTATGTAACGGAACTCATCGGTCAGGCGGTCCAGGCTCAGCTTGCTAGCGAGCGAGAGTGGCATCTGCTGCTTCACTATCGCCAGGATATGTGGGGGGGCTATGTCAGCGAGCAGGACGACCCCGGATTCTTCATGTCGCCTGACGGGAAGATCGATCCGCAGGCGGAGCTCAATGCGACGTTGAAGCAGTTTTTTTCCGATGAACTCGTTGGACGGTCGAAGCAGCCGGCTCAATGCGCGTTTGTCGCCCGGTATGCCTGGTTGCGGGATCGATTGCGTTTCGACGAGCATCGCCTCCCACCGATGGCCTGCGAACGGTTCGAGCGCTGGCTCGCAGACTTCGAGGCCCAATCGATCACGCTCATCTTCCCTTCCGCCTTCATGAACAATCCCGCGTCGATGTTTGGGCATACGTTGCTTCGGGTAGACCAGAAGGGCCAAACAGAACAGACGAGGATTCTGGCCTACACGATCAACTATGCGGCGGACGTGCCGCCTGATTCCGGCCTGGCCTATCCGATCCGCGGCATCTTTGGCGGCTACCGCGGCTACTTCTCGACGATTCCCTACTACCTCAAGGTCCAGGAATACCGCGACATTGAGAACCGCGATATCTGGGAATACCGGCTGAACTTTACAGACCATCAAGTCACGCGTCTGCTTATGCATGCCTGGGAACTGGGGAACTCGTACTTCGATTATTTCTTTTTCAAAGAGAACTGCTCCTACCATTTGCTGGCCTTGATCGAGTATGCCGATCCGACGCTGCATCTTACGGATCAGTTTTTTCTCTGGACCGTTCCAGCCGATACGGTGCGTCTTCTTGTCGCGCAACCGGGGCTGGTCAGCGACATTGCCTATCGGCCCTCTCGCAGCACGCTCATCCGTCGGAAACGGGAACGATTGTCTCCGCAAGAGAAGGAGCTGACGTCACAAATCATTCAGGAGGGGGTCTCGACGAAATCTGAGGCCTGGAGTCAGCTCTCGGTGCCTCGCCAGGCATTTGTGCTGGATGTGGCCTCAGATTATCTCCGGTACAAGAGCGAGACGAACGAGGCTGCCACCGAGTACAAAGAGCGCAATCGAACGCTTCTGACTGCGCGGAGCGAATTGCGGATTCCCTCCGAGAATCTTCCCGTTGCGCCCTATGCCCAACGGCCGGAACTGGGCCACAAGACTTCCCGCGCGCAGATGGGAGCAGGCTGGCGCAATAATGATAGTTATGAGGAATTCGTGGTGCGCGCCGGCTATCAGGATCTTCTCGATCCGGAGATCGGCTATACCCCGAACTCGCAACTGGAGCTGGCCTCTGTGTCGCTGCGGCATTACAACCGGGCCGATCAGTTCCGGTTGGAACGGGCGACGCTCGCCAATGTCCTGTCGTTGTCGCCGGTGGACTCTCTCTTCCATGCCCCTTCATGGAAGATCAATGTCGGCATGCAGACGATTCGGCACAATGCCTGCCGCTTGTGCAGCAACGGCGTGATCAATGGGGGGATCGGCGCTGCGGTCGAAAGCCATTGGTTGACGCGGGAAGTCTATTTTGCCTTTGCGGAAGGGGAAGCGAATTACAGTCGCGCCTATGAGGAACGGCATCGCATCGGCGGTGGTGGCACAGCCGGGCTGTTGTCTGATCTCACCGACCGTTGGAAAGTGATGGCCACCGGCACCTATCTGAAATATGCGTTGGGCGAGAAGTCCGACGATATCCGGTGGTTTGTCGGGTCGCGCTATACCCTGACCCAGAATTGGGCCATGAAGCTGGAGTACAATCACCGCGATCACGACAACGATGTGGTGCTGTCGGTTCAGGCATTTTTCTGAGTGCAGCGGAGGATCGCGTGAGTATCCTCGATCAAATTTTCGTGTTTCATCCAGATTCCTGGAAGGATCGGGACTGGAAATCCCTCAGCGGCTTGCCGCTGGAAGAGGTCTGGTTCACAGCAGCTGACGGGGCGAAGCTGTTCGGCTGGTATGTGGAGGGCCGCGCGACGAACGGCGTGATTCTGTGGTGCCATGGGAACGCGGGCAACATCATCAACCGGCTGGAGAATCTGAAGCTTCTCTACCAGTCAGGTCTGTCGGTGTTCCTGTTCGACTATCGCGGCTATGGGCGGAGCCAGGGCCGGCCTTCGGAAGAGGGACTTTATCAGGATGCGCTGGGCGCCTACGATTACCTCACGCGCACCAGAATGATTCGCCCGGAACGGCTCGTGCTGTTCGGGCGTTCGCTGGGCGCGGCTGTGGCGGGGGAACTGGCCGTTCAGAAGCCTGCCGCAGGGTTGATCCTTGAATCGGCATTTCCGTCGATCGAAGCGGTGGCCAAGTTTCATTACGGCGGGTTGCCGGTCCATTGGCTGCTCGGAGCGGATTTTTCATTGATCGATCGTCTGCCGCAGCTCTCTCTGCCGAAATTGATGATTCACGGAGACAGGGACGACATCATTCCGCTCGAACTGGGCCGGCAGGTCTTCGAGGCGGCGAAACCGCCCAAGTTTTTCTATCTCATCGAAGGCGCCGACCATAACAACACCTACCAGGTCGGCGGCGCCGCCTATTTTCAGCGATGGGCCGAGTTCGTCCAAACCGTTATCCGGTCGTAACGCGCTCCTCGTACAGTATCCCCACAGATTGGAATGAGTGAAATTGATTGGCGATCGTCTGGATATTTGATACAGTCCGCTTCGGTAAGGCCATGGGTTTGCTCGGAGCGGCTTGGTGGCGGGTGAATATGCATAATGGCTAAGGAGGCTTGGGTGGTGATTTCTTCTCGTCTGCTGACATTCAGTCTGCTGGGTTTCGCGACGCTGCTTGCTCCAGGTTGTGCGGGGAAAACCGCCACAATACAGCCACAGGAGCGGAGCAACGCGAGTCTGGTCGTGGAGCAGCAGCCCCTTGAATTAGCCCCTTCCACATCGCCAGATACCGCGCAGGACAACCAGCCCTATAGTTTTATTCGGGCCGACGATGCCGATCCCCGGCTTGATCCTTTCGTCAGGGCTGTCGATCCATTCGCCAGGGCCAATGAATATTATCCTCCGGACGCGGCAGAGCCGACTCCTCTATCGGCTTCCATGCTGACCTTTGCGTCGGCGTCTGTGGTGATTCCTGCGACGACCTCCTCGGTGCCGCAGGCTGCGGCTTCAGACGAAGCGCTTGATCCCTTTTCCAGGGCCGATGAAGAAGCCGGTGAGGACTATGATCCTTGGGAACCGATGAATACCCGCGTGTTCGAATTTAACCGTCAGCTCGATCGATTTGTGCTCAAGCCGGTCGCGAAGGGCTATGATTTCCTTATGCCGGACTGGGTGCAGGTCAGTATCAAGAATATCTATTACAACCTGCGATTCCCCCCCCGCTTGTTGAACAATGTATTTCAAGGGAAGTTCAAGGGGGCCAGCATCGAAGTGGGACGGTTCCTCGTGAACAGCACGTTAGGCGGAGCGGGAATCGTCGACGTGGCCAAGGACATGGGGCTGGAGACGCCGGAAGAAGATGTGGGCCAGACACTCGGTCGGTACGGCGTCAAGCCCGGTCCCTATCTGGTGCTGCCGCTGCTTCCTCCCTTTACTGTCAGGGACTTCGCCGGTTTTCTTGGCGACATTGCCTTGAACCCGATCAACTGGCTTGTCGCGCCGATCGTTGAGGTGAAAAACGTTCCCTCAATCATTGCCCACAAGAATCGGGTGACATCCACGTCGCTCCAACTCGGTGTCCGAATCGGGGAAATGGTGAATGAGCGTTCGATGAACCTTGAGAAGTTTCAGGGAGTCGAGGAAGCCACGCTCGATCTCTACACTGCCGTCCGCAACGCCTATTTGCAGAAACGGGCGAAGGCGATCCGGGAATAGCGCAAAGGCGGTCTGTCTGGTCTATCCGGTCTATCTGGAGCAACGAGATAGACTGAATAGACCGGACAGACCAGATCAACGCTTCTATTGGATTACGCCCAGTTCCCGACCGACCTTTGCGAAGGCGGTAATAGCTCGCTCGAGTTGTTCTCTTGTATGGGCCGCCGACATCTGCACCCGAATCCTGGCTTGGCCTTCCGGCACGACCGGGTAACTGAACCCCACGACATAGATCCCTTCTTCTAACAGCCGTTCTGCCATCTTGCTGGCAAGCGGCGCATCACCGAACATGACCGGGATAATGGGATGCTCGCCGGGAATGAGCCGGAACCCGAGCGCGGTGAGTTGCGCGCGGAAGAAGGCTGCGTTCTCGCGCAGCCTGGCCCGTAACTGGTCGCCTTGGGCCACGAGCGCCACGGCCCGTTGCGCTGCCGCGGCGATCACCGGAGGGAGTGAATTGGAAAAGAGGTAGGGCCGCGACCTCTGCCGTAAGAGCTCGACGATTTCTTTTCGTCCTGACGTAAACCCGCCCGTTGCGCCGCCCAATGTTTTCCCCAAGGTGCTGGTGACGATTTCGATCTTGTCCGCGACCCCGAAATGGTCCGGTGTGCCTCGCCCGTTGCGTCCGAGCACACCGGTTGCGTGGCTGTCGTCTACGATCACCGCTGCATCGTACCGCTCCGCCAGTGCGACGATCCGATCGAGTTGCGCGAGATCTCCATCCATGGAAAAGACTCCGTCCGTCGCGATGAGGCGGAGCCGGCTGGTGGCTGCCTCGCGCAGCTTCGCTTCCAGGTCTGCCATGTCGGAATGGGCGTAGCGGAGTCTGGCGGCCTTGCAGAGCCGGATGCCGTCGATCAGGCTGGCATGGTTCAAGGCGTCGCTGATGACGGTGTCCTGCTCGCCGAGCAGCACTTCGAACAGTCCGCCGTTCGCGTCAAAGCAGGAACTATAGAGGATCGTGTCCTCGGTGCCGAGGAAGGCACTAAGCGTCTGTTCGAGTTGCGTGTGGAGGTCCTGCGTGCCGCAGATGAACCGGACGGAGGCCATGCCGTAGCCATGTTCGTGCAGCCCGTCGATGGCGGCCTCCCGGATGTCCGGGTGGTTGGCGAGACCCAGATAATTGTTGGCGCAGAGGTTGAGGACCTCGCCCTGCGCGACGCGAATCTCGGTTCCCTGCGGACCGAGGATCTGCCGCTCTGATTTATAGAGGCCGGCTAAACGGATGTCCGCAAGCCGTTCCGTAAGAGTTTTTTTGAGTGAGTTGTAGGCCATGTTATCGACAGCAACGATGAACGAGGAACGATGAGTGCTGAATGGAAAAGTTTGCGTTCCTCGCTCAGCGCTCAACATTCATCGTCAGGGTTTGAGCACCACCTTGCCGCATTGTCCTGAATTGATCAAATCGAATCCCTGCGCGAAGTCCTTCATGGGAAAGATATGGGTGATGATCGGCTTGATATTGAGCCCGGCCTGGAAGAGCCCGGCCAAACGATACCAGGTTTTAAAGAGCCGGCGGCCTGTCACGCCATACACGCGGATGCCTTTGAAGATAATTTCGTTCGGCAGATCGAAGGATACGGAGCCGGTGGGAATGCCGAAGAGTGTCACGCGGCCTCCGTTTTTCACGGCGCTAAAGGCCTGGTGCAGCGCGGTCGGGTTGCCGGACATTTCGAGCGAGGCATCGACTCCTTCACCGGCTGTGATCTCTCGAATGGCAGCGGCGATTTGTTCCGGGGTTTCGGTCTTGGCATTGAGCACATGATCGACCCCGACTTGTTTGGCGAGGTTTAAGCGGTAGGCGCTGACATCCGTGGCGATGATCAGGGAGGCGCCGGCCGTTCTGGCGACGGCGGCGGCAAACAATCCGGTCGGGCCGCAGCCGGTGATCAGGACAGTCTGTCCCGTGAGATCTTCCACGAGGGCGGCATCGACGGCGTTACCGAGCGGCTCTTGGGCACAGGCCAGTTCCGGTGGAATAGAGAGAGACGTCTTCCAGAGCACGGCTTCCGGCAGGACCACATACTCCGCGAAGGATCCATCCAGGTCGACCCCCAGGATGCGGTAATTTTTGCAGACATGCGCCTGTCCGGTGCGGCATTGGAAACAGTGGCCGCAGGTTAAGTGCGATTCGGCCGCGACATAATCCCCGACCTTGACCAAGGTGACCTCGGCCCCGACCTCCACGACCTCGCCGCACATTTCGTGACCGATGATCCTGGGCGGGTGGATGCGGCTATGGGCCCAGGGGTCCCAATTGTAAATGTGGGCATCGGTCCCACAGAGGGAGGTGGCCTTGACGCGAATGATCGCATCGGTGCGGCCTGGTTTCGGGTCCGGCCTGTCAGTGGCGGTCAATCCCGGTTGTGCGGATGTTTTGACGAGCGCACGCATGAGCCCATTGTATACCAGCTGCGTGATCTCGCATACCCCTACGAGGTTGCGCTAGGGTTCGCGAGATCGGTAGGATGCGACCCATGAAGGCGCTGCACCACCGAATCCTTATGTTGCTGGCAGGGCTGTGCTGTGCGGCCAGCTTTCCTTTTTTTCTTTCGCCAGTTTTTTCAGCCTCCTTGCCGCAGCCTGTTCCTTCGTCCAACTCCATGAAACGGTGGGTGCAGTTCGAGCTGAACCAATCGGAGTCGATGGGGGATCAACAGGCCGGCAAGCCGGTTACGTTGACGATATTGCTTCGTGGTCAGGCCATTGGGAGGGCTCCGGTGGTCGCGATCTGTGAATCGAAGGTGTTTTATCCGCAAACGGTCATGCTTGAGCCGGATGCCGCGTCGCTGGTGTGGAAGGGGACGGTCACGCTTGAGCCGATTCCGATGAGCCGGACTTCCGTGTCACCCAAGGCGGCGCGGGTTCAGGTGACCTTCGCGCGATCCCGTTCAGACAAAGCGGAACGATTCCTCCGGCGGGTGGTCTATGTCACGCTGGATCAGACGGGGCCGATGAGTGAGCCGAGTGAATTACCTCCTGTTCAAGGCGAGGCGCCGGGCGAGGGTGTCATTGTGGAGGAAGTGCAGCAGGCCGTGGCGCCGGTTGTGCCCCACGCCTTGTCCGAGGAAGATCTGGGCTCGCGCGCCTTATCGGGAGAGAAGAAGGCCTATTGGCAGCAGGTGAG
>CAMDPZ010000046.1 GCA_945905765.1 Nitrospira lenta
GGAGACAGCAGACATTGCAGACCGAGGACGCCTCCCTGCGGCAGGCTCTCCACAAATCGCTGCGCAGAGGATTCATCCTGCACGAGCTCCGTCTCCGCCACAGCCTTCTCCGGTTGCGTGAAGGAGGACTGAAACGTTTTGAGGAGTGAGGTGAACCCCAGCTCACGCAACAAATCGGTGAGCTGGTCCTGATGCGGAGGCTTGATGTGATAGGTCTCTGGCTCGAAGGGGATGGGGCTATCCAGCTGGATGGTCACCAGCCTCCGGCTGAGACGGGCGTTCTCGGCCTGGTCGATCAGGAGGGCCTTGATCCGGGGCGGCGTGACTTCTTCGACGCGGCGCAAGAGTTCTTCGATCGTGCCGAACTGGGCGATCAGTTTCATCGCCGTCTTCTCACCGATGCCCTTCACGCCGGGAATATTATCCGACGCATCGCCCATGAGCCCCATGATCTCCACGACGCGCGCCGGTTCTACGCCGAAACGCTCAACACATTCCGCTTCTCCCAACCACTTGTCTTTCACCGGATCGTACATGCGCACGTGGGGCGTCAGGAGCTGGAACATATCCTTGTCCCCGGTGACGATGACGACATCGTACCCGTGCTGCTCCGCCTGGTGCGCAAGGGTGCCGATCAAATCGTCCGCCTCATGCCCGGACTGCCGGACTGCGGGAATGTTGAGAGCATCCACGATGCGATGGATATAGGGAATCTGGGCGCTCATGCCGTCCGGCATCGGCGGCCGCTGCGCTTTATAGTCTTTGAACTCCGCGTGGCGCAGGGTCGGCCCCTTTTCGTCGAACGCCACGACGATCCCATCCGGCTTCTTCTCGCGAATGATCTTCAGCAACATCGTCGTGAAGCCGAGGATAGCGTTGGTCTGAAGACCTTTGGAATTATTCATCGCCGGGAGGGCGAAGAAGGCACGATAGATGTAGGCGCTCCCATCGATCAGGTAGAGCGTCTTGCGGCTGGAATCGGTGCTTGCCATGGGGTTTAGGGATCTGGAGCGAGGGTCAGCGGTGGTTTATGAAACTTCTGACGCATCATATTGATGCCGCCCAACAGGGTCGGCTGGCCGACCATTTTGGCCTCCAGCTCGCGTTTTCTGGGGAAGTCCATGAGCGAGATCCCGATCAACATCGTCAGCAGGCCCTGCCCCGGCAAAAAGAGCATGGCAAACCCGGCCAATAAAAACACCGCGCCGATGAGGTTCTTGACGACCAGCCCCACCAGGCGCAGCAGGGGATGATGGTCTTTCATCCAATGGCGGGGCGTCCTCGTGTCGAAATAGTCGGCCGGCAGACGGACCAGAATCAGCGGGATGGCAATCAGAGACCCGATAAAGCCGACCGCCGAAGCCACAGTAAGGCTGATGAGCAGGTCGACCGGAATCCATTGCTGAATTGTTGCGAGTAGGCTATCCATGGGACGCGCATCCTAGCATGCGACCTGGGAGCACTCAAGCCAACAACCAAGCGGCAGCAAGGGTTTGCGGCAGGTTTCTGAGCGGGCTATAATCCCGCTACTATGTCGAACCGGTCTCTCTGCATAGGTCGAATCAGCGCCTGGATCGGGATTGCGGTCCTGAGCCTGGGACTGTTGACGATCCCCTCCTTCGTCCGCGCCTCCGAAGATCTGCATATCGAGATTGCGAAAAAAGGTCTGGGCAAGGAAGTCGTCATCACGCAGGGCGCGCGCGAATGGTTCATGCTGATCGAGGTGACGCCGGAGAATTCGGTAGTCCTGCGGCAGGAAAAAGACCAGGACAAGTACCTTGTCGACGAGAGTGAAACGCATGATCGCCCCATGACCACAGGCGAAGTCGATGCGGCCATCACTGATTACATCAATAGCGTCAAAACACGCGCCACCAAGAAGTAGCCGCCGCCTATGCCCCCTCAACCCAAGTTCGTCATCTTCGCCCATCACGCCACCTACGATACGCTGCACCAGGTCGCGACCCTGGGCCTCACGGCTGCCGCGATGGGGAAAGACGTGATCGTGATCCTCTTATTCTGGACGATCAAGAAACTGGCAGAGGGAAAAATCGACGCGATCGACTTCCCTCCGGAATATGCCTCATCAGCGAAGGAAGTGACCAGGCTGTTGAAAGAAAAGAAAGTTCCGAAGATTTCCGAAATGTTTCAGGATGCGAGGCTGGTCGGCCGATTCCGGCTCATCGCCTGTAGCGCGGGGCTGGAATATATGGGCGTCGACCCCGATGTCGTGACGAAAAACGTCGACGAAGTCATGGGACTCCCCGCCATTATTGCGCTGACCTCTGACGCCGAAACGAAACTCTTCATCTAGCAGGCTGCTGAAAAATCCCCCCAGCTTCGTTCTCGCATCATTCAGACCCTCAACGTACCCCAAGGGTACGCCTCGGGCCTTCACTCGCTGCGGCCTTGCTGGATGGCTTTTTGAGCAGCCTGCGAGAGCAAACCATGCGCTCGCCTATCGCGACTTTTTGACTCCGACTCGATCGCAATATTCGGTGAGTTTGCATTGACTGCAGAAGGGCGAGACCGGCTGGCAGAGATGCTGCCCGTAGGGGACGAGCAGATCGTTGAACGTAATCCAATGGGGCTTCGGCAACTTCCGTCGTAGAGCTTCTTCCGTTTCCTCCGGCGTCTTCGTCTTGACATAGCCCCAGCGATTGCTGATGCGATGCACGTGGATATCCACGCAGATACCCGGCTTGCCGAATGCGACCGTCACGACTAAATTCGCCGTCTTCCTGCCAACCCCCGACAGCGTAACCAATTCCTCAATAGAGTCGGGCACTGCGCCCCTATAGACGTCCAGCAGGCGGCGGCAAATCGCATGGATCGATTTGGCTTTCGTCCGGTAGAAACAGACGGGATAGATGGCTTGCTCGATCTTCTGCAGCGGAAGCGCCAGCATCGAGGCAGGCTGATGCGCCAGCGCGAAGAGCCTGCCACTGGCTTCACCGGTCGTTTTATCTTTGGTCCTGAGGCTGAGGAGACAGGCAATGAGGATGCGGAAGGGATCGCGGTTCGACTCGCGTGACACCACGCCGAGGACCGGTTCCTCCCACTGCCGAATCTCGCGCTTCACAACTCGAAGCGCAGCAGTGATCTGATCCTGGCGCATGGACTAGAAGTGAGTACGGAGGCCTTGGGAGGAATGCGGTCAACCGAACGGGCAAGCCCGTGGACAGACGCTTACTCTGGCTTACGCTTCGCCAACCACTTTTGACGACGACGCTGCGCTTCGCGCTCCTTGGCTTTCTTCCTGACGCTCGGCTTCTCGTAAAACCGCCGACGCTTCAGTTCCCGGAAGAGGCCTTCCCCCGCGAGTTTCTTTTTGGCAACTTTGAGGGCTTTTTCAACGTTATTATTGAAGACTTTGATTTCCATTCTTCCCGTCTATTTACTTTCCCAGGCGATGCCTGTACAGGTTTTTTCCTCGTGCGAACCCGTCCCTGACTAAGAGGCGCAGTGTAGCATAGCCCCCTCAGTTCCTCAAGACGCTTTGTCATTTCTTGCATTCGGCCAAGAAGAGACAGCTTAAGCCGTTGATTGTGCTGTATTTTCATGTTTTCAACGACTGTGTGACGCCCTGCATCCGCTGCGGCGATCGCCAACAGTAATCCAACCGTCAGGTCAGACTGGACGCGAGGCTTCACCCCTGCGGAGCAAGCATGGAGCAGCATTCCCGCCTCGGTCGCCTGTTCGGCGATTTCGAGCGGGATCTCGGTCGCAAGATGGAGCGCCGCAGATAAGATGGACGGACGAGTCTTATCTGTCTTCGCAAGCTTCGTGGCCTGGATAAAGCGCTGGTAGGCTTCGCCATCCGCTTGCATCAGCTCGCGCAGCCTCAGGCTAATTTCGCTCAGCCGACCTTCGACTGACCGTTGCTTGCTGAGCTTCGCCCCCATGATCCCCAGCGAAGCTGCAAGGGCTCCCACCAAAGCCGCAACCGTGCCGCCGGCAGGAATCGGAGTCGCCGCTGCCACAGACAACAGAAAATCCTCGAGCGATGGCTCCTTGCGCAACGGGGCCTGCTTTGCCGGCTTGCCAGACAGGCGAGCCTCGACTCTCGTCTCCAACACCTGGGTGGCATCGAACCGTTCGAGCGACACGCTCTGCACGGCGACCTGCACCAGCGCCGCTTGCGGCACCAGCCCGATCACTTCGCTCCCCGCAACCTCCACCCCCTGCTCGGCTGCGCGGGACCGAACCGCTTCGAACGCAACATAGATCGGCGTGATGACGTAGTCGGTGAGATTCATCGCCACCTGCACCAGGCGACGGCTGGCCAGCTCCACTCCGATCGCCTTGAGATGGGGTAATCCGCCGTTCGATTGACGAATGTCTTTCGCGATAGCACGAGCCAGAACCAAATCCGTTGAGCGGAGATTGACATTGAAGGCGATCAAGGGAGGGCGCGCGCCAATCACCATAGCCCCGGCCGTCTTGTGAAGTTGGGATGGACCGAAGTCCGGCGTCCAGTCCGGATCGGACGCCATACGGAAGGCCAGGCCTTGCAACCCTCCGCGGCGGACCGATTCCAGCGGAGCATGATCGCGGTGCGTGGCCGCTTGCTCATAGAGAAACACCGGGATCTCCAGCTCAGTCCCCACCCGCTTCCCCAGACGCTTGGCCAGACGGATACAGTCCTGCATCGTCGCACCGCGCACCGGCACGAAGGGCACAACATCCGTCGCCCCCACCCGTGGATGGACGCCCTCATGCTTTCGAAGATCGATGAGATCGGTCGCCACGCGAAACGCGCGAAACGCGGCTTCCGCGACGGCATCAGGCTCGCCGGCAAAGCTCAAGACAGAGCGATGGTGATCCCGATCCATCGTCTGGTCCAACAGCCAGACCCCCGGCACGGATTCCACCGCGTCCACCAGCGCACGGACCGTCGTCCGGCTTCGCCCCTCACTGAAGTTCGGCACACATTCGACGATGCGGTCCATGCCCTACCCTACCCGCCATTGAAACAACGAAGCCGGAGGTCTGACCAGCATCCCTCCGGCTTCTCTCTCCACTGAATCCGCGCCTATGCGGCTACTTCGTCTTTTTCACAAAGGCTTTATAGATCATGCCCGATTTCGCCTGCTCTTCTTCGAGACCGACCATCTGATGACCGGTCGTGTCGCACCAGGCCGGCATGTCTTTTTTGATGCCTTCGTCGTCTGACACGACTTCCAGGACCTGGCCCACCGTCAGTTCCTTGATCTTCTTCAAGGTCATGATAATCGGCATCGGACAAAAGTACCCCAGCGTATCGAGCTTCACATCGGCTTGAATCATACGTTCCTCTCCATATCAGCACTCGCCTCTAGATAAACAAATTCACGCTGCCCTGCTTGGCTTCCGCGAGATAGGTCGTTACCCCCGCAAACTGATCGATGCCTTCGATGAGGGTATCTTTCGTGATGCCCATCAACCCCATGGTCGTCGTACAGGCAATGAAACGAACCCCCAGCTCCAACGCCGTTTCCATGAGCTCCGGCACACCGGGCATTCGGTTCTGTTTCATGACGACTTTCATCATCTTCGTGCCCAGCCCCCAGAAATGGAACCGCGAGAGGGGCAGGTTATCCGCGCCGCCCGCGTTCAACAGGCCGAACATCCGGCGGAGCCAATCCTTCGCAGAGCTGGCCGCGCCTTTCCGGCGAATGGTATTGAGACCCCAGAAAGTAAAAAAGACCGTGACCTGCATCCCCATGGCTGCAGCCCCGGTGGCGATGATGAACGCCGCCATCGCTCGATCCATATCGCCGCTCAGCAACACGATCGTCACCTTCTCAGGCTTGGAAGCTTGGAGGTTGGCCAGGGCCACAGCTGGATCCGTCTGCGTGATTGTCATGCACCCTCTTTTTCAGTCAGGCCCGCGTGAATACCGCAATTTCAATGAGGTTTTGACTATAGTCTCCGCTTCTTTTTCTTGTCAAGGAAGGGGGGGAAGAGGCCAGGCTGCCCAGGTGGTCTCTGTGCTCGCCGAGGCCGCACGCTAAGAAGGTGCTCCCTCGATGCGCGCAGATGAGACCACCCAGACAACCTGGCCTAAAGTTAAGTGGGGGACAGGTTGGGCGCGCGCAATGGGAGACCTGCTGGCCGCCCCGCCAAGAGAAGCATCCTGGCTTGACGTTCTATGACCTGCTCGCTATATTCACGGCCAGGCTGGTCCTCTCACGTGCGTCCTTCCTTTTTCCATGAATAGCGATCTCATTACTGAAATCAAACACTCCAAGAACGCGCCACTGTTCGGCTTTTGGTATCCCGCTTGCCTCAGCAGCGACCTCGCTCCCGACAGTCTGAAAGGGACCGTTCTGCTGGGCCTCCCGATCCTCGTCTGCAAAACCGCCCAGGGGGCCGTCGCAGCCATGCGCGACATTTGCCCCCACCGGGGGATGCCTCTCTCGTTCGGCAAGATGAACGGCAACTGCGTCGAATGCGCCTACCATGGCTGGCGGTTCGATCAGGCCGGTCGTTGCCAGGGGATTCCTGCGCTGGTCGCAGACTCCCCCATTCAGGCCGACAAAATCGGCATCACGACCTATGCCTGCCGCGAGCAAGACGGCTATGTGTGGGTCTTTATTCCCGACCCTCAGCAACCGAACCAGATCGTGCCGGAGGTGCCGGCTCTGCCGCTCCCCTCGTCTCCCTATCGGATGATTCATATTTCGACGTTGCTGGATTGCACCATCGACGACGGCATCGTCGGCTTGATGGACCCGGCCCATGGCCCCTTCGTTCATCAAAGCTCCTGGTGGCGTACCCAGGCGAGCATGCACGAAAAGGCCAAGGCCTTCGAACCGATCCCCAACGGCTTCCGCATGTCGCCGCATGCTCCGTCCAAAAACAGCGGCCCCTATAAGCTTTTTAATATGTTGTATGGCGCGCCGCTCACGACGACCATCGACTTCGTGCTGCCCAACCAGCGGTTCGAGTTCGTCCAATGCGGATCGCTCTTCGTCTCCACCCGCGCCACGGTCACGCCGATCACGGACCAGCAATGCCGCATCGACTTTACCGCGGCCTGGAACTGCCTCGGCTGGCTGCCGTTCTCCAAAACCATCTTTCGCTATTTCGCCAACGTGTTCATGAGACAGGATCGAGAGGCGATGGAACGCCAAACGGTGGGATTACGCTACAAGCCCTCTTTGATGCTTATCGACGATGCCGATAAACCGGCCAAGTGGTACTACAAGTTGAAGGCCGCGCATCTCGCGGCTGTGCAGACAGGACAGCCCCTCGACCATCCGCTCAAGGAGCGGGTTACGCTGCGCTGGAAGAGTTAACCGGCGGCGACTTACTCCGCGCCCATCCGCACGAGCAGCCCCATCGCCTGCCTGATCTGCGCGCGCGTCCCGAGCAGCACCACGATATCTCCCGCCAGCAACCGGGTCTTCTCTGACGGATTCGACTGAGTCACGCCTGCTCTCGTCCAGGCGATCACGGATGCGCCGGTGCGGGGCCGGAGAGAAATCTCGGTCAGCGTCTTGCCCTGCGCGGGCGAATCCTCGTCGATGCGGCAGGTTTCAACCTCCGTATCGGTCAGGGTCCCGCCACGAAGATGATGCGCCAGTTCCGGCAATTCACTGCGGCGAAGCAAAGCATAGCCCTCGCGGCGAACCTGCTCGGCCTTTTGCGTCACAAATTCCTGCGGCAGTTTGTAGGTGCGAAGTACCAGAGCAAAAATTTCAATCGAGGTCTCAAACTCCTCCGGCACCACATCATCCGCGCCGAGCTGGTGCAGCTCCTCCAATTCTCGCAGATAACGGGTCCGCACGACCACGTGCAGCTTCGGATTGAGCCCCTTGGCCACCTGCACAGCCCGCCTGGTGATGAACGGATCGGAGATCGCGACCACCATTACTTTCGCATCCTCGATCTTCATATGCCGCAACACGTTCGGATTCGTGGCATCGCCATAGTAGACCGGCACGCCATGGCTCGCTTCGCGGCTGACAATATCGCCGTCGAGATCCAGAGCCAGGTACGGGATCTCCGTATCGCCGAGGACCCGGGCGAGGTTCCTCCCGTTCAATCCATACCCCACGATAATGACATGGTCCTTCATCCGGATCTGCTTGCCCTCGGCATGCAGGACATGGGCGGTGGTGAGGCTGGGCAGCCAATGACGAAGCCGCTGCCACACCTCCACACGGCGAGCCAGGTGCGGCGACCACTGCATGAGAAAAGGCGTGGCGATCATCGAGAGCACCGACACCGCAAGAAAGATCTGATAGGGATCGCGCTGCAGGAAGCCGCTCTCCTGCCCCTGCTGCGCCAGCAAGAAACTGAATTCGCCGACCTGGGCCAGGGCGATGCCCACCATGACCGCCGAGCGTGGAGGAACCTCCGCTAACAGAACCGCTCCGGCCCCTGCGGCAAACTTCACCAACAGCACCGTCACCAGCAAACCCGCCACTGGCAATGGATGCTCGAACAACACCCGCCAATCCATGAGGATGCCGACCGACACGAAGAAAAGACTGTTGAAACTGTCTCGGAACGGCAACACTTCTGCCATGGCCTGATGGCTGTACTCCGATTCGGAAATGACCAGTCCGGCGATGAATGGGCCCAGGGCCAACGACAGGCCACCGAGCGAGGTGAGCCAGGCGATGCCGAGACAGAGGACGATGATCGTCAGCAGAAACAATTCGCGGCTGCGGCTGCGCACGATATGTTCCAGCAGCTTGGGAACCAGATACCAGGCAGCGGCAATGACCAGCGCGATGACAAGGATCGACTTCCCCAAGGTGAGCAGAATCGCCAGGCCTCCTCCGTCCGATTGGCTGGCGAGAATCGGCGTCAACAGCATCATGGGGACAACGGCTAAATCCTGAAAGACGAGAATGCCGATCGTGGCCCGGCCATGGATCGAATCGCTGTCTCCCCGTTCGGCCAAGGTCTTCAGGACAATCGCCGTACTGCTCAAGGAAAACAGAAAGCCCCAGAACAGCCCCTGCCGCCAGGACAGTCCGACGAGCGTCGCCCCCAACCACGCGATCAACAGCACGCCGCCGACTTGGAGCGGTGCGGCCAGGAACATGAGGCGACGCATGGAGGCCAATTGCGCCAGCGAAAACTCGATGCCGATGGTAAAGAGGAGCAGGACCACCCCGATCTCCGCCAGCACTTGGACCGTGCCCATATCCGAGATGAGGTTCAACCCGTGGGGACCGATGAGCGCGCCTGCGACCAGGAAGCCCGCGATCGAGGGAAGCCGGAATTTATGAAACACGAACACGACGGCGATCGACACCGTGAAAATCACAAGCAGATTTGCTAATACGCCGTAGTCAGTCATACGAAAAATGTTCCGGATGTCAGAAGTGAGGGAACCGGGGGAGGCTCTTCGAACGTTTCACGTTTCCGCCTCACGCTTCGCGAACTTAAAAGGGAGAATACCTTAGTAGTGGACAGGGAACAAGGCAAAGCTGCTTGTCCCACGCGAGCCATTTCGCTAGAGTGGCGCCACGAGACGACCCAACGAGGCCCAACGATGATCCGCGCCATCATTTTCGATTTCAACGGCGTCCTCGCCGACGACGAAACGCCGCATCTCCATTGCTTCCAGCAAGCATTGGCCGAGCATGGCCTGTCACTCACAAAAGAAGACTACTACGACACCTACCTGGGTATGGATGAGCGCACCTGCGCCGCAGCGCTCCTCACGGCACGCGACGGTATCTGTGACCGAGATCTATTACGGGCCATCATGGATCGGAAAGTGACGCTCTTCCGGGACCATACAGCCCTCCACAAGCCAGCCCTCTTTCCCGGCGTCGTAGAGTTCGTGCAACGAGCAACATCTCAATATCGATTGGCCATTGCCACGGGAGGCAGACGGGAACAAATCAACCAGACCCTGAACGATACGGCCATCGAGCGGAACTTTCAGGTCATTGTGTCGGCGGACGACGTGGCCACCGGCAAACCGGACCCGGCGATCTATCACGCAACCCTCAAACGGCTAAATGCAATGGAACCCCGCCCTCCTCTAATCACTGCTTCCCAATGTCTCGTAATCGAAGATTCCCTGGCCGGCATCCGCTCAGCCAGGGCAGCAGGCATGAGGGTCCTCGCCCTCGCCACCACCTATCCTCCGGAGCAATTGACCGAAGCGGACCTCGTCCTGCCGAACCTGGAGGGGCTCCTTCCAGAATCGCTGGAGACGCGACTCCAGGCAAATCGGCCATCTGAGCCGTCCCGCCCCCTCCCCCGTCGGTAGCAGCCTCCCCCTCGAAAGGTGAATAGACGGCCTTGCCTCTGCTGGAATAGCCTGTGGACACTCTTGGTGTGTACAGAAAGAAAGGCAAACGACAATGCAAACCCAGGCAACCCAACCACTTCACGCAACCGGCGCGCAACGATTCATCCCTCAGCTCGCAATCGCTGCAACGCTCCTGCTTCTCTCCGCGACCACGGCATTCTCCGGCACCACGATCGCCTCCGATCCCTCGCAGATGCGCGAATGTCCTCCAACGGACGGGGTCACGTTGTATACCAATAAGAAGCTGCCAGGCTGTACCCTGATGACGCTCAAGCCCCTGTCGATCGTGCCGTCGCTGAGCGACATGCCGACCTATCGCCCCAGCATGATGACGGCGCCGCGCTACGACGCTCCCTCATCCTCCGATCGTCATCAACGGAGCATGGCCAGCAGGGGGCAGGCCGTTCCCCATTGAGCAGGGGCGGCACCCTATCATCCGGCTCGTTCACGCTGAGGTCGCGCTGGCAGGAGGCATAAGAGGCTTGGCGCCTCTTATACCTTGTAGAACTCCCGATACCACTGCACGAAACGGGGAATCCCCACCTCGATAGGTGTGGCTAGCTTGAATCCGACATCCCGCGACAAGTCTTCGATATCGGCATACGTCGCCGGCATATCACCGGGCTGAATCGGCAACAGTTTCTTCTTCGCCTTTTTCCCGATCGTCTGTTCCAACACCTCGATAAAACGCAGCAGCTCAACCGGCTGGTGATTGCCGATGTTGTAGATCCTGGCAGGGGCCGAACTGGTTCCTGGATCGGGCTTATTGCCGGACCAGGCAGGGTTCGGCTCGGCCGGATGGTCGAGGGTCCGAATCACCCCCTCGACAATGTCATCGACATAGGTAAAGTCGCGGCGCATCTTTCCGTGGTTGTAAACCTCGATGGGCTTCCCTTCCAGGATCGCCTTCGTAAAAATGAAGAGGGCCATATCGGGCCGACCCCAAGGTCCATAGACCGTAAAAAACCGCAGGCCCGTGCAGGGAATCCGATAGAGATGCGCGTAGCAATGGGCCATGAGCTCGTTGGCTTTCTTGCTGGCCGCATAAAGCGAGACCGGATGGTCCACATTGTCATGAATCGAAAAGGGCATCTGGGTATTGCCGCCGTAGACGGAGCTCGACGAGGCATAGACCAGGTGCTTCACCTTCGCGTGACGGCAGCCTTCGAGAATATTTAGAAACCCTTCGATGTTGCTGTCCGTATAGGCATGGGGGTTCACCAGCGAGTACCGCACACCGGCTTGCGCCGCCAAATGGACCACCTTCGCAATCGGCTGCTCAGCAAAAAGCTTCCGCATCTTCACCCGGTTCGCCAGATCCGTTTTGGTAAAGGTGAACTGTTTGAAAGGCTTCAGCTTCGCCAGCCGCGCCTTCTTCAGTCTCACGTCATAGTAGTCATTGACGTTGTCGAGCCCGATCACCTTCTCGCCTCGCTCCAACAATCTGATCGCCGTATGAAAACCGATAAATCCTGCAACGCCGGTCACGAGGATCGGAGCTTGTTCTGTCTTGCGTATGGCCATAATCGTTCCTTGTCGATTTATCGTGGCGGTGTCGTACGGCTGCCGGCCTTCATGAACGGAGGATCGCCGTGGTCGAGCCGGTAGAGGGACAGGGGCGTCAAAGCTTCCCCGGTCTGCATCGGTATCACCAACCCATCGGCTGTTCCACGAAACAGATCCAGAGCCTGCCCCTGATGATACCCGCATCCCGTCGTAACGAGAAGATCCTTGAGGGCTTCCGGCCTCTCCCAATGGGCCGTCAACAGGGCCGTGCGGGCGGGATTCCGTTTGCTGAACATGAACGAGAGATGATCAGGATACCAGTCTGCGCCGCCTGTGGCATAGGACACGAAGAGTGTGGCCTTCGCCGCAGCACAGACCTCGGCCAGGTACGAGTTCGTGAGGTAGCCGTTTTCTCCCACATCCAGCCATTTGCCTGGATGCGACAGGGGCGCGTGAGCCGCATGGCCACGGACTTCGAGCAATTGCTGCTGCGAGGCCAGCACCAGAGAAATCGGCCCATGTTTCTGCACGAGCGCCTGGATCACTCCGTCCTTGAGCGCGGACTTGCCGCTGTTCGTCGGCCCGCTATCCGCATGCACCAGCACGTTGTAGCCCCGGTCGGCGATGAGATAACAGTTGCGCGGCATTTCCAGGTCGCAGGGATCTTCGCCGTAGAAGGGCACGGAGTGGACGGCCCCCCCCTCGAAGGCCCAACTCTCCCCATGCGCCAATTCAATCACATTGCCGAATCCCAGCTCTCGCAGCAGCGACAGATAATCATAGGACAGGATGCGGCGATTTCTTCGGCTCGGCACGATAATCGGCGTGTCCTTGGGCAAGTGCAACAGCGTGCGAGGGTCCACGTGATCGTCGTGATCATGGGTCAGAAATACGGCAGCTGGCTTGGGCAAGAGCGATCCCCAGAGCGAGGGGATGGAGGATTCTGCAAACCAGGGAAGCAGCCAGGGATCAAATAATAAGGCCTGGTTCTGTTGCCGATACAGCAATGCGGCATGGCCGAGGTGAAGCGTATCTTTATCCTGCATGGTCTCGAACCAGCGTGACCTGACGGAAGCGGTGTTCGAACTGACTAAACACTCATACTGATGCAGCGCTTCAATCAACTTTGTGAGCACCCGCTCGCCGTCACGTCCCGACGTCGCCACCACTGTTCTGATTTCATCGGTCTGATGCGTGCCGTCCAAAAACCCAAGAACTTTTCCCACCAGCGGCCCCAACTGTCGCTGGTCGAATCCGATCGGAATGGCCTGCCGCTTGACGGAATGAAAAATCCTGAGGCCGCCGTTGGTAACCGTGGCGGATTTAGTGGGATCGATTGGGAACTCCCATTGGAACGTCCCGTCAGGCTTTCGCCCGCAGCGAATGTGCTGTTGCAGATAGGGGCGAGTGCTGATGACTTCCGCATAGGCATCTTCCAAGCGCCTCTGGCGATCCGGGTCGTCCACCGGAGCCCGCTTGGAAAAGACATCGCTAATCGCTGTATCGATCGAGCTGGAAAGAAGGCTATGGGCTTCCTGGAGACTCGCGACGACTTCCGGCGCCACGCCTGCAACAAAGGGAAAGGGCCCGGGAGCCTCGGCGCTCTCCAGTTGCACCCAGGACCAGGGCGCCAGGCTGAGATACTGATTTTTCGGCAGACTGTCCCAAATCTTCATGGTCGTGATGAGTGATGGGTGATCGGTGATGGGCGCGGAGTGGGTTTATACCTGCGTTTCAACTGATCGCTCATCACCGGTCACCCGTCACTTCCATGTGAGCTTGCTGATGTTCGGTTCATACAGAGCCTGAATCACGTTTCCATCCGGGTCGGAGAAATAAAACGAATAGCTGCCGTCGCGATGCTGCTTCGGCTGCTTCACGACCTGCCCACCCAGCTGCGGCAAGCGCGGCTCGATCTCCCGGTACATCCGGTCGACTGCCTCAGGGCTCTCCACAATCACGCCGACATGATCCAGCAATTGCCCCTTCAGCGGCTGATAGGCATCCAGCTCAGATGGTGGAATCTGGTGCAGGGCGAAATTATCCGAGCCGGAGCTGAAATAGACATTGTCCTGGTCCGGCTCCCACACCACCTGCATCCCCAACAACTGTTCGTAAAACGCACGGGAACGGGCAAGATTCGTGACGCGTAGCGCCACATGTCGCAACCCTCGATGAAGCGGAACAGCCATAGCCAACCTCTATTATAATCGTGCCCGTATAGTAGGGAGCCACCTCGGCTCCGTCAATTAAAAACCCAGGGAACGAAGAGGACCATGAAACTCACTGCACCACCTAGCAGACTACGGAAAAACTCGGTGCATGCGGAAAATGTGGCGAAAGTATTTCGCGCAGTGCTGGAACCGTAATCGCCGCAGGATGCTCAAAAAGGCCGTCCAGCAAGGCCGCAGCGAGCAAAGGGCCGAATCGTACCCGGAGGGTACGTTGAGGGTCTGAGCGAAGCGAGAACGACGCTGGCGGTCTTTTTGAGCATCCTGAGAGGCTGCTGCGCTTCGACTTCACGCTATGGTACGATGTGCCCGCTTTCGATCTTGAACAAGGAGTTCACCACCATGTCTCTTCGATTGATTCTTGTTGCGACCCTGCTCTGCCTCTCGATGCACCAATCTCCGCTCCTCGCTGCCGACCAACCGCTCAAAACCCCGACGGGTAAAGACGGCGCGCCGATGGTCGAGGTCCAGGCCGGCGCCTTTCCCATGGGAGTCCCGCACGGAGACCGGGATGGAGGGCGCGATGAGTATCCGCGCCATGACGTGTTCGTGGACACCTTCTTTATCGATAAATTTGAAGTGACCAACGGCCGTTATCTGGGGTTCGTCAAGGCCACAGGCCATCGGGTCCCGCAGAATCCGAAAAATCCGACCAGAAATCTCTGGCAGGGAGAGGCCATCACCGACACGATGACCGACCGGCCCGTCATCAATGTGGATTGGTTCGACGCGGACGCCTACTGCAAGTGGGCGGGCAAACGCCTCCCGACCGAAGCGGAATGGGAAAAAGCCGCCAAGGGCATAGCCGACCGGCGATTCCCCTGGGGCAATGTCGAGCCCACGAACAAACATCTGAACTTCAATCAACAATGGACCGGCGAAAAAACCTTGATGCCGGTCGGGAGCTACGAATTGGGCAAGAGCCCCTTCGGCGCTTACGACATGGCCGGCAATGTCTGGGAATGGGTCAACGACTGGTACGATGCGCGCTACTACGAGAAGAGCCCGGCGAAGAATCCTCAGGGTCCGGATAGCGGAACCAAGAAAGTCATTCGTGGCGCGGGCTGGCAGAACGAGACCCCGACGGTCCGCATCTTCACCCGCGTGGACAGCGATCCGACGATCCGCAACGAGTCCACGGGCTTCCGCTGCGCGCTGGATGCCATAATGCAAAAATAAAAATGCAAAATGAAAAAGTAGGGGGCCGAGCAGACATCGTCGAACGCACGTTCTCGTTTGCCCTACAAATCGTCAAACTGTGCCGAGGCCTCGAGCGAACCTCTGGCGCATCCAGGAGTCTGTCGCTCCAACTCCTGCGATCCTGAACATCCATCGGGGCCAACGTTGAAGAAGCTCAGGCCGGTCAGAGTAAAGCCGACTTCGTGAGTAAAATGGCCATCGCGCTCAAGGAAGCGCGCGAAACGGCCTACTGGCTTAGATTGATTCGCGAATCCGGCATTGCCACGACCGATTCATTAGCTCTTCTAGAACAAGAAGCTTCTGAGCTCGCCAAAATCCTTGGAGCAATCATCTCAAAAGCAAAGAGAACATCCTGCACCTAGCTCTTTTTGCATTTTTAATTTTGCACTGTTGATTCGCAACCATGACCAAAGAAACAGGCTTTGCTGGAGTTAGCGTCGCTTCATTCGAAAGCCGTATGGCCAAGGAGATGGGCCGGCTGATCGAACATTGTGGCGGCAAGCCTCTTGTGGCTCCTGCTCTCCAGGAAGTTCCGATTCAGGATAATCCCGCTGCCTTACGTTTGGGCGACGAACTGATCGGCGGACAGATCGATCTCCTGATCCTCATGACGGGAGTCGGCGCTACCGCCCTCCTCGACATTCTCCAATCGCGCCATCCCCTGCCGTCGATCATCGAAGGACTCAAGCGAACGGCCACCGTCGCCCGCGGCCCCAAGCCTGCTGCGGCGCTCAAGGCCCATGGCATCACCCCGACACTCACCGTGCCGGAGCCGAATACCTGGGTGGAAGTGCTGGCCACGCTGGACTCCTACCGGCCCCTCAAAGGCCTCCGCGTCGCGGTGCAAGAATATGGCACATCCAACCCTGAGCTCATGGAATCCCTGAAGCAGCGTGGAGCAGACGTCTTTCCCGTGCCCATTTATCGTTGGACGCTCCCAGAGGACAAGACCCCGTTGCGGCAGGTGCTCGGCGAGATTCTTGCGGGGCAGGTTCAGGTGATGCTGATCACCAACGCCGCGCAGATCGATCATGTGATGCAGTTACTCGAACAGGACGGCAACATCGCGCGATTCACAGAAGCTTGCAGGAAAATGGTCGTAGCGTCCATTGGCCCCACCGCCAGCGAACGCCTCCGCCATTACCATCTCCCCATCGACTTCGAACCCTCCCACTCGAAAATGGGCATCCTGGTCAAAGAGACCAGCGAGCAGGCCCAGGCTCTTCTTCAGCAAAAGCAACCAGCCTAGGCCTGCGCGCCGCTATTCCTTTACGTCTCTCGCGCAGCGAAAACCCATCCAGTTCATTTTGGTGTTGGGATCGGTCCCGTTCCGTTGCGCGCCCCGCACGCTCGGCGTGCTGTCGATCCAACCTCCGCCACGAAAACTCTTCTGGGTGCCCTTCTCAGGCCCCTTGGGATTTCGATCCGGCGCAGTCTTGTAATATTCCTTGTCGTACCAGTCCGCCACCCACTCGGCCACGTTCCCCGCCATCTGGAACGTGCCATAGGGACCGACGGCATTGTCGTATTTGTCCACGGAAATGATCGGAGGATAGAGCAGCAGCCGCTCGGGACGATCGCGCACCGGACCGGACAAACCGGTGCGACCGAAGTTCGCACGGGATAAGCCGGCGGGCTGATTACCCCAAGGATAAATGCGCCCGTCTTCGCCGCGCGCCGCCTTCTCCCATTCCGCTTCCGTCGGGAGACGTTTGCCCGCCCACCTGCAGTAGCTATCGGCATCGGCCCAGGACACATGCATCACAGGATGGCTGGCCATCGTCTCCTGAAAATTGCCACCGTCATACTGCCAATCGATAAGCGGAGGTAAATCCTTAGCCAGGATGTACTTCAAATATTGCACGGTGGTCACTTCAAACTTGTCGATCTCGTAGGCGTCCAGATGGATTGTCCGCTGGGGAAGCTCCGCCGAGTAGGCATTGCGGTCGACCTTCTTGTCGCTCCCCATCAGAAAAGGCCCGGCGGGCACCTTGACCATCTCGTCATGAGCCGGCAACTTCGCCCGCTCGATCGCGAGTTTCTTGCCTTCGGGAGTCCATTCCCTCACGACATCGGACACATCCAAGGCCTGGGCTGATCCGCTGATTCCGATTACCCCCGCGATCACAGCACTGACCATCATTCCACATGCTCGCACGATTCGGCCTCCTTGCTACGTTACAGGCCAGGCCCCGCAGGCTCCGGCGCTTCTTGTTTCTTGAAATCTTCCAACGGATGAAAATTAAGCGGGAGATTGAAGAGATAGTCCGACACGGACCGCAGCTTCACATGCTGATACTCAACGATCCAGCTCCCGTCTTTCCTCGCCAGCTTCATCGGGAAATGAATGTCCGTGGCCACCCACTGATAATAGACCTCGACCAACTCCCCCTGCTTCGTCGTCACTTCGTACAGGATCGTCGGATGCCCCTCGCGCACCTCCGTGCCGATTTCCTGCCGAGAGACTTCGCCTTCAAGCCGTTCGCTTACTCGAAGGTCCTGCTC
>CAMDPZ010000047.1 GCA_945905765.1 Nitrospira lenta
AGACGAATCTCCTCGAAGCTCCGTCGCCGGAGCCGCGTGTGACTATCCAACTATCCGAAACAGGGCAGATCCAGTTGGTGCTGCGATTCCCGGCGCCGGACCGCGGCCGCTCGCGGATCGAACAGGCTATCTTGCGCCGCTATCTCACCTCATCCAATTAGCAGGCTGCTGAAACGACTCGTCAGCGTCGTTCTCGCCTCGAACGCATCCTCAACGTAGCCAGGGGCTACGCCTCCGGTGCGTTCGTCGGCTGCGGCCTTGCTGGACGGCCTTTTTGAGCACCTGCGCGGTATTTCCTGAAGATGACAGGGGGTTCCCTTAACCTGTTAGACTTTGCGCAGGGGCGCGATACTTCCTGCTGCTCCTCCCTGGATCTTAAAGGCGCTGTTCGTGGAATCGCCTGATTTCTTGTCGAGCAGCGCGTTGACCGCATCGTCCCCCTTGAGCCCTTCCAGTTTGATCTTGAGCCGGAGATTGTTGGCGCTATCGGCGTTGATCAAGGCCTGCTCCAGCGTGATCCGCTCGTCCTTATAGAGTTGGAAGAGGACGTGGTCGAACGTCTGACAGCCTTCGTCCACTCCTTGCTCCATCGCTTCCTTGAGTGAATCGACCTCGGCCTTTTTGATCAAATCTTTGATGCGGGGCGTGTCGAGCAGGATTTCCAGCGCCGGGGCTCTCTTGCCATCCACCGAGGGCACGAGCCGCTGCGAAATAATGGCGCGGAGGTTGAGCGACAATTGAAGATAGATCTGCGCATGCCGCTCCACCGGGAAAAAGTTCATGATGCGCTCGACGGCCTGATTCGCGTTGTTCGAGTGGAGGGTGCCGATGCAGAGGTGTCCGGTTTCCGCGAATGTGATCGCGGCTTCCATCGTTTCCGTGTCCCGGATTTCACCGATGAGGATCACGTCCGGCGCCTGCCGCAGCGTATTTCTGAGAGCGCTTTGAAAGGAGAGGGTGTCGAAGCCCACTTCCCGCTGCGTAATGATCGAGCGCTTATGGTTGTGGACGAACTCGATAGGATCTTCCACCGTTACGATATGGCCTGGATGGGTGGCATTGCGGTGGTCGATCATGGCGGCAAGGGTGGTGGATTTTCCTGAACCGGTGGATCCGGCCACGAGCACCAGCCCGCGTTTCGTCATTGCGATGTCTTTTACGATCTGAGGCAGGCCCAGCTGATCGGCGGTCTGGATTTCGGCTTTGATGTGCCGGAAAACCAGGCCGACATTCCCTCGCTGCCGGAAAATATTGACGCGGAACCGGCCCAGCTCTTTGTAGTAGAGGGCCAGGTTCATCTCCATTTTCTCCTCGAATTCCTGACGCTGCTGGCCGCGCATCAGCGCCAGGGCGAGGGCTTCGAGTTGTTCGTTGGTGAAGGGCGGCGCGTCGGTGAGCTGCGTCGCGCCGTGGATACGATAGGCGGGAGGCGACTCGACGGTCAGATAGAGGTCTGACGCTTCCTGGTCCACCATGACTTTCAAAAGACTGCGAACGTCCATTTCCACCGGCCACCCCCGTGTTTAGCGTGATCTGTTAGGCGGCGCCGCCCAGTGCTGGCGCGAACAGGTTGGGATTCATGCTGCGCGATTGGGCTTCCGCTTTGGTCACGATGCCCCGGGTCACTAAATCGACCAGGGCCATGTCCATCGTTTGCATGCCGTCCTTCTGACTGGCCTGCATGGTGCCGGGAATCTGGTGGAGCTTGCCTTCCCGAATGAGATTCCGGACTGCGGTGGTAGCGACCATGATTTCGAGCGCCGCGACACGGCCGCCGGATTTTTTCTTCAGCAGGGTCTGCGTGATGACCCCTTCCAAGGCTTCGGCGATTTGCGTGCGAATCTGGGACTGCTGGTTCGGGGGAAAGGCGTCGATGATGCGGTCGATAGTTTTCGGCGCGCTGGAGGTGTGGAGTGTGCCGAAGACTAAGTGGCCCGTTTCCGCGGCAGTCAGGGCGAGCTGGATGGTTTCCAGATCGCGCATTTCTCCGACAAGGATGATGTCCGGGTCTTCGCGGAGCGCGGACTTCAGCGCATTGGCGAACGACATGGTATGGACGCCCAGCTCCCGCTGGTTGACCAGGCATTTTTTCGTCTTGTGGACGAATTCGACCGGATCTTCGATGGTGAGGATGTGGCCTTCGAAGGTGTTGTTCAAGTAATCGACCATGGCGGCCAATGTCGTCGATTTGCCGGACCCGGTCGGGCCGGTCACCAGGATCAGGCCCTTTTCGCGATCGCAGAGCTGGCGCACAATCGGCGGCATGCCGAGCTTCTCCAGCGGAATGATTTCTGTGGGAATGTTGCGGAAGACGGCGCCCAGTCCGCGGGTCTGGACGAAGACATTGACGCGGAATCTGGCGATGTCACCCAGTTCAAAGGAGAAGTCGCATTCGCGTTTTTCTTCGAAATTCTTCCGTTGGGTATCGCTCATCATGTCGTAGATCAGCGAATGAGTTTCTTCCGTGGTCAGGGGGGGGTGGTCGAGTTTTTTAAGGTCCCCGTTCAGGCGGATCATCGGGGGTTCGCCGGCGCTGATATGGCAATCCGACGCGCCCTCTTTGGCCGCGAAGGTCAGGAGCTTGGAAATATCCATGAAGCGGACTCCTCGGTGAGAATGGATGAACGAACGCAGGGCTTCAGCCTGTCAGGCCGCAGCATTGCTTGAGAGTCATGATGCCATAGGGTGATGGGAAAGCAAGGAAATAGCCGGAAGCGGCGACGTGGACCAGGCGAGGATTGAGGCCCTGTAGAGACGGGCCAGGTTAGATCAATTTCGAGGCTTGTCCCGCCCGTTGAAACGAGACCAGGGCCTGGTCGATCTGGCCAGGGCTGTGCTCAGAGGTCACCGTGACACGGATGCGGCTGGTGGCGTCAGGGACGGTGGGGGGGCGGATCGCCGGGGCATAGATGCCTTCTGTAAACAGATGTTCGGCAAAGGAGAGGGCTCGGTCGGCATTGCCGATGAGGATCGGGATAATCGGGCTGATGCTGGGAGGGAGGGTGAATCCCAGCTCTGTCAGCCCCCTGAAGAGCCGTTCCCGGTTGGCCCAGAGGCGCGCCCGCCGTTCCGGTTCCCGCTGGACGATTCGGAGGGCTGCTGTGGCTGCGGCAGCCGAGCCAGGCGGCGGCGCGGTGGTAAAGATGAAGGACCGGCTCGTATTCATCAGATACTGGATCACCGTCGAGGAGCCGGCGAGGTAGGCGCCGCTGCTGCCGAAGGCCTTGCCCAGGGTTCCCATCTGAAAGGGGATGCTGGCCTCCAGCCCGAAATGTTCCGCCGTGCCTCGTCCGTAGGCTCCCATCACGCCTGTGCCATGGGCATCATCGACATAGAGGTCCGCTCCATAGGTCTGGGCTAACCGGCTGAGTTCCGGTAAGGGCGCAAGGTCTCCGTCCATACTGAAGAGGCCGTCGGTTACGATCAACGTGCGCCGTGCCTGGCGTCGCGCGGCCAGCAGGGACTGCAGCTGTTCGGTGTCGTTGTGGCGGTAGATGCGAAAGTCCGCTGCGCTGAGACGGCAGCCGTCGAGCAAGCTGGCATGGCAGAGGCGATCGGCCAGGATCAATCCGTCTCGTCCGATCAGGGCAGGGATGGCGCCAATGTTGGCCAGGTAGCCGGAGCTAAAGCTCAGGGCCGCCTCGGTCCCTTTGAACTGGGCCAGCGCAGACTCCAATTCCTGATGCGGGGGCAAGGAGCCGGAGACCAATCGTGCGGCGCCGGCGCCGGCGCCAAATCGTTGCGTCGCCTCGACGGAGGCCCGAATGACTTCCGGATGCATGGCCAGCCCCAAGTAGTCGTTGGAGGCGAAGAGGAGGATCTGGCGTCCTGCCATCTCCACCACCGGGCCGACGCCGGACTGGAGCGGCGCCAGGCGTCTGGTGAGATGTTTTGCGGCGAATGAGTCCAGCTGCTGTTTAAACATAGGGGCTCCGCGCTTTCCGGGAATCGAAGGGAATCCGCCGCCTCATTGACAAGCTTGTCACATCCTTAGTATAAGGCCGAACACCATTTAGAGGAAACGAGCCCCGCCCTCGTCGAAGTATCTACCCATGAGCTACCATATCAAGGTCCCGGCAAAAACTCTTCCGGTCGATGAAGCCCACATGTTGAGCTCGCTCGACCATGCGCTGCACCGGCTGCAAAATTATCGACGCCCCCTGCTGGTCGGTCTGGGCGTCTTGCTGCTGGCGGCTGCCGTGGTGGGAGGGGTCTTCTATGTGGACCGCCAGTCTTCTCAGAAAGCGCAAGAGCTCGAACGTGAGGCGATGCGCTTCTTGACCGATCCTGCTGTGAACGATCCTCAAAAGGTCGATCAGGCGCTGAAGGAAGCGATTGCGCGGTATCGGCAAGTAGTCGATCAGTATCCGCGAACCCCCACAGCGCCACTCGCGTTGTATCATTTGGGAAATACGTTGGTCCAGGCCAATGACGTGAACGCGGCCATCGAGGCCTATCAACGTTACTTGGCATTCTACGGTTCGAATCCATCCATGGTCGGGCTGGTGCAGCAACGTCTCGCCTATGCCTACTTGCTCAAGGGTGAACGGGATCAGGCGGTCAAGGCGCTTACCGCTATTTTGGAGACGCCCGGCACGTTGAATCGGGATCAGGCTCTGTTCGAATTGGCTCGGCTGGAAGAGTCTCAGTCGCGGCCTGAAGGGGCGCTCGCCCATTACCAGGAACTGATCAAGACCTATCCGAACTCGCCCTTCACCAGTGAAGCGACTATCCGGACCAAGGTTATGGACGTGAAGAAAGCGCAGGAAACGACGGCTGTCCAGACGCCAGTTGCCCCGGTTCCCTCCTCCTCTCCCTCTGCAGGCAAGAAGAAACCCTAGTAGGAGCGCTGCGCGAAGGTTCGATGTTCGAAGTCCGAGGTTATCGGAACTTTGAACCCAGAACTTCGGACTGGCCTTTCCCTCCAGTTTCGCGTGGCTATTCTGCTAGCGGCTAATGACGAGGAAATCGCCCGGTCGGATATTCGGACTGGAGAGGTTGTTCTTAGTCTTGAGCGTCTTGACGGGGACGCGAAACCGTTTCGACACTTTCCCCAGCGTGTCTCCCACGCGCACTTTATACCAATGTGACGAAACGGGGGTTGCCACCTGCGTCTTCTCCGGAAGCGGCGGGAACTTATAGGCCGGGATGCGGTCCTGTAGCTGCTCGACTTTCGCTTTCATGCCCACCGGCACCTTGAGATGATACGTCTCGTTGCCCGGAGGGGTGGCGTCGCGCCGTAGCTCAGGATTGAGGAGCCGGAGTTCTTCATAGGGAATGCCGGTGGCATTGGCGATCGCGCGGAAATGGACGGTGCGGCTGATGATCGCCTCATCGAATTGATGCGGCTCGGCCGCTTCCTGAGAGAACCCGTAGCGATCGGGGTTCCGCGCAATGATCGTGGCGGCCATGAACCGCGGGACATATTCCTTCGTCTCCCGCCGGATCAATCGTGTCTGGGAAATCTCTGAAAAGCTTTCAGCCTGGGCCGTATGGAGGGCGCGCATCACTTTGCCTTCTCCGGCATTGTAGGCCGCCATCGCGAGAGGCCAAGCGCCGAAGAGGTCGTAGAGGTCGCGGAGGTAGCGCGCGGCTGCGACGGTCGACTTGATGGGGTCCCGGCGCTCATCCACGTAGTTGTCGACGCGGAGGCCGTAGGCCTTGGCCGTGCCTTTCATGAACTGCCAGGGCCCCGTGGCCTTGGCCCGTGAAAAGGCGTAGGGATTGAAGCCGCTCTCTACCAGCGAGAGGTAGACCAGATCGCTGGGGAGATGAAATTCCGTGAAGATTTTGTCGACGATCGGCCGGTAGCGGCTGAGCCGGAAGAGCCATTGTTCGAAGCGATCGTGGATGCCTGTATTGAAGTAACGGATGTGAGCCTGGACGGAGGAGTCCATGACGATGGGCATGTCGTAGGCGGTATATTCCGCGGTCGCGCTCCGAGGCGAGTCCGAAGTCAGGCCCAGTTCAGCCGGAGGGTTCAAGGCGTCCGAGAATCGCGCGGTTGCCGGGGAGTTTCCCGTTTGGTTCGGCTGTAAGAGGTCTTCGGTCCGCGGGACGCTGCTGGTCGTTGTTGCCTGCGAGTTGGCGGTTTCCTGGGCTGGTCCTTCTGTATCGAGCGGGACCAGATTGTCATCCGGGTCGTCTTCTGCCACTGCGTTTTCGTCCAGAAGAGGCAAGGAGCTAACCGTGGCTGGCTCGGAAGGGGCTGCAGCCTGCGCCACCATAATAGGAGAGGCGAAGCTGACGCACAGTCCAAGGAAAAGCGCCATCGGGAGGGCGGCCTGTCCCTGTTTGAGCGGTGTCAGGGAAGCGCGGAGGCTGTCGGTCTCGTCAGGGTAGTTTGTGATATTCATGTGAGGCTAGACTATCGATCGACCTCGCGCTTGTCAAGAAATTGCAGGGGATTGGCATTTTCCTCGCGGCCTTGCGTCGGCCTGGCGCTCGACGTTTGCGCAAAATCCTGTACGTCGTTGGCGTCGGGCTTGGCAGACTGCAACTGTTTGCAAACATGCGGGTCCGCGCGGGCTCTCGCCTTGACAGGTTTTGGGGGGCAATGATATCGTCGCCCCTTCCTGCGTAGGATTTTTCACGTTTCATCCGAGGAGGATCCGTCGATGCTGAAGCGGTATTTGCTGGCCCCCGGTCCGACGCCTGTGCCACCAGAAGTGTTGTTGGCCATGGCGCGACCCATGTTCCATCACCGTGCTCCTGAGTTCGACAAGGTATTTGCGGAAGTCCGTGATGGACTCAAGTGGTTGTTTCAAACGAAAAATAACGTGCTCATGCTGGCGGCGTCCGGAACCGGAGGCATGGAAGGCTCGGTTTCGAATTTTCTTTCTCCCGGCGACCATGCCTTGACCATTAACGGGGGCAAGTTCGGAGAGCGCTGGACTAAGCTTTGTAAGACGTTTGGCGCAGAAGTGACCGAAATCAAGGTGGAATGGGGCCGGGCCGTCGATCCGCAATTAGTGGCCGATGCCCTCAAGAAGGACCCCTCGATTAAAGCGGTCTATGTGCAGGCGAGCGAGACTTCGACCGGCGTGTCGCACGACATTAAGGCGCTGGCCGCGATCGTGAAGCCCTATAGCGACACTATTCTGGTGGTGGATGCCATTACCGCCCTCGGCGTGTTCGATATCAAGACCGATGAGTGGGGGCTGGATGTTGTGATTACCGGGTCGCAAAAGGCCTTGATGTTGCCGCCAGGCCTGGCTTTTGTCAGCGTCAGCGATAAGGCCTGGAAGTTGGCGGACAAAGCGAAGAACACAGCGTTCTATTTCAATTTCAAAAAAGAGCACGAGAATCAGCAGAAGAATCAAACGGCCTATACGCCGGCCGTCTCCCTCATCATCGGTCTGCAGGAAGTGCTGAAGATGATGAAGGCGGAGGGCCTCGAGGGGCTGTTCGGCCGCCAAGCCATGCTGGCGAAGGCCATGCGCGAAGGATTGCAGGGCGCCGGGTTGGCGTTGTTTCCGAAGGAATCGCCCAGCGATGCCTTGACCGCGGTTCTCGCGCCGGAAGGCGTGGACGGGCAGGCCATCTATAAGAATTTACGTGTGCAATACGGCATTACGGCGGCCGGCGGGCAAGACCACTTGAAGGGGAAGATTTTCCGGCTCTCCCACATGGGTTACATGGACCGCTTCGATATCATTATCGCTGTGGCCGCGGTTGAAATGGTGCTCAAAGGGATGGGGCACCCCGTGAAGCTTGGGAGCGGTGTGGCAAAGGCGCAAGAAATTCTCTTGGCGTAGGGCCGGACAGCGATAAATTCATAACGGCATATTAGACGGGACTGTAATGAAAATTCTGATCAGCGATAGCCTTTCCAGTCAGGGCGTGGAGCTTCTCGAAAAAGCGGGATTTACCGTGGTGGTCAAATCCAAGCTCTCGAAGGAAGACTTGTTCAAAGAGATCAAGGATGCCGATGGCCTGATCGTCCGGTCCGGGACGAAGGTGACGGCCGAGTTGATCGAGGCAGCCCCGCAATTGAAAGTCGTTGGACGGGCCGGGTCGGGCTTGGACAATGTCGATACGCCGGCCGCCACCCGCCGCGGCATCGTGGTCATGAATACGCCGGGCGGCAACACGGTCACCACCGCTGAACACACCATGTCGATGATTTGCGCCATGAGCCGGCGCATTCCCCAGGCCACCGCTTCCATCAAGGCCGGCAAGTGGGAAAAAGACAAATTCATGGGCGTCGAACTCTACAATAAGGTGCTGGGCATCGTTGGCGTGGGGCAAATCGGCAGCCATTTGACGAAGTTGGCGCAGGGGATCGGTATGAGCGTGGTTGCGTACGATCCCTACTTGGCCGAAGAACGCGCGCAGAAGATGGGCGTCACCATGCTGCCGCTGGACGAACTCTTCAAGCGGGCTGATATTATTTCCGTGCACACGCCGCTGACGCCTGAGACCAAGGGCCTCATCAACGCGCAAGCGATCTCGACGATGAAGCCTGGCGTGATGATCGTGAATTGCGCCCGTGGCGGCATCATTCATGAGGCAGACCTGGCCGAAGCTTTGAAGACGAAGCGAGTAGCGGCCGCGGCCTTTGACGTATTCGAAGAAGAGCCGGTCAAGGCCGACAATCCGTTGCTGGCCCTGGATAACTTTATCTGTACCCCGCATATCGGAGCCCAGACGGCTGAAGCGCAAGAAAATGTGGCGGTCGGAATTGCCGAGCAAGTTGTCGACTATTTCACCAAGGGCATTGCCCGTGGTGCGGTGAATATCCCGTCGGTTTCTCCGGAATTGCTCCCGAGGCTCCAGCCGTTCCTCTCGTTGGCCGAGCAGCTCGGGAAGTTGCAAACGCAGCTGTGCGAAGGCGGGATCGAACGAGTGACGGTCGAATACAGCGGCGAAGTGGCCAGCCTGTCGATTGCGGCACTCACGATCGCTGTGTTGAAGGGCTTGCTGAGTCCGATCATGCAAGCGCCGGTGAATTACGTGAATGCGCCGATCGTTGCGAAGGAACGCGGGATCGAAGTGCGGGAAGTGAAGAGTTCGGATGCGGGCGATTTCACCAGCTTGATTCGCGTGCGAGTCGAAGCGGGAAAGAAGTCCTATCAGGTGGCCGGCACGCTCTATCATAAGAAAGACCCGCGCGTCGTCGAAATCGATCAGTTCAATGTCGAGGTGGTGCCGGAGGGGCACATGCTCCTGATCCTCAATGTCGATCGCCCCGGGGTGATCGGGATGGTGGGGAAGGTGCTCGGCGACAACAAGATCAACATCGTCCGGATGCAATGTGCCATTGAGAAGCGGGGCGGGAACGCCTTGCTCATCATCGGCTCTGACACGGTGTTCCCGGATGCGGTGTTGAACGCGATCAAATCCAGCAAAGATATTCTCTCGGTCAAAGTCGCGGCCCTGTCCTAACCCCGCGCGCCATCCATCGGATCAGCTATGGCCTCCGTTCCTTCGAAGCCCCGCCCCTCTTCGGGACAGGTCGCGTCGTCCCGCGAGCGCTCGCTCGTGCCCGTGGGGATGGCGACGATTCTTCCCCATGCGGCCAAGCAGGTCCGCCGCCTCGAAGAACAGTTGCTTTCGCAGATCAACCGGTGGGGCTACGACGAGATCATCTTGCCCACGTTCGAGTACCTCGACGTTTTGGCGCCAGGGTTGGAGCCGGAACTGATCGAGCATTGTTATCAATTCGTCGATCGCACGACGGGGCGCACGCTGCTCCTCCGTCCCGACGCCACGGCGCAGATCGCCAGGACGGTCGCGATGGGGCTCACGGGCGCAACGTTGCCGCTGCGTCTCTCGTACCGGACTTCTGTGTTCCGGTATGAGACGGAACATGCAGGGCGGGGTAGAGAAATTTTTCAGGTCGGCGCCGAACTGATCGGCCTGGACGATGCCGCCAGCGACAGTGAAGTCATCGATTTGATGATCGAGTGTCTCCATACGATCGGTTTGCAATCGTTTAAAGTCTCGCTCGGCCATGTGGGCTTCATCAAGGGGCTCCTGTTGCGGTCCGGTCTGTCGGCGCAGGGGCAGAAGTTGGCGGAGCAGGCGGCGGCGAGAAAAGATCTCCCGCGACTCGAAGAGGTCCTGGCGAGCGAACAGATCTCCAAGAGGGCGGCGCGCGCCATTCGTGAAGCGCCGGAGCTCTATGGCCAAGAGGAAGTGCTGGCAAGGGGACGGGTTCTCGCGGCAGGCGATGCTGAGTTGCTGGCTCCGCTTGACCGGCTGGCGCTGGTCTATCAGCTGCTTTGCGCGGCAGGGCATCGGGATTCGTTGCTGCTGGACCTCGGAGAGTTTCGAGGATTCGATTATTACGATGGGATTGTCTTCGACGTATTTGCCGAAGGGATGGGGGCGGAGTTAGGCGGAGGCGGACGGTACGATCATTTGATCGGCCGATTCGGCAGGCCGTTGCCCTCCACCGGCTTCGGCCTGGATGTCGATCGGCTTTTCCGCACGGTGGCGTTCCCTGAGGAGGGATCGGTCGCCGCGCGCGTGGACTATCTGGTGGTTGCGCCACGCAGGGCCGCTCGCCGGTTGGCAGCAGTTGCAGCGCAGTTGCGCCGGGCTGGCGCCAGAGTGGTGCAGCAGACTATGAAGGGGAGTGACGCGGCGCTGGTATCCGCCGCAGCGACAGCTGGATTGGCCCAGCAGGCAACCTCTGTGGTTGTCGTAGGTGCGCCGGGCGTAGGGCCGGATGATGTGCTGGTGCTGGAGTCTCTCGCGGCTCAGAGGTCAGGCCTCAGGACTGGCAAGGTCAGTCGTCTCTCGAAGAAGATGGGACTGGTTGACCTGGTGGCGTCGGCGCGCCGATTCAGACGAAAGACGAAGGAACGGTCGTGAAATCCATGTCAGCCATCGATCTCTCCCAGCCAAAACTGCCTCCTCAGAATGTGGAAGCCGAGCAATCGGTTCTCGGGGCCATTCTGCTGGACAATAGCGCCATGGCCAAGGCCATGGAATTGCTGGTCGAGGAGAATTTCTACCGCACGTCGCACAAGAAGATCTATGCGGCGATGCTGGAATTGTCTGAGATTGGCGAGGTGATCGATCAGATTACGCTGACGGAACGGTTGAAGGCGGAAGGGGAAATCGAGGCGATCGGGGGCGCGTCCTATTTAGCCGAGCTCGTGCAGAGCGTGGCCAGCTCCGCCAATGTTCGCTACCATTGTAAGATTGTGCGCGACAAGGCGCTGCTGCGAGAGCTGATCAGTACCTCCACGGAAGTCTTGACGCGCGGCTATGAGGGCAGCTCGTCCATCGACGACCTGCTGGACTTCGCGGAGCGGTCGGTGTTCGGCATTGTCCAGGGGAAGCTGGATCGCTCGTTCACCCCCATTAAATCCATCATCAAGGAAAGTCTCGATCTGGTCGACAAGCTGTCGAAGCGAAAAGAACATGTCACAGGCGTGCCCACAGGATTTTACGACCTCGACGACATTACAGCGGGACTGCAACCCTCCGACCTCGTGGTGATTGCGGGCCGGCCTAGCATGGGCAAGACGAGTTTGGCGTTGGGGATGGCAGCCCATGCCGCCATCCATGCCGGCACCGTGGTCGGAATTTTCAGTTTGGAAATGTCCAAGCCGCAGATCGTGCTGCGTATGCTGAGCTCGGAAGCGAAGGTCGATTCGCACGGGCTCCGGACCGGCAAGCTGCAAAAAGAAGATTGGTGGCGTCTGGCCGAGGCGGCAGGCCGGCTGGAGCAGGCGCCGATCTATATCGACGATACCGGCGGCATCACTGTGCAGCAGATGCGGGGTAAGGCGCGCCGGTTGAAAGCGGAAAAGGGGCTCGGGCTCTTGATCGTCGATTATCTCCAGCTGATGCAGGGGCGGAGCGATTCGGAATCCCGCCAGCAGGAAATCTCCGACATTTCCCGTTCGTTGAAGGCCCTGGCCAAGGAGCTCAATGTGCCGGTGGTCGCGCTGTCGCAGCTCAGCCGCGCGGTGGAAGCCAGAAAACCGCCGGTCCCGATGTTGGCCGACCTTCGCGAGAGCGGCGCGATCGAGCAGGATGCCGACGTCGTCATGTTCATTTACCGTGAGGAGGTCTATGACCAGAACTCCGAACGGAAGGGCATTGCCGATATTCTCATCAGTAAACATCGGAACGGCCCGATCGGGAAAAAAGAACTGTTCTTCCACGACCGCTTCGCGAAGTTCGAGAGCCTCGACAATCGCGAAGTCGTTTGACCCAGCTGCACCCTCCCCGTATAATCTTTTTGAGCTACGCAGGTAGATAGGCTGAAGACTGAAGGCTTGCAGTCTTCAGCTTTTAGCCTTCAGCCTGAACACCTAAGTCGTGACGCTGAATCCACCAAGAGGATCGTGCCGACTCTCACGATGCCCTTCATGTCGAGCCGAACGGCGAACAGCCGAGGTTTCATGTCGCTAAGGCGAGTGCTCTGCGCGCTTATTCCCTTGGCCCTCGGGGCTTGCGCTGCGCCGTCTCATGCGCCGGACGGGAAGGGTGCCCCTGCGAGTACGGCGAAGGTCGCGCCGGCGGCTCACCGTCCCGATGCATCAGCCTCCTACCATTTCATGCTCGGCTACCAGGCCGAGCTCGTCCAAGACACGGATCGTGCAATCCAGGAATATCAGGCCGCGCTGAGGACGGACCCGACGTCTCATTCGGTGAACGCCAGGTTGGCCAGTCTTTATTTTTCACTGGGCGATGCGGCTCAGGCTATTCGTTATGCAGCTGACGCGACCGAGGGATCCGTCCAGGATGGCCCCTTGCTCACGCAGATGGCAGGAATTTTTGCCAGCGTGGGGCAGGGCGAACGTGCGGTGAAACTGTTGGATCGCGCCATCGACCTGAACCCGACGTCCGGCGATCCCTATTTTTCCAAGGGTCTGTTGCTTCTGAATTTGAAGCAGCCGTTTGAGGCGGAGCAGGCCATTCGAGCCGGCCTGGCTGTGGCTCCCGAATCGGCCGTCGGCCATTACCATCTGGGGCGTCTGCTTCTCGATGCAGGGAAAGGGGAAGGGGCGGCGGCGAGTTTGGAACGGGCGATCGTGGCCAATGTATCGTTTGAGCCGGCCTATCTTTCGCTCGCCTCGATCTATGAATCATTACAAGATCATGGGCGCGCGATTGCTGTGCTGCGCAAATATCTCCAGACGGTGAATCCGCGAAACCGGGATATCCGGCATCAGTTGGTCCGGCTCCATGTGGCGGCGAAAGACTATCAAGCCGCCAGGAAAGAGTTAGGCGACTTGTTGGCGGAGGATCCGGCGGACCTCGATGCCCAGCTCAGGCTGGCGCTCCTGTATGGGGAAGAGAAGGACTATCCCAAGGCCATCGATCAACTGATCCAGATTCTGAAGGTTCGCCCGGCAGAGCTCAAAATCAGAGACTATCTGGGGTTTCTTTATGAGGAATCCAAGGACACGAAGAAAGCTCTCGAGACCTACACGTTTAACGTGCAACTGGAGCCCTCCTATTTCGAAGGGCATCTGCATCTCGGCGTACTGCTTTATCGGTTGAAGCAGCTTCCCGAGGCCATTCACCATCTGACCAAGGCCATCACGATCAATCCGAAACAGCCGGAAGCCCACATCATCCTGGGCTTGACCTATTGGCAGAAGGACCAGTTCGACGATGCGGCCAGGGTTTTGGAAGAAGGCATCGGCCAAAACCCCAAGAGCGCCGATTTGCATTTCAACCTTGGCACGGTCTACGACAAGCTCAATCGGTTCGATGACGTGGTGCGGGTCATGGAGGCTGCGATCAAGCTAGACCCTCATCATGCCGATGCGCTCAACTATTTGGGGTACAGTTATGCAGAGCGGGGGGTCAAGATCGAGCAAGCCCTCTCGTTGACCAAGCAGGCCGTCGCGCTTAAACCGACCAATGGATACTATGTCGATAGCCTCGCGTGGGCTCTGTTTAAATCAGGCCTGCTGCCAGAGGCTTTGACCGAGATGAAGCGCGCACTGGCCCTCGTCGGCGATGACGCAGTGCTCTATGAGCATCTGGGTGATATCTACGCCAAGCAACGAAACCTTTCTGAATCCCGCGAGGCCTGGCTCCGTGCGCTGGAGCTCGATCCGTCCAATCACAAGTTGATGGACCGATTCCGTGACTTGGGGCTGGGCGATCCAGCGAAGGAAGAACGTATCCAGCAGGCCAAACAGCGTGTATCTGAGAAAGTACAAAGCCCTTCCCCTAATCCCTAGTTCGCCTCGTCGTTCTTGTTTTCTCCCTCTTCTCCCTCTTCTCCTCTATCTCTCCTTTATAGTCGGCGCCAGGATCGTCAGAAAACTCTTGGATGGGCCAACCTCCAGGGCCAGTTTTGTGACAAATATTGGCACATTCAGGCCAAAAACAGGGCTAGAGATTTCTTGGGCTGAAGGGATTCAGTGGTAGGGGGAGTTCTGAACCTATTGATATATAGCTATAACTATCATTTTAGTGGCTGGTTTATGCCTTTGGCATCGAATCTGCTTAAGGCCTAGGTAGCAGAAATCGGACGTCGTTCCGATTGAGCAACGAAAGCAAGGGTGTGAAAGGGGCGTCAGTGAACTATCACCAAGGAGGCAGTACGATGGTTAAGACATTCCGTAAACAAGAGGGTTTTACCCTCATCGAGTTGATGATCGTCGTGGCGATCATCGGTATCTTGGCGGCCATCGCCATCCCGAACTTCCTGCAGTATCAGCTGAAGTCTCGGCAGTCAGAAGCCAAGACGAACTTACAGGCGATCAAAACATCGGAAGTTGCCTTCCAAGCTGAGCGAGGCTGTTATGTTGGAATTACTGCGGAGGGTGTGGCTACACCTGCAGCCGGTACTAAAACAGCTCCAGCTACCTGGGGTGCGGGTGCATCAGCAACTATCCCCAGTCCTCTCTGGTGTGTTACGGGAGGTGTGTTCGCGGGCACATTCAATGATATTGGGTTTAGGGCAACTGGTAATGTGAATTACCTTTATGGAGTAAATGGAACGACGGTTGCGGCTCCAGGGCTTTATACGACGGTTACTTCTTGTGCTGCGGCCGGTGTTCTTGCTAACGGAGCGGCTGGTGCCGGAGCGCTTGGTAATAACAACATTATTGCGGTAGCTCAAAGCAATCTGGATGGCGATGCTAATGTTTCAACCTGGGATGCCACGGTTGATCATGGCTCCAACGATTGTACGACCGGTATATTCTAGATCGGCGTAAGTAAGGTTGTGGGTCCCGGCAGCCGAAAGGTTGCCGGGACTTTCCGTTTTTACTCATTCTGCTAGTATGGCCTCATGACGGTCTCAAGTTTTCCACATCATCGTAGCATACCGCCTCTGAGTCAGTTTCTGCTCTGCATGGGTGGCCTTCTCTTGCTGGCATCCGTTGGTTTACTGCAAGGGGAGCTGGATCAGCGTCAAGATCGGACCATCGTTCAAATCCAAGATCTTGCGAACCTTCCCAAGGGCGATTACCTCAGGCCCGCCTTGCTTGGCTATCACCATCTGGGCGCTGATGTGCTCTGGCTCAGGCTTATTCAGGTTATAGGAAACAAACGAAATACGGCAGACGAATATGAGTGGATGTACCATGCGCTGGACGTGATCACCACGCTCGATCCGCAATATGCGTATGCCTATTATGCAGGCGGGGTGATTCTCGGAGATTTGGCTAACCGCACGGACTTGAGTAATCGGCTGCTTGAGAAGGGCGTCACCGCAAATCCATCTATCTGGAACATCCCCTTTTTGCTCGGGTACAATTACTACTTTCTGCTCGGCGATCCGGCCAAGGGGGCAGAGTACATTATGCAGGCGGCCAGTCTACCCGATGGCCCTTCCTACCTCCCTGGCCTGGCCACTCGCATGGCTGCGGAGGCGGGAAGTCCTGAGACAGCTTTGGCATTTCTGGAAGCCAGGTTGCGGGAGACCAGCGATCCTGAGATGCGAGAAGTCTTGGTCTCTCGCATGAAAGAAGTTATTATCGAACGGGATGTACATATTTTAGAGGGCGCTGTGGCAGCCTATCGAATGCAACATCGGGCCCTTCCTTCGACATTGACGGATCTCGTGATGGCGGGAGTCATTCCGATGTTGCCTCAGGAACCGTTCGGAGGAAAGTATCTGTTGGATCGCAAGACCGGTTCAGTCTCTAGTTCGACCCATCCGGAACGGCTCCGCACGTTTTCCAAACGGAAGCAGCCTGCATAGCGTATGAAAGTGAGCCATGACGACTAGTTCCGATCTCGTGGTACAGACAGATCGACTCTCCAAGGTTTTCCGCGTGGGATTTTGGGGCAAGAAGGTGACGGCAGTGGATGGCCTCAGCCTCGAAGTTCGGCGCGGAGAAGTGTTCGGGTTTCTCGGTCCGAACGGCGCAGGGAAAACCACCACCCTCAAGATATTGATGGGGCTCATCTATTCGACGAGCGGGAGCGCCAAACTGTTCGGTAGGGATCTGGGCGATCCTCAGAGCAAGGCCCGGTTGGGATTCCTTCCCGAGTCCCCCTATTTTTACGACTACCTCACGAGCCGGGAGTTTCTCCGGTTCTATGGCCATTTGTTCGGCCTGTGGGGGGCGGCTCTGGACCAGCGGATCGATGAACTCTTGGAACTGGTCGGGATGACCCCTGCGAAGGATCTTCAGCTCAGAAAGTTTTCAAAAGGCATGTTGCAGCGGGTAGGGATCGCTCAGGCTTTGATCAACGATCCTGAGTTGGTGGTGCTGGACGAGCCTATGTCAGGGCTGGACCCTATCGGGCGGAAAGAAGTGCGCGATCTGATTTTGCGGCTCAAAGAGTCCGGGAAGACGGTCATGTTCAGCTCCCACATTCTGCACGATGCCGAAGTCTTGTGCGACCGGGTGGCGATGATTCTGAAGGGGCGTCTGGTGGCCTGTGGCTCGGTGAACGACTTGCTGGATCAGGGAGCGAGCCACCAAGTGGAACTGGTCGTGGATCGTTTGACTCAGGAAGGGTTGGGCCATTTACGCCCGCTGACCGACAAGGTCGTACAGCAGGGGGATCGGATGTTGGTAGTGCTGAAGAATCAGCAACAAGTTAGCGCGGCGTTAGAGATTATCCGCAGCGCCAAGGCCAGCCTGGTTTCGCTCAATCCTCAAAAGGGATCGCTGGAGGAGCTCTTCATCCGTGAGGTCGAGGGCCATCGGAGTCCGTCGGAGCAGCGCCCATGAAAATTTTATCGATCGCGCTCAATACGTTTCGGGAAAACCTGCGAGACAAGCTGCTCTACAATCTGCTGGTGTTTGCGCTCCTCATGATTGGCAGTTCCGTGCTCCTCTCGCGGTTGACCTTGGGAGAGTTTCACCGCCTTATTCTGGATCTCGGGCTGGGGAGCATCAACTTCTTTGGAGTTTTGATTGCCATCTTTGTCGGGATCGGACTGGTGAGCAAGGAGATCGAGAAGAAGACCATTTACACGATCGTCTCCAAGCCGGTGGCGCGTTACCAATTTCTACTCGGCAAGTATCTGGGCCTCACGATCACCCTCTTTGTGAATACGGTAGTCATGGCGCTGGGACTGTTGCTGGTGCTCTATGCCCAGGATGTGCCCGTCGAGGGGCTGCTCTTCAAGGCGCTGGCGCTGATTTTCGTCGAGTTCATGGTCATCACTGCGGT
>CAMDPZ010000048.1 GCA_945905765.1 Nitrospira lenta
TTCGTTTGAAATGACCGATTCCCTGTGCTAGCATCGCGCTCATGGCTGTTACCACCTCGGCCAAGCGGGGCGAAGCCCGCCGCGCCGCCTCTCCCCCGTCACACATCAAGCGAGAAGTGATCGGAGTCGTCCTGATCGCGTTGAGCCTGCTCACGCTCCTCAGCCTTGTGTCCTTCGTGCCCCATGAATTGAAATCAGTCTCAGCCGCTTCGGCCCCTGCGCGGAATCTGATCGGATCGGTCGGGGATTTCTTTGCATCGACGCTTTTCTCGTTGATTGGTGGTGCCGCCTATCTCTTCCCCCTTCTACTCGGCTTAATGGGTGTCCGTTGTTTCACCCAGAGCGACCTGTCGATTCGGCTGCGGAACGCCGGCGCGTCGCTGGCGGCGCTCCTGTTTCTCAGCGGTTTTCTCCATCTTGAAATCACGGCGGTGCCGACCCTCTCAAGCGGTTTCATTTATCGCGGCATGGCGGGAGGCCTCTTCGGACAAGTGCTGGCCGAGGGCCTGCGAGCCTATTTCGCCAGTACCGGCGCCCATATTCTGATCATGGCGGGTTTGTTAATCTCGTTACTCTTCACGACACCGATTTCTTTGTCGGAGATTGTCTTGAAGCTCCCAGTCTGGGGCAGCGCGTTGTTTACGAAGGTGCGCGGGTGGATTCCGGAACGGTCAGTGGTAGAGCCGGTCCCTGAGTCTCCCAAGAAAGCGAAACAGAAGTCGTCGAAATCCATTCGCGCGGTTATCGAGGAGACGTTGCCTGAAGCGGCAGCGGAACAGGAATTCGATTGGCCGGTCATTCAGCCGTCGCGGCAACCGACGCCTGAGCCAGTGGAGACGAGCGAGGCGGAGCTCGATCAGCCGGTCTTTGTCTCCCAGGCGAAGGCGGGGGACTATACCCTGCCGGACCCGGTGCTGCTCTTGAGCGATCCTTCCGCTCCCCCGGGTCGTGTCACAGAGGAGGAAATCAAGGCGCAATCCGATGTGTTGACCCGCGCCCTGCTGAGTTTTGGCATTGCGGGGAAAGTGACGGAGGTTCGTCCAGGACCGGTCGTGACGATGTATGAATTCGAGCCGGCGGCTGGCACCAAAGTCGCGCGCATTGTGAATCTGGCCGACGACCTGGCCTTGGCCTTGAAGGCGGTCAGTCTCCGGATCGTCGCGCCGGTGCCGGGAAAATCCGTGGTCGGGATCGAGGTGCCGAACCTCTATCGTGAAATGGTATCGATGAAAGAAGTGGTAATGAGTGAGGCCTTCTCACGCGCCAAATCGAAGCTTAGCTTGGCTCTGGGGAAGGATATTTTCGGCGCCCCTTTGATTGCCGATTTGAAAACGATGCCGCACTTGTTGGTTGCTGGCGCGACGGGAGCAGGGAAAAGCGTCGGACTCAATACGATGCTCCTCAGTCTGCTGTTTTCCGCCAGGCCCGATGAGGTCAAGCTGCTGCTGATCGATCCCAAGCGATTGGAGTTTCAAACCTACGACGGCATCCCGCACCTCTTGCGTCCGGTCATCACCGATGCGAAGTCGGCGGCGCGCGGACTCAGTTGGGTCGTGGCGGAAATGGAGCGGCGCTATCAGCTGCTGTCCGAGGCAGGGGTGCGGAACATCGATGCGTACAATCGAAAGGTCGCAGGGACACAGGGGGTGTTGGAGACGGAGTCGGCGGCCAAGGCTGACCAGCCGGAATTGCCCATTCAGTTTCTGTCCGAGGAAGAGCGGCTCTCTGCCGGAGAGACGGCCCTCCCTGAAGGGAGTCCCGGATCGTTCATGCCGCCGAAGACTCCGCCTGAGCCCTTGCCCTATATCGTGGTGATGATCGATGAGCTGGCGGATTTGATGATGGTGGCGCCGAAGGAAGTGGAAGACAAGATTGCGCGGTTGGCGCAGATGGCCCGCGCCTCCGGCATCCATCTCGTGCTGGCGACGCAGCGTCCGTCGGTCGATGTGCTGACCGGTTTGATTAAAGCGAATTTTCCGGCCCGCATTGCCTTTCAGGTCTCGTCAAAGACGGATTCACGCACTATTCTGGATGCCAACGGTGCGGAGGCGCTCCTGGGCCGCGGCGATATGCTCTATATGGCTTCGGGAACCGGACGTCTTATGAGAGGGCACGGGTCCTTCGTGTCGGATGAGGATGTCCGGCGCGTGGTGGAGTTCGTGAAGGATCAGGCCAAGCCTGCCTATAATCAAGAGTTGCAGATTGCGCTGAAACAGGAAGATGCGAAAGAGGAAGAGGCGCTGGATGAAGTGTACGAGCAGGCCAAAGAATTGGTTCTGTCGACCGGTCAGGCCTCCGCGTCGCTGATTCAGCGTCGGTTGCGGGTGGGTTATCCTCGCGCGGCCAGGATGATCGAGCAAATGGAGACGGACGGCATCGTGGGCGCGGCTGGCCGTGATGGGCGGAGAGAGGTTGTGGGGCGGCGTGGGCCGGTGGGAGCAGAGGAAGAGGCATGAGGTGGTCTGGGGCGGCTCAGGTGCTCTCCGTGCTCGCGCACCGCGCACGCTCAGAAGGTGCTCGGTGGACCCGCGCAGTAGAGAGCGCCTCAGCGGCCCCATCTGGCCTGGTGAAGGTGGGCCTTGCACTCGTGTGTCTGGGGGTGCTTTCCCCAGTGCCGTTCGTTGGCGCTGAGGAGAGTGATGCGGTCGCGCTGAAGGAAGTGCGGGAGGTGGTCAAACAGCTCCAGGCGCGCTATGAAAAGACCAAGGATCTTCAGGCGGACTTTACGCAGAAGACCAGGATCGAGGGATTCGATCGGCCCATCACCTCGTCGGGGAAGGTCTCGATTAAAAAGCCTGGCCGGTTGCGGTGGAGCTATCTCGATCCATCGATCGAGGACATTTATGTCAATCATGATGATGTCAAAGTGTATGTGCCGGAGCATAAGCAAGTCTTGGTGGGCAAGCTGACGCAGATGGCTGCCTCGAAGGCTCCGTTGGAGCTCTTGCTCGGGGCCGCGAAGTTGGAGCAGTCGTTTCGTATTGAGCCGACGCCGGGGAATGGTCGAGGCGCGGGAGGGCTCAGGCTGCTGACCCTTCTGCCGAAGTATCAGGAGGGCGAAGCGGGACGATCGGTGCAACGGATCGTGCTGGAAGTGTTTCCCAAGACCTATTTCATCCGGACGGTCACGCTGTATGAAATGAGCGGCAATGTGGCGAGCTTTGAGTTTTCATCGCTCCAGTCCAACGTGGGGCTCGGCGATGCGTTTTTCGAGCTGAAGTTGCCGGCCGATGTGGAAGTGGTGAAAGCTCCCGTATTCAGCGTCCCCCAGTAAGGCCTGCGGGATGGATTAGAGGCTGTGAGCGGACGAGTGAGGAACAGGTGACGCAATGTCTTTAATTGAAGCAGTCGATGAAGCGGTCAAACGGTTGGATGCCGACCGGCTTTCCTCCGAATATTGGGACCAGAATGAGTTTCTGTTCATCCCGCAGTTTCTTCCCCGGTCTGTAGTGGAAGAATATCTCGTCCCCCAGGCGCAGGGGGTGAAGGGTGAGCTGAATCGCAACTACATTCCCGGCCATAAAAAAGGCGGGAGCGTGAGTTATTACACGGTGATAGAGAAGGCCCCGCGGTTTCTCGAGCTCTATCGCTCCGAGGCCTTTATCGAGCTCTTGAGCCGTCTGGTGAAAAATAAGCTGAGTCTCTGCCCCGAGAACGATCCCCATTCCTGCGCGCTCTATTACTATACGGAGCCGGGTGACCATATCGGGTTTCACTATGATACCTCTTACTATAAGGGGTCTCGCTACACCATATTGATGGGGCTGGTCGATCATTCGACGCAATGCAAATTGGTTTGCGAGCTTTTTAAAGACGATTCGGTCAAATCACCCAAGCATCTTGAGCTGATCACTCATCCGGGCGATCTTGTGATCTTCAACGGAGATAAACTCTGGCATGCGGTGACTCCGCTTGGCGAGGGGGAAGAACGGATTGCCCTGACGATGGAATATGTGACCAATCCTGACATGGGAATGTTCAAGCGGCTGTACTCCAACCTCAAAGACTCTTTCGCTTACTTCGGCCTCCGCACGGTTTTCAAGCAGGCCCTGACAGCTTCCAAACGACCGCACTCGCAACAAGTCCTGAAAAGTCCGCAGGCCAAACGCTGAGCGATGAACGAGAACGCTGATTTTTCTGTCAGCATTCGAGTTGATCGCTCAGCGTTTAGCTCAAGCTCCCATTTCAACCGCTCGTCGTAGGACTGTGCGGAGCTCATCGCGATTATAGGGTTTGGTGAGGTAGCAGAATGCACCTCTGGACAAAGATTTTGCCCGGTGGTCTTGCGATGTAAAGGCTGTGAGAATAATCACAGGGAGGGAGGGGGCGAGGGTCTGGATGGTCTCAAGTGCGGAGATCCCATCTCCATCTGGCAGTCCAATGTCGAGCAGGACTGCGGCAAACTTGGCTATTTTCACCTGGGCCAGCACATCGTAGCAAGTGGACACTGCAGTCACAAGAAATCCGTCATGTTCAAGAAGGTCATGTAGTGCAGTTAAAATATCTGGATCGTCATCGACGAGGAGGATAGCCGGACGGCCAGTCGGGATGTTCATCTGCCTCTCTTCTAGGAATCGTGCGGCCTGGAGATTCTTGGTCTAAGCTCAAGAGGCATTACAGCGCGCGTTCTGCCCAATACGAGAAATATCGAGTTTCCGCAGATCACTTAATGGACTGGTGCGGCTCCAGTTTGGCTTTCGTCAGGACCTCAGCCGGTCTGGCTGCTCCATTGCCCGTGAGGCTGGCCTGAAGGGGCAGGCTCATGATCTGACCGACCAATCTGGGCCGTCCAGCGCGGAGCGCGGTTGTTCGTCGTGGGAAGGGCCCCTGCCGTGAGGATTCCATCTCTGACAGGGATGTTCGTAGCGATTTGGCGATCAGCCAGGCGAGTGTCAACCCAGGACTCCAATAGACAGCATTGCGCAGACGATCGACGAGTTCTCCTGGGAGACTGACGGTCAGCCGCACCATTCGCGGCGGCGGCGTTTCAGCCGTACCCGCTTTGGTCGTCTGGTTCGTTTGCCTGATAGGTTGTTCCTTGGGTAAGTTGCGTGAACCGGTCTGTTGGGTTAACGACATGTTGTCCCTCGCAAGCTTAGATGTGAGTGAGTCGGTCCATTTGTCTATCCGGTGTTAATGCTCCGCAGCCATTCTGGAGCCCTTTGTCAGGGTGAAGGGCCGCGCCGCTGAGGAGCAACGCGGCCCTGATGGCAGAAGCGCGTGGCGGTGGGAGGGCTCCGGATGGGCACAATCCGGAGGTGGTCCCGCCAGTGTGACAGGCAATCACTTGTTGAGGGGGGACCCACCGGCATTTTGCTTTGCCAAGCATCTTTTTCCAGCTTCTGACCATCGGCTTGGTTTCTTGTACGGTTGGTGATGGGAGGGCTACAGCGATACAGCAACCCCTATACCAGAGCTTTTCCACTGAAAACACTCAGGCCTTGAGATGTAACCTGTTGAGTAATTTTGGTTCGGTCGGTAAGCGGGAGAGATGAGTTTATGGAGCAAGGCGTATCTGATCAGGCACGCCTTTATCTTTGGAGATACAGGCGTAGGGGTAGGCGAACGGTGTACAGGGGAAGCGCAGGAATTGGAGCGAGTCTATTGGTGGAGATGTTTCATCGCAGCGGCACAAAGGAGGATGAAGAAGCCGATCCACAGCGCGGCCCGTTGGAAGGGGATCACTTCGTAGGATGTTTCTTCGCCTTCTTCTGCTTCATCTGATTTGAAGAGTACGGTGTAGAGGAAGAGGGTCAGCAGGCCGAGCACGAGGAATAGCTTGATGAAGAAGACGGTCAGGTATTTCGCATGGTGCTGGATGCCGCTGCCGGTTTGCGAGGTGATGACCTGATTGACGTAGTGGAAGTTGATGCCGCCGGTGATGAGCAGGACGACGAGCAGAACGCCCGCCACTTTCTTGTAATGCTGATAGAAGGCATCGGTGATCGGCTTGATCTGTTCCTTGGCGACTGCTTTCTTCAGTCCGGGAGTCACGGCCAGGACGAGGAAGGCGAGCCCGCCGATCCAGATGACCGCCGACAACAAGTGAAACCAATGATTGATGATCGGGATCAGCGTATTGAGGTCTGTGAAGATGCTTTGTAGAGCGTCCATTTTTTAGACTCGTGATGCGTGATAGGTGATCAGTGATGAGGCGTGCACGAAGAATCAGTGAGTGTGAGATCAATGTCTCTTAACTCATCACACATCACTGTTCACTCATCACGCTATGGCCGGAACATCGGCGCGTCGTTGCCGAATCGTTTTTTGCGGAGCTCTTCCATCAGCTCAATGGTAATCAGGGGGATGCTGTTCTCGCGCGCGTGCTTCTCGACGCCTTTTTTCACCATGGCCCGCAAGAAGTAGGGGATCTTGTTCAGCCGTGACTCCGAGTCCCTATCCCAGGCGATATCGCCTTCTTCAGGCGTATTAAAGGCGACTTTGATCTTCTCCCCGCCCTTTGGCGTGTAGAGACACCATTCATCTTCGTCCAGCCAGTCTCCGTGATCGACATAGGGACGAGCCCGGCAGCCGCCGCAGATGTCGGTATATTCGCAATCGCCGCATTTGCCCTTGAGCTGCGGATAGCGGAAGGAATTGAAGACGTCGGACTTTTCCCAGAGATCGGCAAAGCTGGTCTCACGGATGTTCCCGGCTGACAGGGGCATGTAGGGACAAGGGGTCAATTCACCGTTCGGGGTCACGCGCGCGTAGTTGGTGCCGGCGAGGCAGCCGCCGCCCATATAGCCTGTCGCTTTGGTGATCGGAGAATTCGGATCCTTTTCGTAGGCTAGCCGTTTGAAGTGGGGGGCGCAGCGGGCCCTGACGAGCATGCCTTTGTAGTTATCCTGGCAGTTGACCAGGTAGCCGAGCACTTCTTCGTACTGGGCCGGAGTGATGTCGGTCAGCTCTTCGCCGCGGCCTGTGCAGACCATGAAGAAGACATTGAGGACCTTGGCACCGAGCTGGTGCGCCCAATCGATGACGGCAGGCAGCTCCTGGTAATTCATGGGCTGCGCGCTGAAATGCACTTGGAAGGCCAGCCCGTTCCGCTTGCAGGCCTCGATGCCGGCGAGAGCTGCTTCCCATGCGCCAGGGACGCCACGGAACTGATTATGTTTCTGGGGATCGAGCGAATCGATGCTGATGCCCATGCCCATCACGCCGATTTCGACCAGGCTCTTCGCCATCTGGTCGTTGATCAACATGCCGTTGGTCCCGAAGACCACCATGAAGCCCTGTTTCACGGCATGGCGCGCAATGTCGAGAATGTCAGGACGGACGAGCGGTTCGCCGCCCGTGATGACGATGAGGCAGCCCTTGTTGACCTCGGCAATTTGATCGATGAGTTTGAAACATTCTTCGGTCGAGAGTTCGTCGTCCCCGCCGGCGGACTTCGTCGTCGCGTCGAGATAGCAATGGTCGCACTTGAGATTGCAGCGTTTCGTGAGGTTCAGTGCGAGCAGATAGGGCTTGAAGTCATCGACGGTCCTGCCGTCGTGCGGCGCCGGAGCCGTAGAGGCCGGCGTAAAGAACTGCGTGACTTGCTGTTGGATGGAGCCGAGCGTTCCTGACAGAGCCGGAAAGTTCAGGACCGGGAGAGACCGTCCCATCAGCGGCCGGCCCCTGACTTCGGCGCGCCGGTCAGGTTGGCGATCATGTCCTTCAGGTTGCCGGTCTTCATCGCGTCTGCCATGTAGTCCTTAGCCTGCTCGATTCCCTCATTGGCCACTTCGGCCGTGATGGTCGTGACGCCGATCTTCTCCGCATGTTTTTCGATCAGGGCGCGGGTACATTCGCGCATGAACCCTTCCGGCGCCCGTTCGAGTCTAGCCTGCGCATCAGGCGACCAGGTATAGGGAGAGGCAGGGGCGACAGCTTCCGCTGTCTGGCCATTCCCGTTTTCATGACCGTTTTCGTGGGAGGCAGCCGCGCCGTTGGTTCCGTTCGTCGCAGCAGCCACGGTGGCCTGGGCTTCGGTCGAAGCACCGGTTCCCTTGTTCGCGAAAATGGGGGTGTAGTCTTCAGCCGCTGCTTCCTGAATGATGGGGGCTGCATATTCCAGCGTGATCGTGGTCATGCCGAGTTTGCGGGCGGTCTTTTCGATCTTGGCCTTGGCGCGCCGGCGTTGGAATCCTGCAGGGACCGCACGGATTCCTTCTTTGGCGTCCTTCGTCCATTGCATGGGGACGTCATCGTAAGACAGATCCGTTTCGAGGGCGCCTTCGGCGTTGGCGGCTGATTCGAAGATGGTCTTGTCGACGAGTTTGAAGCGGTCGCCGCCTGCGGCGCAGACGGGGCACTTCACGGGCGTTTCGCCCTTGCCGATATAGCCGCAACCGTCGCAGACGAAGTAGTTCTGGTTCATCCGGTCCAGATAGCCTTGAGTCGCTTCACTGACTTTCGGTTTTTCTTCCACAATTTCGGTCATCATGCCGCTGAGGGTCGAGCCCATCAGGTCCTTCGCCACGGACTCGTCCGCCTGCATCTTGTCGCGGTCGATGCCGGCTGCTTCGAGACTGCCGCCCAATGCGCGCATGGCGTCCATCGCGCCCTTGGGCAGGATGTGGCCGATGGCCGTATCGACGACCGTGTTGCTGATGATGGTATGGCCCTTTTCGATGGCATAACGATGGATAGCCGTTTTGGCCACGCCTCTGGCGAAGATCGGGATCTTCTCCATCCGGCGAAGGGCTTCTTCCGTCCAGGCGATGGTGTATTCCGCCAAGGTATCGATCGGAGGCACGTACTTTCTGTTCGAGACCAGGATATTGCAAGGCGCGGCGCGCAAGAGGTTTTCCGTGTTGCTGCCGATGTCCATATCCTCGTCGCTATGCACGCCAATCCGTCCGACGATGAGCAAGGCCGGGATGTCCTTGCGGACATATTGAATGATCTTTTCGAAGGCCTTGCCGTCCAGGAGGGTGGTCTTGACGTCGGTCTGCTCGGCCTGCGCGATTTCGCGGCAGATATCGAGGTGCGACTGGTAGATTTTCGCGAGACCGCTGTCGATGATTTCTTCGTGGAGTTTTTCCTGTTCCTTGAACCGGAATACCTTGCCGGCTTCCTCGTTAAGGACGCCCGAGATGCTATGGAAGGCGGCATAGTGGAAATAGGGATCGAAGGCGGAGATGGCTTCAACCGGCATGTTGAAGGCTTTGCCCAATGCCAGGCCGGTCATGAGTCCGCCGAACGAATAGGGGCTGCCGTCCACCGCGACCACGATTCTGCCGCTGGTCATGGGCTGGGTTTGCTTGACGATCAGCATGTCCGAATTGCGCACGCGGCGCAGCACGCGCTCGGTGTTGCTGCCGATCACGCTATCCTTCACTGCGCCGACGCCCAAAGCGCCCATGATCACGAGATCGTAGGCGTTTGAATTGATATCTTCTGCCAGGACCTTCCAGTTCCGGCCTTCGAGCGAACGGCGCTCAATCGGCAGGTTATTCTCCGCACATTTCTTATCGACATAGTCGAGGTAGGAGTCGGTGATGATCTGGAGACCGCGGGTAATCAGCGAGTCGTGGATCTGGCGCTGCCGGTCGAGCTCTTTTTCATCGTGATACTCTTCGGGCAAGCCCGCTTCCATCTGTTTGAAGCGCTTGTCATGCATTTTGGCCGCGTAGACGTGGCTGCCCACGATCTTCGAGCCGAAGGCCTTGGCGAAGTGCACTCCGATGTCGACGGCGGTGTTGGAATGGTCGGAGTTATCAACCGGCACGTAGATCGTCTTATACATTGAAAAGTCTCCTCCGGATGCCCTCCAGGCCAGGGCGAACGAGAGTAATTGTCAAAGCTTACAAATGGTTGACGTGCTTCCTCAGTCTCAAGGAACAGGGATGATAACATCGGCCCAAAATGGAATGCAAGGTATCGAATGGGGCAGGTGGACGGGATTTAGACCCCCCGTGGGACAGCGGATTTGTCGCCGGAATCCTTTGCGGAACGCAGCGATTGCCGGGCGCGCAGGATCTCTTCCAGGGACAGGAGGGCATCGCGGCCGGAGTTCCCTTCGATTCCACGGATCAAGCTCTTATCGGCATAAGGGCCTGATTCTGTTGGGGTTTGAGAGAGTGATCCTGTCCATTTCCGGGGGTCTTTGCTGCCATCTTTCCGCTCCCAGGCCCTGAGACAGGCTTTGGCGATGAAGGAGTTGAGCGGCGCCGGGTTATAGAGGAGCTTTCTGATACTCGTCGGGGTCAGCATCAGGGGGTTATAGCCGGCCGAGAGGTAGCCCTCTTCCAATAGCCGTTGCTCCAGATCCGTGTTCGGCTGAATGCCTAAAAAGAACATGAGGGGGAATACCCGCTCTTCACCCAGGATCGCGGCGACTTTCTTGTAGGACTCTACGCTTTGGAGCAGCGACTCCTCGGTCTCTTTGGGGCTGTTCAGCGAATAGTTGAGGATGACCTTCCCCTTGAATCCCGCTTCTGCCAGGTAGCGACAGCCGTCGTAGAGCCGTTCCAGCTTGAATCCCATGTGGAGGTCGTTCAGCACCTCCTGGGAGCCGGAGGTAATGGCGACTTCCAGGTCGCCGACGCCGGACCGGACCATGAGTTTGGCCAGTTCTGGGGTGATGAGCGATGTCCTGATATAGCCGGACCATTCGATTCCCAGCTTCTCTGCGAGAATCCGCTCCAGGATCTCTGTACATTGGGGATAGGCTTCTTTCCCCGTAATGAACTGGGCATCCGTGAACCAGAAACGTCTGGCACCCCATTGATGGTAGTGCTGCGCAATATCCTGCACGACCATTGCTGGGGGGCGATAGCGCACCCGCTTGCCCTCGATATAGGGATAGAGGCAGAAGGCGCAGTCGTAGGGGCAGCCCCGTTTCGATTGAACTCCGATGGATTCACCCAGGTACTCTTTATATTGCGGGAAGATCGAGGTGAGGTAGGGCAAGTCCACGGTGAGCGCATCAAGGAGAGCCGGCGCTCCCTGCTGGCCCTTTCGAACGGTCTTTCCTTCCCTGAGGATGTACCGTTCCTGCTCCAGAGACTGGCCTTCAGTCACTTTCAGGATGGCATCTTCGCCTTCGCCAAGAATTCCGATCGTGCCTTCCGGTAGTTTCTGGATGAGCTGGTCGGCAAAAGCGGTAAAGGCCCCTCCGCCGATCATGATCTGCGCCCTCGGGAACTCCTTTGCGATCAACCAGGGATAGGAGAGCGCCGCACGGATGTGGCTGTAGTAGCGGTAAAGCTGTTGCAGCCCCGCAAATGAGGCGGTAATCCGCTTGAGGGGGTTGCTCGCAAAGTAGAAGTTGAACGCATGTTCCAACGAGGAATCTCCCTCGTGCGGGGAAAAGATCTGGATATCGCGCCAGGAAAAACAGACGAGGTCCGGCTTGAACTCAGTTGCCGCATCGCGAACCGCGCTGATCCGTTGGTCTTCGGGAAAGAGGGACAGGTCGAGGATGCGCTGCCGCACCTCCGGCTTGCGCCGATGGATGAAGTCGGCGAGATAGGTCACCCCGATGGGGTAGACCTTTTTGCAGGGAAGAAAGATGTAAAGGATTGATTCCATCATCGTCCAAACGTCGGAACGTCTATAACGTCGAAAGTCTTCGAACTTGATGACTTGCCGACTTGACGGACTTTCCGACTATCATTTCGTTGCCACATGAATCGCCACGATTCCGCCGGTCAGGTTGCGATAGGTGACTTGGCTGAAGCCTGCGTCGAGGAGTATCTGTTTCAGCCGTTCTTGATCCGGGAAGTTCCTGATGGAAGCGGGGAGGTATTCGTAGACGCCGGTCGTGTCATGCGCCACCTTTGTCCCGATCCAGGGAAGCAGCCGGAACGAGTACCAATCGTACAGAGCCCGCAGCCATCCGAAGACCGGCCGGGAAAACTCCAGACAGACAAACCGCCCGCCCGGCTGTAAGATCCGGTGAATTTCCGAGACCGCCTGTTTGAGATTGCCGACGTTCCTCATGCAAAACCCCGTGGTCACGGCATGGAAGGTCGCGTCGGGAAATCCCAGATGTTCGGCATTGGCTTCGAGACAGGTGATTCGTTGTCCCAGGCCCCGGTTCGTAACTTTCTTCAGCCCCTCGACCAGCATGGCATGGTTCAAGTCCGAGGCAATGACCCGGCCATTGGGCCCCATGCGCGGCTCGACCAAGAGGGCCAGGTCTGCTGTGCCGGCCCCCACGTCGAGGGCCCTGCCTCCCGTGGTGATTGGGACATAAGAGGCGGTGATTTTCTTCCAGCGGTGGTGGAGCCCGAAGCTCAAGAGCGTGTTGTTGAGGTCATAGACGCTGGCGATCGCGGTGAACATCCGCTGGACCGCCTGTTCGCGGGCCTGGCCAGACCAGGTCGAGACGGCAAGCGGGGCAGCCGGGACGTCCGTCCCCTTCTGAGCTGGCGGTGTAGAGGCCTGTACCATGAGAGGTTGGTAGCATCGGCCTTCCAAGTTTGTCAAGGCGAGCCAGTCTGCATGTTATAATCCCGTCCCTTATGCATAACTCAATCATCATTAAAGGCGCGCGAGAACATAATCTCAAGAATATCGACGTGACGATCCCGCGCGACCAGCTTGTCGTGATCACAGGGCTGAGCGGGTCCGGTAAGTCGTCGCTGGCTTTCGACACGATCTATGCCGAGGGGCAACGGCGATACGTCGAATCGCTTTCGGCTTATGCCCGCCAGTTCCTTGAGCAGATGGGCAAGCCGGATGTTGATTCGATCGAAGGGCTTTCGCCCGCCATTTCCATCGAGCAAAAGAGCACCAGCCACAATCCCCGTTCCACGGTCGGCACCGTCACGGAAATTTACGACTATCTCCGGCTCCTCTTTGCCAGGGTCGGGCGCCCCTCCTGCTTTCAATGTGGCGAGGAAATCACCGCGCAGACGGTGCAGCAGATGGTGGATGCCATCGGCCTGCTGCCGGAAGGAAGCAAGTTCCAGCTCTTGGCCCCTATCGTGCGCGGCAGGAAGGGGGAGTATCGCAAAGAGCTTCTCGACATGCGCAAGGCCGGCTATGTCAGGGCCAGGGTCGATGGGCAGGTGGTCGATCTGGATGAAGACATCACCCTCGATAAGCAAAAGAAACACACGATCGAAATCGTGGTTGACCGGCTGGTGATGAAGCCAGGCGAGTCCTTGACGAGACGGTTGGCCGATTCGGTGGAGACCTGTCTGAAGCTGGCCGGCGGTCTGGTCGGGGTATTGATGGAAAACGGGAAGGTTTCTCTCTATAGCGAGAAGCTCGCCTGCATCGGCTGCGGCGTCAGTTATCCGGAAATCACGCCGCGCGTCTTTTCATTCAATAGTCCTCATGGGGCCTGTCCCGCCTGCGACGGCATCGGCTACGCCATGACACCCGGCTCTTCCGACGATGAAGACTTCACCTTGCTGGAGCCCTGCGAGACCTGTAAAGGTGCGAGACTGCGGCCGGAAAGTCTGTCCGTCAAGGTGAATAAACAATCGATTGCCGAGGTCACGCATCTTTCCGTGCGGGCGGCGGCCGATTTCTTTAGCTCGTTGAAATTCAGCGAGCGGGAACTGGTGATTGCCCATCGCATCTTGAAAGAGATTCGCGAGAGGCTCGGATTTCTGGTCAATGTCGGGTTGGATTATCTGACGCTGGATCGGGCTGCTGCGACGTTATCAGGCGGAGAGGGACAACGGATCAGGCTTGCCACACAAATTGGATCAGGCCTCGTCGGAGTCCTCTACATCCTCGATGAACCTTCGATCGGCCTCCATCAGAGAGACAACCGGCGGTTGCTCCAGACTCTGCTGCGTCTGCGCGATCTGGGCAATACGGTGGTGGTGGTCGAGCACGATGCGGAAACCATGATGGCCGCGAACCATCTTGTGGATATGGGGCCTGGCGCCGGGACAGAGGGTGGGCGGGTCATTGCCCAAGGCACGCCGAAAGAAGTCATGAAGAATCCCGACTCGCTGACTGGCCGCTATCTTCGCGGCACGCAAATGGTCAGCCTCCCTCGCCGCGAACGGAAGGCCAAGGGGCAGTTGTCCATCGTGGGGGCCAAGAAACATAACCTCAAAGGGATGACTGCCAAGATTCCGCTCGGCCTCCTCACTTGTGTGACCGGCGTGTCCGGGTCCGGCAAGAGCACGCTGGTGCTGGAAGTCCTGTTTCATTCCCTTTCTCAACTGCTCTACCACAGGAAACCGAAGATCGACGGCTGCAAGGAACTGCTGGGCGTCGAGGCGTTGGATAAAGTCATCGACATCGACCAGTCGCCGATCGGCCGGACTCCTCGCTCGAATCCTGCGACCTACACAGGCCTGTTCGGGTTCATCCGCGATCTCTATTCCAACCTGCCCGAGTCTCGCGTGCGCGGGTACAAACCGGGCCGTTATAGTTTCAATGTGAAGGGCGGCCGTTGCGAGGCCTGCCAGGGCGACGGGCTGATCAAGATCGAGATGCATTTCCTGCCGGACGTCTATGTGACCTGCGAGGTCTGTAAGGGCCAACGGTACAACCGCGAGACGATGGAGATTCACCATAAGGGGAAGAGCATCGCCGATGTGTTGAATATGACGGTGGCCGAGGCTCTGCAGTTTTTCGAACATATTCCCTTCATCAAGCGGAAGCTCGACACGCTGAATGATGTCGGATTGCACTACGTGAAACTTGGCCAGTCCGCCACGACCCTGTCCGGGGGCGAGGCGCAACGGGTCAAGCTGTCGCGAGAACTGTCGAAACGTCCGACCGGACGCACGATGTACATTTTGGATGAACCGACGACCGGGCTGCATTTCGCCGACGTGCAACGGCTGCTGGATGTGTTGGATCGCCTGGTCGAGGCGGGGAACACTGTGCTGGTGATCGAGCACAATATCGATGTGATCAAGAACGCCGATTGGATTATCGACCTCGGCCCAGAGGGCGGCGATCGAGGCGGGGAGATCGTAGCGGAAGGACCGCCGAAAGAAATTGCGAAGTCGAAGCGATCGTATACGGGACAGGTGCTCAAAGAAGCGGGGCTGTAGGGGACTGGCTCCGCCGTCTGGCGGTGCCTGTCCCCGGTTAGGACGTGAGACGACGCGGGGTGGCGAAGGGTGGATATTCCGGGAGTCGCCATAATGCGTTGGATAGAGACTGCTCCTGGTTCCGTACGGTCGCCGCGTGCTCCTCTAAAACGCGACCGAGGGTCGCATGCCGTCGCACAGCGGCATTTTTTGGGCTATTATCTCGCCGTGTCCGCTATGGCGACTTCCCTCCATATCCATCCCTTCCACCCCCGCTGAGAAAGGGAGGGGTAGGGGCAGTTGGGGGCGCTACTGTCTTCAGCCATTCTGGCCTGGAGGCGGTTAAGACAATCTGAGGCGATATGACAATCTCTGATCTAGTGAGTTCCTTGGGAGGGTATCTCCCTGTAACAGTTACTGCAGCATTTATTCTCTTTATCACAAGAGAACTACTTGAGTTACGTCGGAGAAAAGCAGGACGAACACGCAAGACGAAAGCCATAAAAATTCTTTTAGCGGAGGAGCTTGAAAAGAATCATTGGGTGTTCGTATCGATGCTCCGTATTCTTGAGCAAATGAAGGAGGCTTCCGACGAGTATCCTAACGCTGTATTCGGGCTTCATATTGCTCGAGATGGCTCAGAGCATTTCCGAATGAAAAATGAGCCTGAAGATGAGTTTGAACAGGGGAGTTGGATCCCAAAGTTTCACTCAACTCTCTATGAAAAGCTACTGCCATCGCTTGCAGAACTCGACCAGGCCTTGTTTGAGTCGATCAGTTCTACGTATTCGGAGATTGCCGAATTGAGTCATTATCGTGAAACGTTGACATCTTTTCTGGCCGGAGAGGACTTAGCGCCTGACCCGGGAATGACGCGACACTTCCTGGATAGATTCGCAGGGGAGAAAGATGACTACTACAATGCGCTAAACAATGGTTACAAGGTGCTTACGGGCACCGACTTGAAGGAATGGAGGCTGCGGTAAATTATTTTCAGAGCAGTTGCTTGAAGGAGACGTATGCACACCATTCTTCTGCTGACGGTTTCCAACATCTTCATGACCTTCGCCTGGTATGGCCATCTGAAATATAAGGATTCGCCCTTGTGGATGGTGATTCTGGCGAGTTGGGGCATTGCCTTCTTTGAATATTGTTTCCAGGTGCCGGCCAACCGCATTGGCCACTATGAATTCACCGCCGCGCAGTTGAAGACCATTCAAGAGGTCATTACCCTCGTCGTGTTCTGCGCTTTCTCGGTGTGGTACTTGAAGGAGCCGCTGAAGTGGAACTATCTGGCGGGGTTTGCCTTGATGGCCGGCGGCGTGTTCGTGATTTTCAAGGAATGGTGAGGGGTGTCAGTGGGAACCGGCGAATCTCTCATAGAGGGGGAGCAGGTTCAGGGTCACGCGGGCGCCGAAGGTTGGGCCGTAGTCCTTTTGGTTGATGAGGTCGTTCCACGTTTCAATCGTCACGACTGAAATGCGGAGCGCCGCTGTCACGAACCGTTCTTCTAAAGAATCCCCGCGATGGTCCACGAACAAGCCTGAATCCACGGTCAGGCCGATTTCGAGTTCCACAGGGATGGCGCAGTCGCTGCGCCGGTAGTTGCCGATCCCGATGGAGGCCTGCCCGAGATAGGAATGGTTGGCGACCTGGTGGAACGCGGCTCCGCTGAAGGGGCGGCCGGCACGGCCCAATGCGGAGAAGCGCACGTAGTCGGATACCACCGGCATGAATTCCAAAAGAGATAGCCGCCTGAAGCCCATCTGGGCATAGGGTTCGTAGTAGAGGGACCCTGCCGCTCCGCCGATTCCGTAGAAAAACACCTCGTCGCTTCCCCCAAGCCCCGTCCATTTCGTCAAGGTCCCGCTGGTCATGAAGTCGATCGCGTCACGCGTGGCGCCGACCGGCACCGGCGTGAGTCCCCGGAATTTATGCACGACGTCGTTTTGGAGATACCGGCTGAACCTATCCCCTGTGGGGCCGGCGCCGACCGTGAGATTGGTATTCCAGCCCTTGAATCGTTCCAGTCGTTCCGTCCAGCTCAGCGACCAAAAATTAAAACCATCCGTTTGCCGCATGTCGTTGTAGCGTTTACCTGCTCCATCGAATTCCGTAAAGCGGTCGGTGGTGAAGCTCAGCGCCAGGGTGCGGTCGTGGTCGGGGAAGGCGAGGGCGCCCCAGTGGGTGCTTTGCGCAGTGGCCTCAGCCTGGCAAGGCTGAGTCCAGCCGAGCAGGGTGGCGAGGGGCAAAACGAAATAGAGAGCGATCAGCATGAAGGGCCACATGGTCGGGCATCCTGCACCGAATCAGCTGGCGCAGGCAACTTTTTTGAGGTTCGCCGGGACTCGTCCTTATCTTGCAGTCCGCAGGCCCCCTTACTAGAATGGCGGCGCCTGGCGGGTTGTCAGATCGGGCAAAGCGACGGAAAGGAGTGTGGCACTGTGCAAGATTTCGAAAAGCTCGGCGTGTTCTATCTGGGGCGGCCCTACGACATGGTGGCCAAGCAGCCGAAGCCGGGCTGGCTGCTCTACGATTCGAAAGATCTGGTGACCCATGCAGTCTGCGTCGGGATGACCGGCAGCGGCAAAACCGGC